>JAKPQQ010000182.1 GCA_029557215.1 Fibrobacterota bacterium | reverse complement strand
GCCTCGAGCACGACCTTCGCCACCACCGAATGCGCCCTGAGGGGACTGACGGGCAAGAAGGACCTGTTCCTGGTCTTCAAGGGGACCACCGCCAACGCGAAGTTCGCCTGGTACCGGTTCGTGCCCGCGATGTCGGGGGTGCGATCCGACGCGGCGCGGCGCAAGCGGAACCCGGCCGGCACCTACACGATCATGGATCTGCGGGGTCGGGTGGTCCGACGGTTTTCGACTAGCATCCCGATGGACCTCGCCCAGGCCTGGAAGATCGGAAGCCGCGCCGTCGCCCCGGGCACCTACCTGATGGACAACGGCGCCGGGGACGCGGCGAAGTTCATTCGGACCGACCGGATGGATTGAGGCGCCGAAGCGCCCGGCCATCAGGTCTTGCGGCGGCTGTCGAGCAGGATGGTCACCGGCCCATCGTTCACCAGCGACACCTGCATGTCGGCCGCGAAGATCCCGCGCCCCACGGGAATCCCGGATTCCTGAAGCCGGTCGCAGAAGCGTTCCCACATGGCCTTGGCCGCGACGGGATCTTCCGAGCGCTGGAACCCGGGGCGCCTTCCGCGCGCGCAATCGGCCAGGAGGGTGAACTGCGAAACGCAGAGCACCTCCGCCCCCGCCTCGCGAAGATCGAGGTTCATCTTCCCCTGGGCGTCGGGAAACAGGCGCAGTCCCGCCACCTTGTCGGACAACCAGACAAGATCCGGCTCGGCGTCGCCCTTTTCCACTCCCAGCAGCAGCAGGTAGCCTTTGGCGATCCGGGAGATTTCCACTCCGTCGACCCGAACCGACGCTTCCCGGCAACGCTGCACGACCGCGATCATGGATTGCAAAGTGCTTTTCCCGCCGGGCCGGATGATGGACTAATTTCTCTGCACGATGTTCCAGCGCATATCACGGTCCAGAACCTGGTCGAAGGTCGTTGTTTGGCTTCCGGCGGCTTGGCTGCTGGTCGCTCTCGGGTTGGACCTCGCCCTGGCCCGCCCGGCCACCACGGTCTGGCGCGAACCCAAGCGACGCCTCCTGGCGTTTTCCGACCAGCCCGACAATGGGAGATCGACATCCAGCGTGCATCCGCTGAAGAACGATCTGGTGATGAAGATGCGCCTGGACACCGGCGTGACCTGGCCCGTGGCGGGAACCATCCTGTTCCTGGACCCCAAGGGCGTGGACTTTTCCGGTCCCGGCACGCTCGAACTGGATGTCGTGCGCAGCGATCTGTCGCTCTTGACCCTGTGCCTGGTGGAGGACATCCCCGGATTCACCCGCGACGACAAATGGCAATCCGCCCGCTACGAATGCATGGACCAGGAACTGGTTCCGGGGACGCCTTCCTACAGGATCCCGCTGGAGAAGTTCACCACTCCTTCGTGGTGGTATTCGGCGGCCGGGATCCTGCCCTCCACCCTCGGGCCGGAGCGACGCGATCGCGTCGTCCGCCTGGTGCTGCAAACGGGCCCCGGCACGCCGCTGGGCAAGGATCTGGAGCTGCGCGTCTCGCGGATCGCCATCGCACCTTCCAACGCCCCCCGGCGCCTGGGGATCTGGGGGGCCGCCCTGGCTCTGGTACTGGTTCACGTTTCGCTCCTTCGGCTTGCCGGCGCCAAGCGCGTGAAGGAATCCGTCAAGCTCCCATCGCCTCCTGCCGACCCCTACTTCCTGCCGATCGAAGCCGTGTCCTACGCCGACCGGGAGCGCGACGCGGTGGTCCAATGCATCGGGCACGACTACGCCGATCCCGATCTTTCGCTGGAAAAGATCGCGCGTTCCACCGGGGTGCCCGTCGATCGGGTGACCCACCACGTGAAGATGGCGTCGGGCCTGCTGTTCAAGGCCTACCTGAACAAGGTCCGCGGGGAAGCCGCCCGCAAGCTGCTCCTGGAGACCGATCTCCCCATCGCGGAGATCAGCCAGCGCGTGGGCTACAGCAACACGCCGCATTTCAACCGCGTGTTCAAGGAACTGTTCGACACCACGCCCACCGCCCTGCGCGACGGCCCCAGGAACGAGCCCCCTGCGTCGGAGTGAACCGGTGACGGAATCCGGCACGGCGGCGGATCTGCCTCGCGGGTTCTTCGCCCGCGACGCGGAAACGGTGGCGCGCGACCTTCTGGGTTGCCTGCTGGTGCGGCGAACCGCCGCTGGCGAAATCCTGTGCCGGGTGGTGGAGACGGAAGCCTACGTGGGCGCCCACGATCTCGCCTGCCACGCCTCCAAAGGGCGCACCCCGCGCACCGATCCGATGTTCGGTCCCGCCGGTCGCGCCTACGTGTACTTCGTGTACGGGATGCACCACATGCTGAACGTGGTCACCGGACCCGAAGGCGACCCCCAGGCGGTCCTGATCCGGGGGGCGTCCTCCTGGCCTCCCGGCGCGGGTCGGGAAACGGCGATGGCCGGCCCCGCCAAGCTCTGCAAGGCGCTGGGGATCGAGACGAGCCTCCACAACCGGATGGATCTCTGCACGGGAAGCGAACTTGCCTTCCGACCCCGCCCCACCCCCTTGGCGGAATCCGTTCTGGCGACGCCCAGGATCGGGGTGGACTACGCCGGGGAATGGGCCGCCAAACCGCTGCGGTTCCTGCTGGAAGGCGCGAGCGGGGTTTCGGGAAGACGCATTCCGACATCGGCCAGGCAGAAGGGCTGAGTTCCAGGATCTTGGACGCGCCACGATTGTCGCCGACGTCCGAAGTATCTTGCATCGCCACCAATCGTGGGGTTCCGCACGGAACCATGAATCGACACCGGGAGAATCCAGCATGAGCGCGTCCTTGCGTTGGGAGTCCATGCCTTCGGGCGTACTGAGCTGCGTCGGCACCGTGGTCTGGAACGAGAACACCGGATCGGCGGTCCTGATCGACCCCACCGACGACGCGTCGACCTTCCTGGACTTCGTCCGCGAGAACGCCCTCAAACCCAAGCTGCTGCTGCTGACGCACGCGCATTTCGACCACGCGGCCGGAGCCTGCGACGCGGGCCGCTCGACCGGACTGGTCCCGCACCTGCACCGCGACGACTGGCCCCTGTTCAACGAACTGCCGGCATGGGGCGCGAAGTTCGGCTTGCAGGCCAAGGCGCCGGACATCGCCCCCGTCCACGTGGAGCACGGCGAGACCCTGGAAATCGAAGACGGATTCCGTCTACAGGTGCTGCACACCCCCGGCCACACGCAAGGCCAGGTGGCCTACCATTTTTCGTCCATGGGGTTGGTGGTCGTCGGAGACACGCTGTTCCACGGATCCGTGGGCCGCACCGACCTCCCCGGCGGCGACGCCGACCAGCTCGTGCGATCCATCCAGCGGCACCTGTACACGCTCCCCGACGCGACCGTCGTGGTGCCGGGACACGGCCCGCACACGAGCATCGGCCGGGAAAAGAAGTCGAACCCCTTCGTGCGGGCGCAATAGGCGGGAAGATCCGGGCCCCGCGAAAAGGAAGAGACGCTCCGCAACACCCGGGAGCAGCTCTTCCTTGGCATCACCTGCTCATGCCGCCCATTTCACCCCGCGTTCGGCGTAGTCCACCAGGAGCGTGAAGACGCGCGAGGTCTTTTCGGCGAACACCGCACGGTCGTAGGTTTCGGGAAGGTCGCTGTCCAGCACCTTCCCGACCTCCTCCTTGACGCGCTCCTTGGTCTGGTGATCCTTCCACCAATCCTGCACCAGCACCTTGGGCCGCTCTTCGCGCAACCGGTGGACCAGATGCTTGGCCGCGTTCTTGACCTTCACCGTTTCGGCTTCGGTCATCTTGTCCTTCTTGAGCGTGTCGAAGATCTCGAGTTCTTCCGGGGTGAGCCCTTCGCGCACATGCCGCTCGTCTTCGTCCTTCAGTGATCTGGCAAGCTGGAGGAGGTCGTCGAAGTAGTTCTCGGTGGTCTGGCCCCCGGAGTTGTACTTGTCGATGATCTGCTGGAGCTTCGCGGCGAAATCCACGCGCGTGGAGTTCTCGCGCAACATTTCTTCCAGCTTCTTCTGGAGAAACTCGCGCAGGTTCACAAGCTCGATGTTCTTGTAGCCCGACGTCGCGAAATCGTGTTCGAGCGCAGGGACATCCAGCTTGCTCAAGTCCAGCACCTTCCCCATCTTCAAGGACGGGGATAGGCCGTCATCATGACCTTTGAGAGCGTCGGACGCGGATACCACGCTCTGGTCCAACAGTTCGCCGATCCGGATCTTCACGGCTTCGGTGTCGCCGTTGCCGATTTCCGTCTCGATCACGGCGCGCAGGTATTGGAACACGGAAACCAACGGACGCGCCTCGCGGCCCAGGATCTCGGGCTTGCAGGCCTCGTACAGGGCGTCGATGGTGTTCTCGTAGACCTTGAATTCCTTCCACGATTCGTCGCGGCCCAGGATGATGTTCGCGAAACGCTTGAAGCAATCCAGCTTGGCGAAGGTGGTATCCGCGCCCAGGGCGCTCTGGAGGTCGATCTCCAAGGAGCAACAGAAATCGACGCCAGCTTGGATCGCCTGGTCCAACAGATCGAACAAGGCCGACTTGTCGGGGACGGGAACATCGGCGTCGGGTTCGCCGCCCTTGGCGTAGTTGCCCAAGGCCTCCTTCATGCGACGGAAGACGTTGTAGTAGTCGACGATCTCGCCGTTGCGCTTGGAGACGCCGTCGACCAGGTGGGAGCTCACCCGGTTGGCCCGCGCGATGGTCTGCATGAGGGTGTGGTCCCGCATGGGCTTGTCCAGGTACAGGGTGGAGACCGTGGGCGCATCAAAACCTGTCAGCCACATGGCGCACACGAACACCAGTTGGAGCGGATCGTCGGGATCCTTGAAGCGGTACTCGATGTCGTGCCCGTTCTTGTCGATCCGGTTCATCTGGTCGCGGTGCGGCTTGATATCCAGCTTCTGCTTGCGGAAGCGTTCCTCCTCGCCCGCATCCTCGCTCACCACCACGGCCATTTCCACGCCGCGCATGTACTGCAACCGCGCCTGGAGCCGGTTCCTTTCCGATTCGGTGAGGGCCTTGCTCTTGAGCCCCACCAGCCGGGTCATCTCTTCCTTCCAAGCCTTCTGGACCTTGTCGTACATCTTCACGGCGGTGAATTTGTCGACCGACACGACCATCCCCTTGCCCTTGTAGCCGCGCTGCGGGAAGTGTTCAACGATGTCCTGCGCGATCCGGTCCAGACGGCTGTCGCGCTTGATCACTTCCAGCTCGGTGGAAAACTCCTTCTCCAGCTTGCGCTGCGAAGCCTCGTCGAGGTTCTCGTCTTCCAGGATGTCGGAAAAGTCCTGACCCAGGGTGTCGTTCTGGATCAAGACTTCCGGAACTCGCTTTTGGTAGAACAGCGGAACCGTGGCGCCGTCCTCCACCGATTGACGGAACGTGTACTGGCTCACGTAGTCGCCGAACCACTCGTAGGTCTTGCCCTGGTATAGATCCTTGCCTTTGCGTTTGCCGAGAATTGGCGTTCCCGTGAACGCGAAGAACTGCGCGTTGGGCAAACCCTTGCGCATATTCTCGGCAAGCGACGCGTACTGGGTGCGGTGGGCTTCGTCCACGATCACGACGATGTCGTCGCGCTCGGAAAGCACCGGATAGGTGCGGCCCTTGTCGATCCGGAATTTTTGGATGAGCGTGAACACCACGCGCATGTTGCGACCCAGGAATTCCCGCAGCTTTTCGGAATTCGCGGGCCGCGCGGCATCGGCCTTGGAGACGGAATCCGTCTCCAGGAAGTTGCGGTAGATCTGGCCGTCCAGGTCGTCGCGGTCGGTGACGATCACGAAGGTGAAATTTCCCGCGAACTTGCGGAAGATCTTGCGGGACAGGAAGATCATGGAAAAGCTCTTGCCCGACCCTTGCGTGTGCCAGAAAACGCCCAATCGGCCTTTGCGCCCTTCGCGGTTCCTGAAGGATTCGATCGCCTTGTTCACGCCCAGGAACTGGTGGTTCTGGGCCACCACCTTCACGCTGTCCTTGTGGAACAGGACGAAGTTCTCGATGTAGTCCAGAAGCCGTTCCTTGGGGAACAGGCCGTGGATCACGCGCTCCAGGCTTGTGCCCGATTCCTCCACCTGCTCGCGAACGACATTTTCCGTCTCGTCGTCGGGGCGCAACCAGCTGAAGAAGAAGTCGTAGGAGGCGTTGAACGATCCCACCTGGCTTTCCAGCCCGTTGGACAGCACGCAGAAGGCGTTGTGCGCGAACAGCTGCGGGATCTCGTGGCGGTAGGTGGTCAGGTTGTCGTCGTAGGCGTTCTGCACCTTCACGTTGGAGTTCTTCAGCTCGATGAACACCAGCGGCAGGCCGTTGACGTAGATCAGAATGTCGGGGCGTCGGAATCCGCGGTCGCCTTCGATCCAAAGCTGGGTCACGGCCAGGAAGTCGTTTTGGTCGGGGTGTTCGAAGTCGACCACCCGCACCAAACCAGGCACCTTGCGTCCTTGGTCATTGGTGTATTCCACTGGAATGCCATCGCGGATCAATCCGTACAGCTCGCGATTCACTGCCAGCGGTTGGGCCGCCGATCGCCGCTCCCACAACGCTTCCAATGCCCGATCGATGTCGGCATCCGGGATTCCCGGACTGAATTTGACCGCGTGTTCCCGCACCAGCTTGCGCAACGTCACCTCGCGTTTGGACGCACGGCCCGAGCGATCGGCCAGATCCTCGCGTTGATCGGTATTGCAATCGAGGGTGCGGTAGCCGTAGCGCCCCTTCAAAAGGGCGATGGCGGCTTTTTCGATCTGGTCTTCCGAAATGAAGTTGGGCATTGGGTGCGTGGGTCCGTTGGAGGGGGGCGGGCTACCCTAGGGAAACGGTCTGCGGATTGCCGCAAAACGGACCTTGAGATCCGAAAATGGCGGCTGCGAAAATGGACGGAGGGGTCCTGAAGTGGAAAATTCGCGGAATTTGCAGGATTTTGGCCTCTCCCGGAAGCGGGAGCGAAAATGGCCGAAAACACATTTTGGCGGCATACCATGAGATGGCTAAAGCAATCCCAAGCATTTGTGCCACGGCTTGTGGCACAGTTTGCCCGGGTACCGTCCTTGCGAAGATCCCACCGGTCGGCACCCAAGCGAAAATGGCCGAAAAGGAATGGAAGGGCCAAAAGTGGGAAATTTCGCGAATTTCGCGGTTTTTGCGGCCCGGACCGGGCGACAGCGAAAATGACCGAAAACACATTGGCGCCGCGGTCACGACTTGAGCCCTTGGGAGGTGCTCCAGAAAGGAAGGTACGAGGAGTCCCGACGCGACTCGGAAGACGAAACCTTGAGGATGAGGCCAGCAGTTTGGGTGGCATTCAGAATCCGGGTGATCTGGGCGCCCTTGGATTCGTCGAGCCCGAACCGTTCCCGCAACGACTTGTTGGTCATGCTCTGACGCTGGACATACTGGAGGCAGGCGTGCAGGTAGCAGGCGCGCACCCGATCTTCTTTGCTCATGGCATCCATGTCCTGGTGGGCGAACAGAACCGTGCGCGTGAAGCCCGGTCCCGTCTCGAACAATGGCGCCGGGAGCTGGTAGAACTCGGTCTGGTACACGACCTTGTCGATGCCACTGCCGCGCTCTTCGCAGATGCGAAACCGACGCATGAGGGAAGCCAGCGCCTCGTTGCGCGACTTGGGCGGGGTGTCCAGAAAGCGCTGTACCGAGACCAATGGCTCGCCGGGATTGGTGATCTCCATGCGATCCTCGAACAGTTCGATCAAGGGGCTCGTGCCGGTCTCGAACAGGTCCTGGTGGATCAAGGCGTTGGCCACCAGCTCGCGGATGGCCAGCTCCGGGTACATGGGCACCGTCTTGCGCAGCGCGGCGCCCACGACCTCGTTGGAGGGGATCAAGGCGGTGATGTAGGAGATGAGCCCTTCGAACCCGGCCGCGTAGCCACGCCCGCCCACCTGCTCCTTCAAGGTCTCGATCTTGTTCTTGCCTTTGTACTGGATCACTCGCACGGCCTTACGTTTGAGCTTGGGGAAAGCCTCGAGCTTGTGGGCGAACAACAGCGCCCCCATGTGGGTGATGTCGTGGCCGCCAGCTGGGCACGGTGCGATCAGGCCATCTTGTTGGAGCGCATCAAGGATGGCCTTGTGACCATCGGGGAGAGGGCGTTCCAACAGGCTGAAGTAGGCGGGATAATCGAGCAGGCGCAACACATCGGCGCCGGTTTGGTGCTCCAAGGCAAGTTGGGTCTCGAAGGGGATGCGATCCAGCGCCCGCCACAAGGCGCGCTCGCGTTCTTGGAAGTCTTTGAGCTTCTTCTTGGCCGACCCGATGCGGACATATTCCAGATGTTGGAATTGGACAGGATGCTTGAAGGCCGCGTCGATCTCCAGGAGAATCACCGTATGCTCGCCATCCACAACTCGATGGAACCGGAAGTTGAGCTTGGGGGCCAATCGCTGGAGGAGCCAGCTTTCCAGCTCTTCGTTCCCGACCGGGGAGGTGGACGGATCGAAGGTGGTGCCCAGAATTTCGTGGGTGGTGTCGTCGATGCCCCAGACCAGGTAGCCTTGGGGCTTGCCCAGGATGGCCGCCGCATTGGCCAGCGCCGAGATGTATTCGCCGATGTCGTCGGGGACCGCTTTGTTGTGCTTGAACTCGACCCACTCGGTTTCGGTGGGAAGCTTGCACAGCTCGCGCACGAGCCCCAGCAGATAGGCCGACGACAACTCGGTCATGCCGCCTCCTGCATGCTGGGCGGAAAGGCGATGTCGAGCGATTCCAGGTCGATCTTGCCGGACATCAAGCGGGTGAGAAGGCGGTCGCGGGAATCAGCAAGATTTGCATTTGAACGCAGCAACGCATCCTTTTTCACATCGATTGGGTCTAAAACCTGTTCGAACCGCTGAAGAATCGCATTCTCTGGGATTGTTATGGTTTGATACTTCAAAAACGCTTCGAACTGATAATTGCTGATACCGGTTGATTTGATTTCAAACGTACCAACCAAACCTGTTGCATAGTACTCTTGCAGGAAGCGCGACAAATAAATCGACGAAACGTTTGGTCGCAACAGCTTGCAAAAGCTTGCGGGAATAACATTCCCTTGCAGAAGGTCAAGCATTCCTTTTGTTAGCATGAGGCTGCGCCCAAGGAGCTGATCTTTGCTGCCCCCAGAAACCTCGAAAACGATATCTCCCGGACTCATTTTTCTACTTCGAAAGTTTGATTCAGCGTGATGCCTGAATGGTGGCAAATTTGAGTATGACTTTTGAAACTTCGGGATATCCGTTCCTCGTATAACATACGCTCCCACGGGATTGCTTACGTTGGAGAATTCCTCTCCCCATCCACCTCCGATGTAATACCCTATCACATCGCCCATGCGCTTGACTGTCCACCCCTCCGGTACGCCCTTCACGATCTTCGTGGACTCGTGGCCAGGAAAGCGCAGGCGCACGAACCACTCGCGGTACAGCTCCTCGCCCATCTTCTCCAGAAGCCCGATGCGCCGGTTGTTGTTCTCGATCAGGTCGTCGTACGCCGAAAGCACCGCCGCGATCTTGTGCTGAATGGGGAGGGGCGGGAGATTAAACTCGGTAAATCTCTTAAAGGTCGTGAACTGAAACCTTGAAACGCCAGTGTGCTGAATATTGAATACGGACATGTATCCGGATACATATAGCGCCTGTAGGTAATAATAGAAGTATTCAGGGCAATGATCGCTGTTTAGCCGAAGATGGCGACAAAAGCTAGCACATAGTACCGGAAAATCTCCATGCTCCTGAAAGAATCGCTTTGTGAGGATGGCAGAACGCCCAGTCGATTGGGTCGCTGTACCGCCTGCCATCTCAAAAATCAAATCATTCGTTTGAAGACGTTTGCGATCGACCAGATGATTCTTAATCCAGCGTTGGGGTAGATCGACATCCTTATTCGGCAGACGAGAGAAATCGGTACCTCGAATGAGGTAACACTTCACAAGCCCCGAGTTTTCGTTGCCTTCGCCCCATTCGCCATCACGGCTATCTATTACGAAATCATCCAATTTCAATTTGGTAGCATGTTTCATTCATCCCCCGCAATCAACCGGATGTTCTTCCCGATCACGGTTTCCAGCTTTCGCGCCTCTTTGTTCAAGGCCTCCAGCTCCTCGTTCAGCGAGAGCATTTCGGCCAGGAACTCCTCCTCCGTCTTGCCGTCTTCCTCGATCACCACCCCCACGTACCGGCCGGGGTTCAGCGAGTATTCCTGTTCGCGCACGTCGGCCAACGAGGCCAGCTTGCAAAGGCCCGTCACGTCTTCGTAGGTCGCGGTCGGGAAGCGCTCCTGGAGCCAGCGGATGTGGCCAAAGAAGTATTCGGCGGCGCGGGCGTCGGCGTGCAAGGTTTCCAGTTCGGCCTTGAGCCCCTTGAGGTCGCGGCTGCGGCCCTGGTCCTTTTCCACTTGGCGCACCAACTTGTCGTAGGCTTTCAGGAGGGCGTGCAGTTCCTCGAAGAACGGTGCCACGGTCTCGGACAGTTTGCGCTGGGCGGCGTTGGTCTTGTCGACGGCTTCCAGGTCCAACCGCTCGCGTTGGGTGGCTTGCTTGGAGAGCAAGCGGTCGGCATGAGCCAACACAGGTTTCGGTTTGGGGATGTCGGAGATGCCGTTTTCTGTCAAGAATGCCGCAAGGCGCGCCGTCACGGCTTCCAGGTCGGGCCGATTTTCCGCAAGGCTCGCGAAGCCTTGTTCGAAGTAGTGGTCCACCCGCGACACGAACGCTTGGCGGTTGCCTTCGCGCAAGCGCTGGATGAGCGTCAAATTCTGCAACTGCTCTTCGGAGAACTCGCGGTGGGCGCGATCGATCTGGGTGAACACGTTGCGGGCGTCAATAAACAGGATCTTGTCGTCCTTCTTCGCCTTATCAAAGAACCACAACGTGGCGGGAAGCGTGACGGTGTAGAACATGTTCGACGGCAGCGTGAGCATTCCCGAGATCAAGCCCTTGTCGACCAAGGTCTTGCGGATGTCGGCTTCGCTGTGGCGGGCGTCGGAGGCCGAATTGGGCATGACCAGAGCCGCGCGGCCTTGGGGCTTGAGCGAGGTCGCGAACAGGTTGATCCACAGGTAGTTGGCGTTGGGAACCGTGACGGCCCCCTTGTCCTTGGCCTTGGCATCGGTCTTGTTGCGCGGCACGCCGTAGGTGTTGAATCGCGCGTCCTTTTCCACCTTGGCGAGAAGAACCTCGTCGACGTTGAAGGGAGGATTGGCCAGCACGTAGTCGAACTTGCCAAAACTTTCGTACGGATCATCGTAATAGGCATTGGCCTGCACCACTTCGCCGCGCAGCCCGTTCACCGCCAGGTTCATCTTGGCCAGCTTCACGGTTTCCATGGTCATCTCGGTGCCGTACACGTACAGACTGGCATCGGGATTGGCGGTGCGGCGCGCTTCCACGAACTGCGCCGACTGCACGAACATCCCGCCCGATCCGCAGGCGGGGTCGAATACCGTTCCGTCGTGGGGGCGGATCACCTCCACCATCAGGCGCACCACCGAGCGGGGTGTGAAGAACTGGCCGCCACCCTGCCCTTCGGCCAAAGCGAATTTGCCCAGGAAGTATTCGTAGATGAGCCCGAACAGGTCGCCTGCAGCATCCGAAGGGATGTTGGAGAAGCTCTTGAGCAGCCCCGCCAACATGGCGTTGTCGATGATCTCGCGATTCCCCGTTTTCTTGCGGTTGAGCTGGAAGTATTCGTCCTTGGGCAATACGCCCTGGAGGTCGGGTTTGAACTCCTCGATTTGCTCCATCGCGTGCTTGATGGCTTGGGCAAGATCCTCCTTTTCTGGGAGGTCCAGCAGGTAGCCGTAGCGGGCATCGTGCGGCAGATAAAACCCGCACTTGGAGATGGCGATCTCGTAGATGCCGCGTTCGCGGCGACTTCCCTTCAAGCGTTTGTATTCGGCCTGGATCTCTGCTTCGTGGGCGGCGTATTTGCTGTCGGCGAACTTGAGGAAGATCAGCCCCAAGACGGGCACGGCGTATTCCGACGACTTGAGCGGCGAATTGGAACGAAGCTGGTCGGCGGTGCGCCAAAGGGTGTCCTGGAGACTCTTCAACTCTTTGGTGATCATCGCGAGTGGGATCCTTGTTGTCTCTGGCACGGCACCGCGAGGCCAGGACACTACCCACTACGGTAGGCTCCCTTGGTCGGCATCTCGCAGTCCATCGCTCTCCAACAAAACCAAGAAGAGCATCGCGTCCCTGCCGCACCAGGAAGCCAGGGCACGCACGGACGGAAAACTACGTCATCCAGCGTCCAGCCGAATCATCGGCCGTCACCAAATGGAACCGCACCAACGGACATGGTTGGTCCGGTATCGCCGAATCGGGGAACTGGAGAAAGTACTCGCGACAGGGATCGAACCTGTGACCCACGCTTTAGGAAAGCGTTGCTCTATCCAACTGAGCTACGCGAGCACGCCGCGTCCGGCGACGGATCGCCGGACACGAGGGGTCCAAGATAATCCAAAACCACGACAAGCGAAGATCGCCGTCGCGCGCTCCGATCCCGTTGTCGGCCCAGAGCCGGAAACGCATGGCTACCCACCACCAAACGTCCAGCGGGACGCGAAGTTCGGTTCCAGGTTGTCTGCTGGGGAGGTCGCGAAGCCTCCGGATCCCGATCTTTCTTGCATGTCAATGAGAAAAAGGGATAGAATCGCATCACGTATGCCCTTAGAAGCAAAGGAATTGCCATTTTTCGGCCTCTCTCATGAATTGGAACCTCTCGAAGCGATGAGGCCGGCCCGCATCGCATTGCCTTTGCTGGCGGCTGGATACCTGCTCGTGCCCGATGCGGCGCGGGCTCAAGCTCGTCGCACCCCGCTCCAGACCGGAATCGATCTGATGCAGAAGGGGCGCGAGTCCGAAGCCTTGGCCATCTTCCGCAAGCTCACCGAAGAAGACACCACCTGCGTCGAGGCGTGGAACAACCGCGCCGCCCTGGAAGCCTCTCTGGGCGATCTGGAGTCGGCCCGGATCTCCTTGGAGCGCGCCTTGGCCGCCCGGCCCGAAGCCGCGATGGTCAACCGCAACCTGGAAAAGGTGCGTTCGCGCCTGGCTCGCATGGCCTACGACAGCGCGTTCGGGACACGCTCGAAGCTGCCTCCGCTGATGCTCGACCTCCAGCGGCAGCCGCTGGCCCCGATCGTCGACTCCACCGCATCGCGTCAACGCGACAGCCTCGCCAAGGAACTGGCGAGGATCGTGGAACGGAACCGCCGCGATCTCTCGCGCAAGGATTCCGCCGTTTCCGGACTGGAATCGGAAATCCAGCGCCTGCGTTCCGAGCTGGAACGCGCCAAGGCCGAGGCCGATTCGGCGAAGTCGAGGCTCGCGGCGGCGCCCAAGCTGGACACGCCCCAGGCGGTGGTCGCCATGTCGGAACCACCTCCCCGGACCCCACCTGCGCAAACGGTCGTCCCGCAGCCCCCGGCGGCGCCCAAGGCGCCCGAGCGGGTCGCCGCCGAAACCAAGACAAAACCTGTCGCAAAGGCGCCTCTCACCGCCGACGCCGTGCTGGCCGCGCTGCAGAACTGGGCCAAGGCCTGGTCCGACCAGGATGTCGACGGCTACTTGTCCTGCTATTCGGATCGGTTCACTCCTGCCGGCAAGCTCGATCGCGAGGCATGGGTGGCGCAACGCCGGGAAAGGATCTCGGCGCCGAATTCGATCAAGGTGGAAATCGTCGGCCCCAAGGTCCGCATGCTCAAGGATCGCCATGCCGAAGTGGTCTATCGCCAGATCTACCAGACCGAAGACGTCCGACTCACGTCCCGCAAGCGGCTGGAGTTCGCCTGGGAGCGAGGTGTGTGGAGGATCTTCGCGGAGAAGGAGGCTCGTTGATGCGACGTCCCATCCGTAGAGCGCTGTTCTTCACCGCCTTGAGTTGCGTCGGAGGAGTGCTCGCCTCCGACAACTACCGCGGCAAGTTCAACCACGATTCGGTGGAGTCCTTGCTGGTGCGGACCCTGGATGCGATCCGCGCCGAACGCCTGGATCTCGCGCTATCCAGGGCCGACACCCTGGTCAAGCGCCAACCCGATTTCAAGCTGGGCCAGCTCGTGCGCGCCGACATCCTGCTGGCGCAGAACGGCAACCTGGAAACGTTCGCCGGCCCCCGATCCAAGGATCCGCGAGCCGGGGGCATGCGCGACGAGGCCCGCGTGCGGCTGAACCGCTACGTCGCGGCGCCTCCGAGCGACCAACTGCCCGTGAACCTGGTCCAGCCGCCGGCCGACGCCACCGCCATCCTGGTCGTGGATTCCAAGGCCAGCCGCCTGTACGCCTTCCGGCTCCAGGAAGGACGCTGGAAGCTCGCCGCCGACTACTACGTGTCGATCGGACTCAAGGGGTTCGACAAGCTGGTGGAAGGCGACCAGCGCACGCCCCTGGGCGTGTACACTCCGGTGCGGCGCATCGACGGAAAACGTCTGGACCCCTATTACGGCATTTCCGCCTGGCCCTTGAACTATCCCAACGAATGGGATGCCCAGCAAGGCCGCAAAGGCCACGGCATCTGGATCCACGGAGCCCCTCTGGACGTGTATTCCCGTCCGCCCCGCGCTTCCAACGGCTGCGTGGTGCTGTCCAACGAAGACCTGAAGGCGCTGGAGCCGCTGCTGGTGGAAGGCAAGACCCAGGTCCTGGTCACCGACACGATCGAGTGGGCGGCATCGCCCCGGATCGACTCGCTCCGACGCTCCATCGCCAGCGCCCTGGAAGCCTGGCGAGCCGACTGGTCCGCCAACGACATGGACAGGTACCTGTCCCACTACTCCGACGAATTCCAGACCGGGAAGATCGATCTGGCGACCTGGGAGCGGGACAAGCGCCGCGTCGCTTCGGGCAAGGAATGGGTGAAGGTCTCGACCTCCGACGTTTCGATCTTCCTGGTGCCGGGACGCAGCGATCTGGCCGTGGTGGATTTCGACCAGGAATACGCCTCGAGCAATTTGTCCAACCAGATGCGCAAGCGCCAGTACTGGCAGCGCGAGCCCGACGGATGGAAGATCTTGTTCGAAGGGACTCCGAAGACCTCGGGCTGAGGAGCCCATTCCCCCAAAAGCGGGAAGCGCCACCTTGCCCGGAACCCTTGGTTCCGGTTTTCTCCAACAGCATCGGCGTCGGGAACGGTCCACATGGACCGTTTTTTGTTGGCACGCCGATTGATCATCCAATCGATCAACCGCGAAAGCGGGAAACTGGCGATTGGTGGGTAATGGAACGGGGCCCCGCCAAAAGCAAGAACGGAGCGGGGATTTGCCCTGCTCCGTTTTTTGTTTGTCCAAAGGCGAATTCAAGCAGTCCCCCGTTGCCGTACCGCCCGCCGGACTCTATATTCATATTATTCATATCTGAATTAAACCAAGCAAGCACCGAGGCAACGGCCACATGAGCATCTCGATCCGCGACGTGAACAAGCGCTTTGGCCAGTACCAAGCTCTGCGCAACGTGAACCTGGAAATCCCCGACGGCGAACTCGTGGCTCTGCTGGGGCCATCGGGCGGCGGCAAGACCACGCTCCTGCGGTCCATCGCCGGACTCGAGACTCCCGACTCCGGACAGATCCTGTTCGGCGGCAAGGACGCCACGCTTTCCAGGCCCCAGGAACGCGGGGTCGGGTTCGTGTTCCAACACTACGCGTTGTTCAGGCACATGTCGGTGTTCGAAAACATCGCCTTCGGACTGCGCGTGAAGCCAAAGGCCGAGCGAGCGTCGGAAGAAGAGATCCGCTCGCGCGTGGACGATCTGCTCAAGCTGATCCAGCTCGACTGGATCGCCGACCGGTTCCCGGACCAGTTGTCGGGCGGGCAGCGCCAACGGGTGGCCCTGGCCCGCGCCCTGGCCCCGCGCCCCACGTTCCTGCTCCTGGACGAGCCCTTCGGGGCGCTGGACACCAAGGTCCGCAAGGAACTGCGCCGCTGGTTGCGCCAACTGCACGACGAGATGGAGATGACCTCGGTGTTCGTGACCCACGACCAGGAAGAGGCGCTGGAGCTGGCCGACCGCGTGGTGGTGATGATGGAAGGCGCGGTGGCGCAATCGGGCACGCCCGACGAAGTCTACGACCGCCCCGCGACGCCGCAGGTCTACCAGTTCCTGGGGGACGTCAACCTGTTCCACGGCCGCATGGCCGACGCCGGATTCCTGCACAATCCCCACCAGCCGGAATCCGCCGACGACGTGACGGCTTTTGTCCGTCCGCACGAACTGGAAGTCGACCGGTTCGCGTCCAGCGAGGCCTCGATCCCGGCCAAGCTGCTGCACGCCTACGCGCTGGGACCCAAGGTCCGCCTGGAGCTGCGCCGCAGCGACAGCCACGAGCTGATGGAAGCCGAACTCACGCGAGACCGCCACCGCAACCTGGGCCTGGTCGCCGGCGACAACGTGTGGGTGACTCCCAAATCGCTGCGCCTGTTCCGCGACGGCGAAGAGATCGCGATCTAGCGGTCACTCCGCAGCAGCGCCGACCACCGCGCCGGGGACGTTTTCCGGCTGGGGCGGAGCTTGGGCTGGAGGGATCGCGGATGGCATGTCGCCCGCCGGACCCATCCCAGGAAACGCGTCCATGGGATTCCCCGCAGGTGTGGCTTGCTCCGATTCCTGCGCCTGCGCCCCTTGGGATGGATCGCCGGGAACCGAAGCATCGGATTCCATGGCGAGGCCGCCCTGGGATCCTTCCTGCGGCGGATCCGGCATGGCCTCCGACCCTTCGACAGGAGACGGCTCCATCGGGATGAAGGGAGGATCCGGTACCGGATAGGCCGTGGCGTTGTCCACAGGAAACGGCAGGTCCGGCTGTGGCGTGGCGAACGGCGTCCCCTCGGTGCCCGACGAGGCAACGGCTCGCACCACCAGGATCCCGCCGATCCATGTCGGATCGAATCCGTTGCGACGCAGAAGGATCTCGCCGACGCGCCCGAGGTCCTTGCCGTCGGCGCTGCCGTTCAGGGTACCCGAAAGCCCCTTGGAGGCCAGGGCGTTGATCCCGTGCACCGTCCCCAGGTATCTGCAGAAGACCTCGACCGGCACCGCGTCCAGGCGCAGCGACACCCGCTCCCCTTCGGAAGCGAACACCACGCCTTCGAACCCGCTCGCCGATCCGGGGGCGGTCCGGGAGGCGATCTTCGCCGCCGTGTCGCCGACCGCGGCGCGGAGTTCCGCCGCCGCGAAGCACAACGCCAGGCACAATCCTGACAAAAACCGGCTTGGAACCGGATTCCACACCGCCATGTAGGGAGTCGTTCTCATGCGCTCCGATCCAAGGTAGATCCCAGCCGCGGCGCGACCAGGCGAACATAACGGAATTTGTCAGAACCGTCCAAGGGTTCTATCGTGGATTCCCAGATGCGGCGGCCACCAGGAATCCACCATGCCTCCCTGCGCGTCCTCGTGGTCGTCCTGTGCCTTGCCGCGACGTGGCTCGCGATCCGGTACACGCTCCCGTCGCCGATCGTGCCGTCGCTGCATTCCACCGCCGCGTTCGACCGCGACGGCGATCTGCTGGGCGCGTCTGCGGGCGGCGACGGACAATGGAGGTTCCCGCGCGGGGATTCGGTACCTGAGCGATTCCGCAAGGCGATCCTGGCCGCCGAAGACCGGCGGTTCCGGTGGCATCCGGGCGTGGACCCCGTCGCGGTGGTCCGCGCGTTGCGGCACAATCTGTCGAGCCCGGCCGGGAGGCAGGGCGCGTCCACCATCACGATGCAGCTGGCGCGCCTGTCGCGCAAGGCGCGCGGCGCCGCCACCGAACGCGGCTGGACGGCCAAGCTCCTGGAAACCTGGCTGGCCCTGCGCCTGGAGCTTGCGCTGTCCAAGGACGAGATCCTGGCGCTGTACTGCGCCCACGCCCCGTTCGGCGGGAACGTGGTGGGTCTGGAGGCCGCCAGCTGGCGATGGTACGGCAAGAGCCCCGCCGAACTGTCGTGGGGCGAAGCCGCCGCCCTCGCGGCGATTCCCAAGGCTCCGCACCGCCTGCGCCCGCAGGGCGACAAGGACGCCTTGCGCGAACGGAGGGCCTGGATCCTGTCCACCCTGGCCCGACAAGGCGAGATGGATTCCATGGGACGTTCCCTGGCCGACGCCGAACCGCTCCCGCGGTCTCCCAAGGCGCTTCCGCGCGAGACTCCGCACCTTCTGGAGCTGCTCAAATCGCAAGGCCCGGGAAGACGGTGGGCCACCGGGATCGACCTGAACCTCCAGAGGTCGCTGTCCCTCCTGGCCCGCGAGCACCGACAGGATTTGCTCTCGCAGGGAATCAAGGGCCTGGGCGTGATCGTGTGCGAACTCCCCGAGGACGGATCGGCTCCGGTGGTGCGCGCCTGGATCGGCGGGATCCAGGACGGCGAAGACGGAAGCCACGTGGATCTGGCGCTCGCGCCGCGATCGACGGGGAGCACCCTCAAACCGTTCCTGTACGGACAGCTGCTGGACCAGGGACGGATCCTGCCCAAACAATGGCTGCTGGACGTTCCCACCCGCTACGGCGATTTCCGTCCCCAGAACGCTTCGGGAGTCTGGGAAGGATTGGTTCCGGCCAACGCGGCGCTGGCCCGCTCCCTGAACGTCCCGTGGGTGCGGCAGCTGCGGGAGCTGGGGGTGGAGCCGTTCCACGCGTTCCTGCGCGATGCCGGTTTGTGGCATCTGTTCCGGCCCGCCGACGACTACGGCCTGGCTCTGGCGCTGGGCGCGGGCGAGGCGTCGTTGGCCGAACTGGTGGCGCTCTACGCGGCGCTGGGCTCCAACGGGATCTCGCGACCTCTGGACATCGGCCGCTCGCGCGAAGGCGAGCCCTCGCGGATCGCGGGGCCACCCGCGGGCGGCGGGGCCACGGGAAGCCTTCGCGCCGCCCACAAGGCGTTCCTGGCCACGTCGCCCGACGAACAATTCCGCCGGATCTTGTCTCCCGGAGCGAACTGGCTGGTTCTGGAAGCGTTGCGGCTGCCCGGACGATCGGAGGAGGAGGCCGCCTGGAAGGCCTGGGCCGGATCCCGCCCGGTGGCCTGGAAGACCGGAACCAGTTTTGGCCACCGCGACGCCTGGGCGATCGGCGTCACCCCGCGTTGGGTGGTGGGTGTCTGGGCGGGGAACCCCATGGGCGACGGACGCCCCCATTTGTGGGGATCGAGCGCGGCGGCCCCGCTCCTGTTCCGAACCCTTCCCCTGCTGGCTCTGGACAACCGGTCCTGGTTCCAGGCTCCCACCGACCTGGTAGGCATCGAGGTGTGCCCCGACACCCGCTGGAAGCGTTCATCCCTGTGCCCGAGCGGCACGGTCGACCTGGCCCCCGCCGCCGCCCGATCGGCTCCGCCCGACCCCTACCATCGCGTCTTCCATCTGGATTCGGCGGGGTTCCAGGTGGACGCCGGGTGCGAGCCCACCTTTTCCCACCGGCTGGATACCCTCCTGGTCCCGCCACCGGGCGCCGCCAGCTACATGGAATCGGTCCACCCGGGTCTGCTTCCCCGGTTGCCATCTCCGCGATCGGACTGCAAGGACCTGCCCAAGGTGGCCAACATGGAGATCCTGCTCCCCGAAAACGGATCAAGCCTCACCCTGCCCATCGATCTGACCGGGACCCCCCAGAACATGGTGGCCGAGGTGCGGCACCGGTTGCCCGAGGCGGTGATCCGGTGTTTTCTGGACCAGCGCGACCTTGGGCGAAACGATCGTTTCCGGTCCTGGTCGTTCCGCCCGGAGGTCGGTCCGCACACCTTGACCTGCTCCGACGACCTGGGTGAAACGGTCCGATCCGAATTCAGGGTCGAGCACTCTGGAAAACTCATTTCACGATCTTCTTTGCCAGCGCCGCCAAAAATGGGCACAATGGGAAGCCTGTGATCCGCCAAGAATCCTACTACTGCAAGCATTGCGGGAAAACCGTCCCGCCCGAAGGGGTGTACTGCAAGTTCTGCGGTCTCCCGATGGGGCCGTCGTTCCGGGAAGAAACCGGTGAACGGCGTCGCGGCCGGAGCCCGGTGCTTCTGACCGGCGACGAACGGTATTCCGTGGCCGAACGCCTGTGGACATCGGATCGCGCCACGGTGGATCTGGCCCGCGACCTGCGCCTGGGGCGCCAAGTGCTGATCCGCCGCCCGGGCATCGCCGTCATGACCAGCCCCGACGGGCTTTCCGCCTTCCTGCGCGCCTTGCGGACATCCGCCCGATTGCGCCACCCCGGCATCGCGGCGGTGTTCGAGGAAGGTTCCGACAAGGACGGCCCGTACGCGGTGGTGGAGTTCGTGGAAGGCCGCAGTCTGCGCGACCGCCTGGAAACGGAAGGCCGGATCGGTTTGCAGGAGGTGCTGCGCCTGGGCGTGGACATCGCCGACGCCCTCGTGTACTCGCACGAACAGGGCGTGGTGCATGGGAACCTCACCCCGTCGCGGGTGCTGCTCGACAGCCAAGGCCGACCGCGCATCCATTCGTTCGTGCGCATCGAGATCCCCGAACTGCCGCTGCGACGCGGCGAGTTCGACGCGCCCGACCTGCAACCGCTCACCCCGCAGGTGGCCGACGACGTCTTTTCCCTGGGCATGCTCCTGCGGGCTTGCCTGCTGGGACAACCCGGCCCCGCCGACGACGCGGCCATTCCCGTGTCGCTGCGCGAAATCCTTTCCGGAGCCCTGGCGACTTCGGCCACCGACCGCTGGCGCAGCATGGAAGAACTGCGCGACGCGCTTTCCGCGGTGGGGGGACGCCGCCTCAAGGCCCGCGACGGACGCTGCCCGGAATGCGGCGTGCTGGACGCCGACGACCATCCTTTTTGCGGCAACTGCGGATCGGACCTGCGCGACCTGTTCCGCACCTGCGACGCCTGCGGACACAAGCAGCACCAGCGCCACAGCATCTGCGGCCAGTGCGGCGCCAACCTGGACAACCAGGGCAAGCTTGCGCTGGAACAGGTGTTCCTGGCGCTGCTGGCCGGAGCCTGGGACAGCGTGGCCCGCGAGATCCAGAGGCTTCGCCTGCTGGGATCGGAGTTCGAAGCGTCGGACGCCGAACACGGCGCCGGAGTCCTGGTGAAGGTGAGCCACCTGCTGGAAGAAACCTGGCGCCAAGGCCGCTGGGAAACGGTCCAGATCGCGCTCCCGCTGGTGGGCGAAGTCGCCCGCACCTTGGGAATCCTGCCCCCGGCGGTGTACAAGCGCCTGGCCGAAAGCCTGAATTCCTGCACCCGTCTGGTGGCCGAGGCGTCGGAACTCGCGCGCGACCGAAAATTGTCGATGGCGCAGCTTCGCATGCAGCGCTGCCGGGAACTGGCGCCGGTGCTTCCGCACGCGGCCGAGGACGTCGCGACCTGGATCGCGTCCATGGTCGGGTGGTTCGACGAACGCATCGGCGAGGCGAAGGCGCTCGCCGAACAAGGCAAGCTCGACGAGGCCCGCACCCGCGTGAAAATGGCGCTGGAATACATCCACAAGGACGACCCCCTGGTCGCGCGGGCGCAGAGCGTCTTCCAGAGAAAATCCACCAGCAAGGCGTCGACCGCATGACCCAGAGATCCGCACCGAACCCGGCCGCATCGAGCCTCGCACCCGAGAGGGGTCCGCGATGAAGATGGTCTGTCCCTTCTGCCACCGCCGCATCGACGGCGATTCCACCTACTGCATGTTCTGCGGCGAACGCGTGTCGGGCTCGCTCCAGCAGCTGGCCAATTCCGAACCGCGCGCCACCCCGGAGCTTCCACCGGTCCCGCCCAAGCCGCGCAACGCCGACCGGTACAAGGAACTGGTCATGATCGGCAAAGGGGGCATGGGCGAAGTGTGGTCGGCCCGCGACAGCCGCCTGAACCGCAAGGTGGCCATCAAGCGGATCCTGGCCAAGTACATGAAGAGCTCCACGGTGCTGCACCGGTTCCTGCGCGAAGCGAGATCCATCGCGCAGCTTTCGCACTACAACATCGTGCAGATCTACGAACTGGAGCAGGACGAAACCGGCATCTACATCGTGATGGAGTTCGTCGACGGCCAGAGCGTGCTGGAGCACCTGCGCGCCAAGGGGCCCTACTCGGTGGCCGAGATCGTGCCCATCCTGAGCCAGATCTGCGACGCGCTGTCGCTGGCGCACGATCGCGGGATCATCCACCGCGACATCAAGCCGGCCAACATCCTGCTGACCACCGGCGGCGTCCCCAAGCTGGTGGACTTCGGCTTGGCCCACGAACCGGAATCCGACAGCACCGCGGTGGGATCGGTGCTGGGCACCGTCGACTTCATGGCCCCCGAACAGAGGGTGTCGGCCACCAACGTGGACGGTCGCGCCGACGTGTTCGGGTTGGCGGCCACCGCCTACCAGATGCTCACCGGCGAACGTCCGCGGCACCTGTACCCGGAGCGGATCCCCATCGAGTTGCGCCAGACCCTGCTCATGGCGCTGGAAGAACACCCCGACCGACGGATTCCGTCGACCGCCGAATTCAAGCGCCGCTTGACCGTGCTCGATTCGGCTTCGGACTCGTCCACGGAAAAGGTGGCCTGCCCCCGGTGCGGGAAGTCGAACCCGCCCACGTTCCACTTCTGCGGCACCTGCGGCCAGACCCTGGTGACGCGGGTGATGCAGAGCGGCAAGGCGAACCTGATGGAGGAGTTCAACCTCGCCGAGGGTTCGGGTTCGGGAGCGGCCTAAGGCGCACCCGCGAACAAGCTCTCAGGCCAAGGTCGCGAAGGCCTTGACCATCCGGTCGCCCCAATCGAAGGGCGGCAGCTCCCACCATCCGTCGAACAAGGCTTCTTCGTCTTCCTCGCTCAGGTCGGGGAAGACTTCCGGGTCCTTGGCGCCTTCCACGCGCAAGGACGGCTCCGGAACCGGCGGGACGGATCCTGTCGAATCGGGACGGGTCGCGCCGGCGGCGTCGGAACCGTGTTCGGCCAGTTCCTCGGCGCCGAAGTCGTTCCCTGGATGGCAGGTGGCGACTTCCACGTATTCGCCGCACTGTTCGCGCACCAGGCTCCAGGCGTATTCCTCTTCTTCGGTTTCCTCGTCGGAGTCGCCCACCAGCACCAGGTAGAACTCGCCGTCGCGGTGGCGCCATCCCTGCGGCTGCTCGAACTCCACCGTTTCGCCGAACTTCTCCAGGATCTCGGTCACGGAAATGCGGATCCAGTCGATCTTGCCGCCCGCGTACTGGTCGACCCATTCGGCCGGGAACAGGCCGTCCCACGAGACTTCGACCAGATCGCCTTCGACCTCTTCCACCCCGTAGTTGCGGGCGAGCTCCACGACTTCGCCCGATTCCAGCATGGAAAGGCTCCACCAGAGATTCTCTTCGCCCTGCTCGTCGAGTTCGCCGCGCAGGACCACGAAATGGGTGCCGTCGGCGGCGCGGAACGCGAGTGGCTTTTCGTGGACGGTGGTCGTCCCGAACAGGCGGCGGATCTCGGCGGCATCCAATTGAATCCAGGAGCTGTTGTCTTCCATAGCTGGACAAGTGTAGTAGGAAAGGACCGATGCGGTCGATCCGGCACCGATTGGCTACTTTGGTTCCCGATGGCTGAACAACGCGACGACAACAAGGGACCCGACCGGGATTCCGACCGTTCCTTCTTCCGCTTCCCTCGCGGAGGAGGCCTCTTCATCCTGATCCTGCTGCTCGGGTTCATGGTCATGCAGATCCTGACACCGCAGGGGAATTCGTCCTCCGAACTGACCTACAACCAGTTCCTGACGCTCATGTCCGATCCGTCGGCCAAGATCAAGAGCCTGTCGATCCTGAAGAGCGTGGACGGCGTGGAACTGCGCGGCAAGCGCGAACTGGATTCCAAGGAGAAGACGGCCGTCTCGGAACGTCCTTCCTGGCTCCCGCGCGCCGACCACAAGGAATTCGTGGTGCGCCTTCTGGAGGTGGAGGATTCCACCCTTCGGGCCTGGGCGGCCCAGCGCAACATCGAGATCCGCGTGGAGGAGCGTGGCGGCGATTGGCTCGGATACCTGCTGTACCTGTCGCCCGCGCTGGTGTTCCTGGTGCTTTGGATCATGATGATGCGCCAGGGGCAGAACGGCCCCAAAGGCCTGTTCAGCTTCGGGAAATCGCGGGCTCGCGTGACCGGCAAGGACGTCCCGCGCGTGACCTTCGACGACGTCGCGGGCTGCGACGAGGCCAAGGCCGAACTGGTCGAGATCATCGACTTCCTCAAGGATCCGGGGCGCTACGACCGCCTGGGCGGCAAGATCCCGCGCGGCGTGCTGCTCATGGGCCCTCCCGGAACCGGCAAGACCCTGCTGGCCAAGGCCGTCGCGGGCGAAGCCAAGGTGCCGTTCTTCAGCATGTCGGGCGCCTCGTTCGTGGAGATGTTCGTGGGCGTGGGCGCCAGCCGCGTGCGCGACCTGTTCGAGCAGGCCAAGAAGGCCGCCCCGTGCCTGATTTTCATCGACGAAATCGACGCGGTGGGCCGACAGCGCGGAGCCGGTCTGGGTGGCGGGCACGACGAACGCGAACAGACGCTCAACCAGCTGCTCATCGAGATGGATGGATTCTCGGGCAACGACGGCGTGATCATCGTCGCGGCCACCAACCGCCCCGACATCCTCGATCCCGCGCTTTTGCGTCCCGGACGGTTCGACCGCCGCGTGGTGGTGGACGCCCCCGACGTGAAAGGGCGCGCCGAGATCCTCAAGGTCCACACCGGCACCAAGATCCCGCTCTCCAAGGATGTCGACCTGGAAGTGATCGCGCGCGGCACCCCCGGATTCTCCGGCGCCGACCTGGCCAACCTGTGCAACGAAGCGGCGCTCGCCGCGGCCCGGGCCGGCAAGGAAACCGTTTCGATGGCGGACTTCGAGGCGGCCAAGGACAAGGTCTACATGGGTCCGGAGCGCCGCTCGCGCAGCATGACGGAAGCCGACAAGAAGATCATCGCCTACCACGAAGCCGGGCACGCCGTGGTCGGACTGTTCACCGAAGGCTCCGATCCGCTCCACAAGATCACGATCGTCCCGCGCGGGCGGGCGCTGGGACTCACCTGGCAGCTGCCGGAAAGCGACCGCTACCTGTCGGACAAGGAATACCTGGAAGGCGAAATCCGCATCCTCATGGGCGGACGGCTCGCCGAGGAGCTGTTCGTGGGCAAGATCAGCACAGGCGCGTCCAACGACATCCAGCGCGCCACTTCGCTCGCCCGCAAGATGGTCTGCGACTACGGCATGAGCAAGCTTGGCCCGATCCACTACGGCGACAACCAGCAGCAGCTGTTCCTGGGCCGCGACATCGGAAGCCAGCGCGAGACGTCCGAAGACACCGCCCGCATGATCGACGCCGAGGTCAAGCGCATCGTCGACGAGAACTACGTCGCCGCCCGCCGGTTGCTGGAGGAGCGCCGCCGGGAGATGGAGCTGCTTTCTTCCGCCCTGCTGGAATACGAGTCGCTCGAAGCCGCCGACGTCAAGGAGCTGTTCGAGAAGGGCGCCATCTCCAGGCCCAAGCCCGTGAAGGACGTCCCGACGGAACCTGTCAAGCCTTCCACCGAAGTCGTCTCGGACGCCCCGGCGGTCCCGGACCCGGCATGACCGCGTTCCGTCCCTGGCGCTTGCGCGGACGCGTCGCGACGCCTCGGGACGGGTTTCCGCTGGTCGTGGGGATCGTGAACGTCACGCCGGATTCGTTCTTCGACGGCGGCAGGCATTCCACCCTGGACAGCGCCCTCGAACACGGTCGGAGGCTCCTCGCCGAAGGCGCCGACATCCTGGACGTGGGCGGCGAATCCGCCCGTCCCGGATCCCAACCGGTGGACGAAGCCGAGGAGATCCGCCGGACGGAACCCGTCATCCGCGCCCTGGTCCAGGAAGGCGCCACGGTCACGGTGGACACGCGCCGCCCGTTGGTGGCCAACGCCGCGCTGGAAGCCGGCGCCCACGGCGTCAACGACGTGGAAGGCCTTCGGAACCCCGACATGCTGGAACTGTGCCGCGAGTTCGGCGCCGGGGCCTGCGCCATGCACATGCGGGGCTCGCCCCGCACCATGCAGGACCTGCCCGAATACGGGAACGTGGTGGATGAGGTGGGCGATTTCCTGGCCGACGCGGCCTCGCGCTGGAAGGCCGCCCGCCTGGGCGCAGACGCCCTGGCGCTGGATCCCGGAATCGGGTTCGGGAAGCTGCCCGCGCACAACCACGAGCTCGTGGCCGCCACCGTCGGATTCCGCCAGCGGTTCCCCGACCACCCCTGGTACGTCGGGCTTTCGCGCAAATCCTGGATTTCCAGGCTTGCCGACGTCCGGACGGATTCCGACCGCCTGGCCGGATCCCTCGGAGGCGCCATCGCGGCGGCCACGCTGGGCTGCGACATCCTGCGCGTCCACGACGTCGCCGCGACCCTGGAAGCATGGGCCGCCTACCGCGCCCTTGGCGGACCCGTCGCATGACGGAATCCGCCAAGCACGCGAAGCGCGAAGAGCCTCGGAAGGTTCCTTGGGGACGGATCGCGTTGGTCGCGCTGCTCCTGCTGTTGTTCCTGCTTCTGTTCCGGCAGTGCGCCGCGACCGGCTCCGGCGGCGAAGGATCCGTCGACACCGCGCGGTTGGATTCGCTGCGGCGCGAAGATTCGCTGGCTCGTTTGGATTCGTTGCGGCTGGCTCGGCTGCGCGACAGCCTGGACCGGCTCCGACAGGCCGCGCTCGACTCCCTGCGAGGCCTCGACAGCCTGGCGCGGCTGGACTCGCTGCGACGCGCCCACCGCAAGATCGACACCGCCCGCCTGCGCCGACTGGCCGATTCGCTGGCGCGAGCCCGCCACCTCGCCGATTCGCTGGCACGGCTGGATTCGCTGCGACGCGACTCGCTGGAACGCGCACGCAGGGCGTCGCGCGACACGACCCCTCCCTACATCTTCGCCGATCCCGCCGCGGGCATCCATCCCGCCGCCATCAACGTCGCGGTGTTGAGCACCGAAGGCTCGGCCACGCCCCTGTGCGGCCCCGACACGCTCCACCTGGCGGCTTGCCGCGACATGATCCACGTGACGGACCGCCTTGTGCTCTGGATCTCGGGACGCGACACGGCAGGCAACCGCACGCGCCCGGAACGGCTGGAATACCTGATCGACCCCAACTCCTCGCGCTGCGGAAGGCGGCGCGCCCTGGTCCCGACGGATTCCGGCGAGGTCTGCGTGGACGCCTACGAATACCCCAACGACCCGGCGCTCCTGCCGCGCACCTCGGTGAACTGGGAAGAGGCCGCCGCGCTGTGCGCCAAGGACGGAAAGCGTCTTTGCTCGGTCCAGGCGCTGGCCAGCGCCTGCCGAGGCCTCAACGACTGGGCCTACCCCTACGGCCCCCGCTACGTGCCGGGCCGCTGCCAGGACGTGGAAGGCGCGTTGGCGCGCGGCGTCGGCAAGCCGGGTTGCCGTTCCTGGTGGGGCGCCTACCACCTGACCGGCAACGCCTGGGAGTGGTCGTCGACCGCCTCGGGGAGCACCTATTTCGCGGTGGGCGGGACCTACACCGGCGGCCCCGAAGACAAATGCGGGCGCACGACCCGGAGCTTCTTCCGCCAGAACCGCTACGAAGCGGTGGGGTTCCGGTGCTGCCAGTCCCTCCCGCCGGCGGAGTCCTCGGCGAATCCCTCGCCGTGACGGAGAGGTCCGTCGCGCTGGATGGCGGTGCCGCGCGTCCGCCCTCGGGTGGTCTCGTCCGCGCCAAGCGGGACGATCCGGCGCAGATCTCGGACCGGATCGGTCTGACGCTGGACGAGATCGCGGGACTGGAATCGGAGCTGGAATTCCTGGAGGAACGGCTCCCGCCGATGCTCGCCAGACTGGACGCGGCGACGCGCCCGCTGTGGGACGAAATCGTCGCCACTCGACAGGATTTGTTGCGACTGGTGGAGCGAGCCTTGGCCGCCGCGCCGCGCCGAGGATCGTTCCCGAGGGACGCGCAGGAGCTGGTCGCGCACCTGGCGACCGACCTGGAGGAACGGTTCGGAATCCGGACCAGGACCAGCCTGGATCGCCCGGCCGACGCCTGGTCCGACGAAGAAGAAGATCCGGAATCCGACGACGTTTCCTGGGCGGACGCGAAACGGTTCGATCCGCCGCCCCCGCGACGAACGCCAGAGCGCGATCCGCGTCGCAAGACGCCCGATCCCGAAACGACGGCCAAGGGGATCTACCGCAGCCTGGCCCGGGAGCTGCATCCCGACAAGACCCGCGACGACCACGAGCGGATCCGCCGCACCGAGCTGATGCAGAATCTGACGCAAGCCTGGCGGCAACGCGACCTGGGCGCCCTGCTGCGGCTTCTGCACGCGCACGGAAGCGACGAGGCCAAGACGGACGCGATGGACGCGACCGGCCTGAAGAACTGCCTGCTGGGCCTGGAAGACACCCGCGACGCGCTCAAGCGGAAGATCCGCGACCTCCGCCACCAGGGTCTTCCCGGAGGAGTGGTCGACTGGATGCCGATCCTCCGGGATCCGAACCTGTTCGAACGGCTGCTGCGCCGACAGAAATCGTTCCCGCGCCGGGAGCTGGAACAACTTCGCCACTGGAAGCTGTACTGGAGCCGTCCCGGCGGACTGGAGCGATTCTTCCAGGAAGTGCCGGAAGAGGAATGGGACCAGGTCGTCTGAACACGCGATCTCGATCCATGCGGTAGATTTCCCGCTCCGGCCCACAACATCCCAAGGACTCCACTCCATTGCTCCACTTCGCGGAATTCGTCGCTGCATCGGTCGCCATCATCCTGCTTCCGGGACCGGGACAGCTCGCGATCCTGACCGCCACGTTCGCGGGGGGGCGCCAGGCCGGGCTCCGCGCGGTGGCGGGGCTCCTGACCGGCGACCTCTGCATCATGACCCTCACCGCGTTGGGCGTCGCGACGGTGCTCGGGATCCATCCCGAGATCGCCACGGCGATCCGCTGGGTCGGCGGCGCGTACATCTGCTGGATCGGGCTGCGGACCCTCGCCTCCCGGCTGGAGGCCCTGACCGCGACGAAATCCGTCGAGGGGGCCCCGAACTGGTACCTGCGCACGCTGGGCGTCACCCTCCTGAACCCCAAGGCGATCCTGTTCTTCGTGTCGTTCTTCCCGCTGTTCATGGACCCGTCCCGAGGCGTGGCCCGGTCGTTCCTGCAGATGGGCGCGCTGTTCACCCTGCTGTCGGGCGGCTACCTGGTCCTCTTCGCCTGGACGGGATCGGCCTTGTCGGAACGGCTCCGCGCATCGGAGGCCGCGTCGGTCTGGATACCGCGCGTGCTCGGATCGGTGATCCTGCTGTTCGGCGGAAAGATGCTGCTGGAATGAAGCGGAGCCTTGTCGCCCTGGCCCTTGTCGCCGGAATCTGTCACGCCATGGGAGGCGCCGCGCCCGTCGTCGACAGCCGGATGACCTTCGAGGAGGCCCTGGGCGACCGGATGGTTCCCGATTCGATCCAGTCGCGGCTGCGTCTGGTCGCCGTGAGGTACTGGGGATTCGACGACCGGCTGCACGAAGGGCAGATCCTGTGCAACCAGGCCGTGGTGGAGGACATCGAGGATCTCTTCGAGCTGATCGAGAAGATCCGGTTCCCCGTCCGGTCGGCGATCCCGATCTCGCGCTGGAACGGTTCGGATTCCGCCTCCATGGCGGCCGACAACACGTACGGGTTCGCATGGCGGGGAATGTGGGGTTCGAGCGTCCCGTCGTGGCACATGAAGGGTCTGGCCCTGGACATCAATCCGCGCGAGAATCCGGCCTTCAAGAAGGGCCGCGTCTTCCCTCCCGACGCGGCGCTCGTCCCCGGCGCGCCGGGAACGCTGTCCGACACGTCCGCGGTGGTGCGGTTCCTGAAGAAGCGCGGCTGGAAATGGGGCGCCCGATGGCGCCGCGTCCAGGATTGGCAGCATTTCGAGAAGCCCCTGCGCTGACGAGCTTCGCGCCCCGGTCAGCCGGTCCGGTTGGCGACGGTCAGGGCCAGCGCGATGTCGGCCTGGCGGCAGAGAAGGCGGAAATTGTCCCATGCGTCGCGGTCGATGCTGCGGCCCGTGACATCCTTGGATCCAAGGGCCAGGGCGTAGTCGGCGGCCTCCGCGGCGAGCCTCTTCAGGACCGCCAGCGCGGCCGTCTCGTCGCAGGACAGGATCCAGGCCGCGTCGCCGACCACCCTGCGGACCCCGGCGCTCGCCCATCCCTTGGGACACTCCGCGGCGACCACCCAGGCGAGATCCTCCATCGCCCGGCGGGATTCTGCGTGCGGTCCCGATTCCACGAGGGCGGGAAGCCTCCAGGCCACCACGAGCGCCAGCGACAATTTCCGGATGGCGAACCCGATCGTCTCGATCTCGAGACCTTCGGGATCGGCCCCCGACTTGAGCGCGTCGTCCAGCGCGTCGACTTCGTCGCCGCCCAGGCTCCAGAACACGACGTGGCCGATGCGCCGCAGCAAGGTCGAGACGAAGACCTCCTCGGGAGCGGGATCGTGCCGGACCCGCGCGAGGTAGCGCGCCACCACCGCGGCATGCAGCGCCCTTGCGATCTCGTCCAGGAGGCGGTCGCGGGACGGCCCCTTCATGAAGGTCTCGATGATCGCGATGGAGGTGCAGATGGAACGGACCGCGTCGAACCCGAGGGTGATGACCGCGCGCGAGACCATCGAGATCTGCCTGCCACCCGGATTGTAGAAGACGGAATTGGCCACCCGCAGCACCCGCGAGGTGAGCGCCGGATCCTGCAGGATCACCCGGGCCAGGGAGAACGCGGAATACTCCTCGTTGGACAGGGCCTTCTCGATCTCGCCGAGGGTCGCCGACAACACGGGCAATTCCTGCTCGTTGGCCTTTTCCACCCATCGGGCGATCAATTTCTCTTCGGTCGCTCCTCGATGCATCTGGGTCCCTTCCGGGCCCGGACACCCATGCGGGGCCCGGATCCCGATTCTACCCTACCTCGCGCCGTCGCGTCCAGGATCGGACGGCTTCGCGTCCACCCGCTTGGGCCGCCGCGCCGCGGACCGCGTTCACGAATGGTTGTTGGCGGCCATGGCCAGCGCGATGTTGGCCTGCTGCCCGAGCAGGCAGAAGTTGTCGAAGACGTCCTTGTCGAGCGGACGGCTCGAGGAATGGCGGTCGGCCACGAAGACGCCCATGGTCCTGCCGTTGACCACGATCGCCTGCGCCAGGAAGGACGCTCCTTCGAACAGCTCGTAGACGGGATGCACGAACAACCCGTTGGGGTCGCGCACGCCGGGATCGAACATCTGCCTCCCGCCTTTTTGGACGATTTCCGTCAAGGCGTGGGGTTTGGTGTTGGCGACGGGGAAGACGAACTTCCCGACGAACTCGTGCCGGTCCTTGCCCAGCGCCAGCTTGCAGCGGAGTTCGGTCCCGCGCGGATCCACGATCGCCAGGGCGGTCCTGTCCATCCCCACGCCCCGATGGATGCCTTCCAGGACCATGTGCAGGATGGAGCTCACGTCCAGGTGTTCGAGGAGGTTGTTGGCGATCTCGTGGAGCACCCGGAGTTCCACGTCCTTGTCGCCTTCGCACATCGCCGAAGGATCGTCGTCGTGCGCGCCCGCGCCGGACTGGCCGGTCGGCAGGGGGATCCGCATGGCCACGTCCTTGGATCCCAGCTGCTGGGCGTAGTCGAACGCTTCCTTGGAAAGCCCCTTGATCGTCTCGAGGGCGTCCTCCTCGCTGGCGCTGGTCAGCCAGGCGAAATCGCGGACCACCCGTCGCATTTCCAGCGTCGCCCACCCCTTGGGGGCCTCGAAGGCCACGGCCCAGGCGATCTCGTCGACGGCCTTGCGCGAATTGGGCACCTCGGTCTCGGCGGGGACCATCACCGGCAGATGCCAGGCGTCGATCAGCGCCGCGGACAATTTCCGCAGCGGGAACCCCACGATGTCGATCTCCAGTCGCACGGTTCCTTCCTGGGAGTTGCGCATCGCCATGTCCAGCGCCTCCACTTCGTACTCGCCCAGGCTCCAGAACACCATGTGCCCGATCCTGCGCAGGAGGGTGCTCACGAACACCTCTTCCGGGGCGGGATCCTTGGTCTGCTTGGCCAGGAACCTGGCCACGACCGCCGCGTGGAGCGCCCGGGCGATCTCGTCCAGAAGGCGACCGCGCGGGACCTTGTTCAGGAACGCCTCGATGAGCGCCACGGAAGCGCAGATGGAACGCACGACATCGAAGCCAAGGACGATCACCGCCCGGCTGACCATGGAGATCTGCTTGCCGGAGGCGTTGTAGTAGGCGGAGTTCGCCATCCGCAGCACGCGGGTGGTCAACGGTGGATCCTGGAGGATCGTGTGCGCCAGATCGGCCGCGGAATAGCCCTCCTTGGCCAGCACGGATTCGATCTCGCCCAAAGTCCCCGACAGGATGGGCAGCTGCTTTTCGAAGGCCTTTCCGACCCATAGATCGACCTTCTGCTGTTCGGTCAACAAGGCTGCGGGCATTTGGACCTCTGTGTTCGGAACCCACGATCTCCATCGGGAATCCGCGCTGGATTCTACCGCTTTCCCACGAACGACTTCCATCCAAGATTCGTGTTTTTCTCGGATTCGGCCACACACCCGCACAACCACCGCGCAACTAGGTTTTCCAACACATGCGGATCCTTTTTTCGGAAGCCCAACCCGACTACGCGGGATATGTGTTCCCCTACGCCATCTGGGGGTTCCTGGAAGAAGGCGAGCGTCCAGCCGACGCCTTTGCCCGAGGCTTCCTGCCGTCGCTTCCCGATCTTTCGCGTTTCTATCTGTGCCGCCAGGTCCGGGTGGATCTGGCCAGGTTCCAGCCATCGTCGGAGAACCGGCGCATCCTCCGCAAGGGAACCGGGATCGAATGCAGGATCGTCGAGCGCCGGGAGTTCGAGTGGACGGACCGACGCCGCGATTTCTGCCTGGACTACGCGTCGCGCCGCTGGACCAGCACCCCGTCGCCGGACCGCATCGACCGGATCTTCGCCAACCCCATCACCACCCACGTGGCCCTGTTCCAGGACCCCCAGAAGGGGGATGCGGGAATCGTGAGCCTTTTCCGCGACGACAAAACCTGGTTCTACTCCAACGCGTTCTACGACGCCGACCACGAACAGCGCAGCCTGGGCGCGTTCTTGATGACGGAAACCGTCCGACAACTTTCGGAATCGGGCGCGGCGCACCTGCACCTGGGCACCTGCTACTCGCGGTCGGCGCTGTACAAGACCCGGTTCCCCGGGGTGGAGTTCTTCAATGGATTCCGCTGGAGCGGCGACCTGGACGAGCTGAAGCATCTGATCGAGCGGCAGGAGAAGGAAACGCCGGGCCACCTGCTGGAAGAAGACGCCTACCGGCAACGATGGATCCCCGAAGGAGCCGCGGAGCTGGCATCCCGGAATGGATTGCGATTCTAGTGGCGCCCTTCTTCTTCCACGCGCCCCAATCCGACACACCAGATGTTTCTATCTGAAACACCAAGATGATTGATTCATTCCGAAACACCTCCCGAAGAGCTGCCGTTTGGATTGGCACGTTCCTTGATATATGGTGGAGTGAACTTCGCTCCAAAGGATTCTTCAAAGCCATGAGTGACGAAACCATCAAGTCTGCCGCCGAACTCGCCGCCGAACGGGCCGAGCAGGTCCAAGTCCAGCAGGACGCCGAGGCCTCCAACGAGGAGATCTCGGCGAGCACCGGCGAGGTGCCCCCCTCCGGTGAACCGACGACCGTCGAGCTCCAGCAAAGAATCGCCTCGCTGAACGAGGAGCTGGAAGCGGCCAAGGACAAGGCGGTGCGCCTGGTGGCCGAATTCGACAATTTCCGCAAACGCAACGCCCGGGACTACGTGGAAACCCTCGAAGCCGCCCAAGGCAAGGCCTACGCTTCCTTGTTCCCGGTGGTCGACAATTTCGAGCGCGCCTTCCAGGACGCGCCGGCCGAAGGCGATTGGACTCCCGCGGACCCGGCTGCCTTCGCCAAGGGGATGCGCCTGATCCGCGAACAGCTCCGCAAGATCCTGTCCGACGCCGGCGTGGAGGAAATCCCTTCCGAAGGCGCGGCGTTCGATCCCAACCTCCACGACGCCCTCACCCAGATGCCGCACGACACCGTGCCCGCCGACCACGTCGCGGCCGTGCACGCCCGCGGCTGGAAGAAAGGCGACAAGATCCTGCGCCACGCGCAGGTGATCGTATCCAGCGGCCCGGCCGCCGGCTAGCAGTCGTTTCGTAGGGGCGATTCGCGAACAGCCCCTGCACCAGACAAAAATTGGGGCATCGCCCCGAAATCGATCCACCACAGTAGGGGCGATTCACGAATCGCCCTTCAAAAAAGAGAGACGAAAAATGGGCAAGATCATCGGAATCGACCTCGGAACCACCAACAGCTGCGTCGCCGTCATGGAGGGCGGACAGCCCACCGTGATCGCCAACGCCGAAGGCGGCCGCACCACGCCTTCCATCGTGGGCTTCGCCAAGGACGGCGCCAAGCTCGTGGGCCAGGTGGCCAAGCGCCAGGCCATCACCAACGCCGAACGCACCGTCTACTCCATCAAGCGCTTCATGGGCCGCCATCGGTCGGAAGTGTCCGAAGAGCAGAAGCTCGTGCCCTACAAGGTGGTCGGCGACGAGCTGGCCAAGGTGCAGATCGACGACAAGCAGTACACTCCGCAGGAAATCTCGGCGCTCATCCTCCAGGCCATGAAGAAGGCCGCCGAAGACTACCTGGGCGAGACCGTGACGCAAGCTGTCGTGACGGTTCCCGCCTACTTCAACGACGCCCAACGCCAGGCCACCAAGGACGCGGGCCGCATCGCCGGCCTGGAAGTCCTGCGCATCGTCAACGAACCCACCGCCGCGGCGCTGGCCTACGGTTTCAACGACCAGAAGAAGAAGGAAACCATCGCGGTCTACGACCTGGGCGGCGGTACCTTCGACATCTCCATCCTGGAAATCGGCGACGGCGTCTTCGAAGTGAAGAGCACCAACGGCGACACCCAGCTGGGCGGCGACAACTTCGACGAGGCGATCATCAACTGGATCGCCGAAGAGTTCAAGAAGGACAACGGCGGCATCGACCTGCGCAAGGACAAGATGGCCCTGCAGCGCATCAAGGAAGCCGCCGAAAAGGCCAAGATCGACCTCTCGGGCACCACTTCCACCAGCATCAACCTGCCGTTCATCACGGCCGACGCTTCGGGCCCCAAACACCTGGAACTGACGCTGACCCGCGCCAAGTTCGAGGCCATGACGTCGGAACTTGTCGAACGCTCCATCCGACCGGTGGCCCAGGCCCTCAAGGACGCGGGCGTGTCGGTGAGCCAGATCGACGAAGTGATCCTGGTGGGCGGATCCACCCGCATTCCCGCGGTGCAGGAAAAGGTGAAGGCGTTCTTCGGGAAGGAGCCCCACAAGGGCGTGAACCCCGACGAAGTCGTGGCCGTGGGCGCCGCCGTGCAGGCGGGCGTGCTGGCCGGCGACGACGCGGTGAAGGACGTTCTTCTGTTGGACGTGACACCGCTTTCCCTGGGCATCGAGACCCTGGGCGGCGTGATGACCAAGCTCATCGAGCGCAACACCACCGTGCCCACCCGCAAGAGCCAGGTGTTCAGCACCGCGGCCGACAACCAGCCGGCCGTGACCATCCACGTGCTGCAGGGCGAACGCGAGCTGGCCCAGCACAACCGCACCCTGGGCAAGTTCGACCTCTCCGAGATCCCGCCCGCCCCCCGCGGCGTGCCCCAGATCGAAGTGACCTTCGACATCGACGCCAACGGCATCGTGCACGTGAGCGCCAAGGACAAGGCCACCGGCAAGGAGCAGAAGATCAAGATCGAGGCGGGCACGGGATTGAGCGAAGCCGAGATCCAGAAGATGGTCAAGGACGCCGAGGCCAACGCCGCCGCCGACAAGGCCGAACGCGAGAAGATCGACGTCCACAACCAGGCCGAGCAGATGGTCTACCAGGCCGAGAAGCTCGTGAAGGATTCGGGCGACAAGATCGGCGACGCCAAGGCCGACATCGAGAACGCCACGGAAGAGCTGAAAAAGGTCCAGAAGGACGAGAACCTGGACACCGTCAAGAAGGCCATGGAAGCCGTCGAACAAGCCATGCACAAGGCCACCGAAGCGCTCTACAAGGCTTCGATGGAGGAAGCGCAGGCGGCGGGCGGAGCCCCCGGAGCCGGCGCGGGCGAAGCCCCCAAGTCCGAAGGCGAGGCCAAGGACGGCGCGGTCGACGCCGACTACGAAGTCGTCGACGACGAAGGCAAGGACAAGAAGTAAGAAATCGCCCGGGCAACCGGGCGTTGCGACCGACGTAGGGGCGATTCATGAATCGCCCCTTGCGATCGGACCCGATTTGCTAGGACGTCGATCCAGAGCCGGTACGAACCGAGGAATACGGAAATGGCCACCAAACGCGACTTCTACGAGATCCTGGGAGTGCCCAAGGACGCCTCGGACGACCAGATCAAGAGCGCCTACAAGAAGCTCGCGATCAAGTACCATCCGGACAAGAACCCGGGCGACAAGGCCGCCGAGGAGAAGTTCAAGGAAGCCGCCGAGGCCTGATGTCCTGCGCGACGCGGATAAACGCCAGCAGTACGATCGGTTCGGCCACGCGGCCTTCGAAGGCCCCCAGGGCGGCGGAGGCGGATTCCAGGGAGGCTTCTCCAACTTCGACGACATCTTCAGCCGGTTCTCGGACATCTTCGGCGACTCCATGTTCGGCGGGATGTTCGGCGGCGGCGGAGGCGGACGGCGCGGAGGCCCCCAGCGCGGACAGGATCTGCAGGTGCGCGTCAAGCTCACCCTCGAGGAGATCGCCGAAGGCGTCTCCAAGAAGATCAAGATCCGGCGCCTGGAACCCTGCCGCACCTGCGACGGCGCGGGCGGCAAGGGGCGGCGCACCTGCGCCACCTGCGGCGGCATGGGCCAGGTCAAGCAGGTGAGCCAATCCCTGTTCGGCCAGATGATCAACGTCGTGAGCTGCCCCAAGTGCGAAGGCACCGGCCACACCTTCGAGGAGGCCTGCCGCACCTGCCAGGGCTCTGGCCTGGAACGGCAGGAGGTGACGATTTCCGTCCAGATCCCCGCCGGGGTGGCCGAAGGCAACTATCTGACCCTGCGCGGCGAAGGCAACAAGGGGCCCCGCAAGGGACCGGCCGGCGACATCGTGGTGCTGATCGAGGAGCAGGAGCACGACCTGTTCCACCGCGACGGACAGAACCTGTACGCCGAGGCCCGCGTCCCCTACACCACCGCGACCCTGGGCGGGAGCATCCGCATCCCGACCCTGGACGGCGACGTGGACCTGAAGGTCCCCGCCGGCACCCAGTCGGAGAAGGTCTTCGCGCTGCGCGGCAAGGGCATGCCCGGACTTCACGGACGCGGACGCGGCGACCTGTTCGTGAAGCTGCAGGTGCGCGTGCCGGACAAGCTCACCGGCAAGCAGAAGGAGCTCCTCGAGCAGCTGCGCGAATGCGAAAGCGGCACCAACTGCGAGAAGACCTTCTTCGAGAAGGTGAAGGAGATCTTCACCTGAGCCCCAGTCGGCCCTGAGGAGCCTTGCCTCCGGCCCGCACGCCGGAGGCGAGGCGATCCCTGCCGGACGCATCGACGGCTCCGGCTTCCACCCACCTCGCGAGGAATCCAGCTCCAATGCTTCGGATACTGCTTCTGGACAAGGACGACAGTTTTCGGCACAGCGTGGCCGACGCCTGGGATCTCCCCGATTCGGAGTTCCGCGAAGCCGGCCTGGAACGCTCGCCGTTCGCGGTGCTGGAAGAAAAACCGGTCGATCTGGTGTTCCTGGACGCCGGTTCGCTGTGGCACGAAGGCGTCGACCTGATCTCGTGGATCCGCAGCCGACGCCCCGGCACCATCGTGGTCGTGCTCGCCGACGAGGCGAACCGGGACCAGGCCCGGGCCGCAAGCTCGCGCGGCGCCTCGCAGGTCCTGGTGAAGCCGCTCGTGCCCGCCGACCTCGTCGAGGTCGCGCGCCGCGCCGCCGGACAGGTCGTGTCGGCGCGCACGGCCGTCACCCTGCAGACGCAGGTGCTCGACGACATGCTCGGCGACACCCCCGCGATGCGCAAGATCCTGCGCATCGCCCGCAAGGTGGCCACCACCACGAGCACCGTGCTGGTCACCGGCGAATCGGGAACCGGCAAGGAATTCTTCTCCAACATCATCCACCGGCTTTCGGGGCGGACCGACGGACCATTCGT
>JAKPQQ010000315.1 GCA_029557215.1 Fibrobacterota bacterium | reverse complement strand
CTTCACTGACAGCACAGTTGCTTTTGCAATAGAGAAGGCTTCTTTTTGCTTGTCTGTCAAGGTGTTCATGGATGATAAATATAGCATAAAATGGAATTATTTCAATACCGAGTTAGTACGAACGCGCGGGCGCTTTCGATGCGCAACGGCAGTTCGGCCAGGATGTTGCGCAGGCGGTCGTCGTGGTGCAGTCCCAACAGCTCCCAGGCCTTGGTTTCGGGAATGGGCAGCACGGCGGGCTGGACCGGAGACGCTCCCATGGCCATGCACAGGATGTTCGCGCAGTGGATGCAGGCGGCCAACGGGGTGTTGGCGCCGGCGAATTCGGGTTGGATCCGCCAGCGCAGGGCGTCCTTGAGCGAAGTCGGGAACTTCCACTTTTCGGCGAGCACCGCGGCCAGTTCGTTGTCGCCGAATCCGATCACCTTGCGTTCGACGTCGCTCAGCGGGATCCGGTGGGTCTTGGACGCCGCGATGCATCCGGTCAGGAGCTTGGGCTCGGAGATCCAGAGCAGGATCTTGCCGATGTCGTGCAGGAGCCCCGCCACGAACGCCTCTTCGGGATCGGCTCCGCCCGCGCGTTCGGCCAGGAGCTTGGCGGCACCCGCGACCGACGCCGAATGCACCCACAAATGGTCCATGCGGAAGGCTTCGCCGGAGCGCGCGCCCTTGAAGGCCTCCAGCACGCTGGTGGAAAGCACCAGGTTCTTGACGGCGTTGAACCCCAGGATCACGATGCCCTGGTTGATCGTGTTGATGCGGCCCGAATAGCCGTAGAACGGCGAATTCACGAGCTTGAGCACCTTGCTGGAGATCGCCTGGTCCTGCAGGATCACCTGGGCCAGGTCGTCGGAGGACGTCTTGGGGTCTTCCATGCGCCGCGAAAGCTCGGTGAGCACCGTCGGCAGGGTGGGGATGCTCTTGACGTGCTGCGCCAAGGCGTCGGCGGTGAGTCCTTCAACCGGCATCGATGCGCTCCATCAGCAACCGCCGCAGCTGTTCCAGCTCCGGTGTCGCCCCCGATTCGCCGAACATGGAGCGGATCGATTCCTTTTCGCGCTCCACCCGCACGAGCATCTCGTCCTCGTTTTCCTGGCTGGTCACGGAAACCGCCGGCACTCCGCGCTGGAGCAGCTGGGCGATCAACGATTCGGTGAGAAGCGCTCCGGCGGGCAAAAGGACCATCCCCTTGGAGTCCCTCACGGGATCCTGGATCGTCAATCCAGGTCGCAGGGACTTGGTCGAGTAGATCATGGCCTGCATCATACCATTCCTTCCGGCCGCGTGAATATGTAGATTGCCTCCACTCATGATTCCGGCGACATTCCGAATCGGACTTTTTGATCCGAGAAGGACACCGGGAGCATTGCGGCCCCGCCGCACCTTCGCGCTCCACTCGTCAGGAGCCCAGTGGAACGCACACATCAGGAGGATCCCTTGAACATCCCTGAAGCCCTCACCTTCGACGACGTACTGCTCGTCCCCAACTACAGCGAAGTCCTCCCTGCCTACACCTCGGTGGCGACGGAACTCTTCCCCGGGTTCGCCATGAACATCCCGGTGCTGTCCGCCCCCATGGACACCGTGACCACCTCCGATCTCGCGATCGCCCTGGCGTGCCTGGGCGGCATCGGAATCATCCACAAGAACCTCGCGCCGTCGGAGCACGCCGCCGAAGTCCAGCGCGTCAAGCGCTGGCAATCGGGCATCGTCGACAACCCGGTCACGCTTTCGCCCGACGACCCGGTGGAAAAGGCGTTCCAGATCACCGCCGCGCGCAAGGTGTCGGGATTCCCCATCTGCGACGAGCAAGGACGTCTGGTGGGCATGCTGACCAACCGCGACCTGCGCCTGTCCAACGCGCGCTCGGGCAAGGTCCGCGACCTCATGACCTCGGAAGGACTGGTCACCGGCCAGCCCGGCATCAGCCTGGAAAAGGCTCGCGAACTGCTCCACAGGAACCGCATCGAAAAGCTCCCCCTGGTCGACAAGAAGGGCGTCCTCAAGGGACTGATCACCTTCACAGACATCCACAAGCGCATCGACTTCCCGCAGTCCCTGCTGGATTCCAAGGGGCGGTTGCGGGTCGGAGCCGCGGTGGGCGTGGGTCCCGACTCGGTCGAACGCGCCGGACTCCTGGTGGAAGCCGGAGTGGACATCATCACCGTCGACACCGCGCATGGGCATTCCAAGGGCGTGGCCGACATGGTCAAGACGATCAAGAAGAAGTGGCCCGGCGTGGGCGTGATCGCCGGCAACGTGGTCACTCCCGAAGCCGTGGCCGCCCTGGCCAAGGCTGGCGCCGACGTGGTCAAGGTGGGCATCGGACCCGGTTCGATCTGCACCACGCGCGTGGTGGCCGGCGTGGGGTTCCCGCAGCTGTCGGCGGTCCTGGAATGCGCCGCGGCCGGCAAGAAGGCCGGTGTGGGGATCATCGCCGACGGCGGCATCAAGTATTCCGGCGACGTGGCCAAGGCGCTGGCCGTCGGCGCGAGCGCGGTCATGGTGGGCTCGCTGTTCGCGGGCACCGACGAAAGCCCCGGCGAAGTGGTCCTGTTCGAAGGCCGCTCCTACAAGGCCTACCGCGGGATGGGCTCGCTGGGAGCCATGCAGAAGGGCTCCAAGGACCGCTACTTCCAGTCCGACGTCACCGACGCGCGCAAGTTCGTGCCCGAAGGCATCGAAGGCCAGGTCCCCTACCGCGGCCCTCTCAAGGACACGATCCACCAGATGGTGGGTGGATTGCGCACTTCGCTGCACTACTGCGGCGCGGCGACCATCGCCGAACTGCAGAAGAAGGCCAAGTTCGTGCGCATCACCAGCGCCGGATTGCGCGAAAGCCATCCGCACGACGTCCAGATCACCAAGGAAGCCCCCAACTATCATCCCGGAACCTGACGCGGCCGCCAGGTTCCGCGACGAGGCGACAGGAATTGTCTAACTCCGTCTGGGTGCCCGGGTGGATCCGCCCCCTTCTGGAAGGGCCGGCCGTCGCCGCGGGCCGGACGTTGTTCCTTTCCGATCTCCACTGGGGAACGGGACCGGACGCGCGCGATCGCCTGGAGTCCATGAAGGCGCTCCTGCGCGGCCTGCCCGGCGCGATCGACGACCTCGTGTTCGGAGGCGACACCTTCGAGTTCTGGTGGGAATGGCGCCGCGCGGTGCCTTCGGCCCACTGGGAGTTCCTGCACGAGGTCCGCAAGGTGTCCGACGCCGGGGTGAAGGTGCGGTTCGTCGCGGGCAACCACGATTTCGCGATCGGCCCGGAACTCGCCAAGATCTGTCAAGCCGAGGTCCATCCCGACGGCTGGCTGCTGGAGATCGCCGGCCGACGGTGGCTGGCCATGCACGGCGACGCCACCGCTCCGTCGGAGCGGATGGACAGGATGGTGCGCCGGGTCCTGCGTTCCGGCCTCGCGCAGGGCTTGTGGCACGCGCTGCATCCGGACATCGCCCTCCCCATGGCCTTGGGCGTGGGGGCCGGTTCCAAGCGGATCGAGCCAGGCCCCGCCGCCAGCACGGTCGAACTCGAACCCATGTCGCGCTCCTGGATGCGCGAATTCGGTCTTTCGGGCGTGGTGCACGGACATTCGCACCGTCCGCTCCTGACCGAAGGCCCCGAAGGCACCTACATCAACAACGGAGACTGGGTCGCGATGCGCACGTGCGTCTGGCTGGCTCCGGACAAGCCGCCGCGGCTTGTGGATCGCACCCGGGAGGGGTTTCCATGGCTCTCGAACACCTGATCTTTCCTTCCGGCGAGCTGGGCGCCAACACCGCGCTGTTCTGGTGCGACCGCACGCGCGAAGGCGTTCTGGTGGATCCCGGCGGCGAACCCGACGAGATCTTCGACCTGTTGCTGTCCAACGGCGTGTCGCTGGTGACCATCGTGCTCACGCATGCGCACATCGACAACATCGCCGCCGTGGGGCGTCTGCGGGAAGACACCTCCTGCGGCGTGGCCCTGCACCGCGAGGACTGGCCCCTGTGGGAGGCGATCGAGGAACAATGCCGGGAACTGCGCATGCCGGTCCCCGACCTGCCGGAAATCGACGAAGCGCTCTGCGAAGGCGTACCGGTGCTGTTCGGGCGCGAACGCCTGGACGTGATGCACCTGCCCGGCCACAGCCCGGGGCATTGCGGGTTCCTGGCCGACGAGTTGTCGTTGTGCCTGGTGGGCGACGCGTGTTTTTCCAGCGCCGCCGGCAGATGCGACCTTTGGCGGGGCGACGAGACGCGCCAGGAAAAAACGCTCGACCGGATCCAGAGGTTCCCGGCCCACTGGACCTTGCTTCCGGGCCACGGACCGTCGTTTTCATCGGCCGACGTGCCGCGATCGCGACGGTTGCGCAGCACCAATTTCTGAAAAACGGTACTATTTGTGATCTCATGCCAGGATCACCAAACGGCTCGGCCGACTCCACGCGTCGGAAAGTGGCGGTGGCTTTGCGCTACCGCCGCGAGCTGGACGCCGCCCCGCAGGTGGTGGCCGGCGGTTACGGCGCCGTGGCCGAACGGATCCTGGAGCTCGCGCAATCGGCCAAGGTTCCCGTCCACGAGGACGCCCTGCTCGCCGAGACCTTGGGCAAGGTGGGGATCGAGCGTCCGATCCCGCCCGAACTCTACCAGGCGGTCGCCGAAGTGATCGCGTTCGTGTACAGGCTCAAACCCCGGACGGCCGTCGCATGAGCCCGGTGTTCGATCTGAGCGAAACCCTCACGCTCATCGTGTGGCTGCTTCCGTTGCCGTTCCTGGGACTGGCCTTGACCAACAGGGGACGCCTGTGGTGGACGGGCTGGATCCAGGTCGCGGGCCTGTTCGTCCTGAGCGGCCTGGACGTCGCGGCCCAGATCGGACCGCAGTCCGGTGGATTCGCCTGGATCGCCCGTCGGGAGCTGGTCTGGAACTGCCTCGCGGGCATGGCGCTGATGGTCGCGCTGTCGGAAGGCAGCCTGACGGCGCTGCGCACGGGTATGTCCCAGCGGTACCTGAAGGCCCGCCGGTTCGCCGCATCCTTGATCCCGTTGTTCGCGCTCGGGGCGGCCCTGGCCACCGGCACCGACCTGGAGCTTCCGGCTCGCCTGGCCTGGATCGCCTCCTACCTGGTCTTCGACGCCTTGGCCGTCTACACCGCGCCGGTGAACTGGGTCAGGGCGCTGCGGATCGCCGCCGCGATCCTGCTGGCCGCGTCGTTGTTCTCCAAGATCTGGTGGCTGCCGTTTTCCGTCGTCGGCGCGGTGCTCACCGCCACGCAGGCCCTTTCCCGGATCCGTCGCGAGAATTCGCTTCGGATCCAGCGCGCCCGCGAGGCCCTGCAACCCCAGGCGTTGCAGGAACTGCTGGCCGGCACCACCAGCTCGCGCCCCTCGCAGGACGAGGAATTCCCCCTGGAACGGCTGGAAGCCCTGCTGGGATTCGCCGCGCAGTCTTCCGGCGCCAACGGCGGCGCGATCTTCCTCTACCGGGAGCTCGTGCAGACGGAATCCGACACGCTGTCCAACCGGCTCGCCTGCGCCGTGTCGCGAGGTGTCTTCCGCGACCTGGCCAAGGATCCATCGTCCACCCTCACCGCGCAGATCCTGCTGTCGCGGTTCCCGGGCACGGAAACCGCCACGGCCCGCGAAATCCTGGATGTGGACCGGATCGAGGCCTTCGCCCTGCAGTCGCTCCACGTCCAGCGGCTGGCGGCGGCCCCCATCCGCACCCGCGGCCGCAACCTGGGGCTCGTGATCCTATCCTTGCCCGCCGACCGCGAACAATTTTCTTCGATCGACCTGCACCTTCTGGACTTCTTGGCCCAGCAGGCCGTGTTCAGCCTGCACTACGAGGCGGTCTACCACCGCCTGCAGGAAGATTCGCGGCTTTCCCGCGAGTTCGAGATCGCCTCCAAGATCCAGCGCAGCCTGCTGCCTCGCGCCATGCCTTCGGTGGCCGGCATGACAATGGCCGCGCGCGTGCTCCCCGCCCGCGAAGTCGGCGGCGACTACTACGACCTGCTCCCGGTCCCCGACGACAAGCTCCTGGCCGTGATCGGCGACGTTTCCGGCAAGGGGCTTCCGGCAGGCATGATCATGCTGATCGTGCGCACCACCCTGCACCTTCTGGTGGACCACGACCCCGCCGCGTCGCCATCCAAGCTGATCCGGAGCCTGGAAGAACGCCTGGTGCCCCAGCTCGATCCGTTCACGTTCATGACCTTCCTGGCGCTGCGTTGGAGCGCCCGCGACCGGCTCCTCACCTGGAGCGGCGCCGGCCACGAGCACATCCTTTGGTATTCCAGCGTGGACCGCAAGATGCACCGCATCCGCACCGGAGGCCTCGCCCTGGGCCTGCAGAGGGAGCGGTTCCTGCCCCGCGACGAAAAGCGGCTGTTCCTCGCTCCCGGCGACTCGGTGCTCCTGTACACCGACGGTGTCACCGACTGCCGAGGCCCCGACGGACAGGCCTTCGGCCTGGAGCGCCTGGAGCGATGCTTCGAGAAGTACCAGGAATTGCCCGCGGAAGAAACCATCGAGGAAGTGCTGGCCGAACTCGACAGGTTCCGCCGCCAGGTCCCCCCCACCGACGACCGCACCCTGGTCGTCTTCAAGGTCGCCTGACCGTGCAAGCCATCCGCCATCTGGGTTTTCCGCACGGGAAAGGCTTACCTTTAAGCAAATGAACCACGCCCTGGAATTGAACGTCCTTCCGGTCGCCGGTCGCTCGGATGCGCGGGTGCTGCGATTGTCCGGAGAATTCGACGCCTCCGCCGTGGAGCGGACCCTGGAAGAAGTCACTTCGCTCCTGGATGGCGGGGTGGTGCATCTGATCGCCGACTGCCACGATCTGCGCTACGTCAACAGCACCGGCCTTGGGGTGATCCTCCATTTCAGCCGCGTGACTCGCGAGCGCGGCGGCTCGTTCCGGCTCTGCCAGGTCTCCGAGCCCGTCTACGAAATCATCGAAATCATCGGAGCCACGACCCTCCTGGAACTGCACGACACCGTCGAAGAAGCGATCCAGGCCATTTCCTGACTGGTCCGCTCGCCGCGGGCTTATCTATTTTGGCGTCCTCCGGACGACACTTCGTTCTCGACAGAACCTTTCCAACCACACTCCTCACGGGGACACGAATGCGCCTTTCTGGAATCCTATTCGCCGCAGGAACCGCCTCCCTGCTCGTCGCCTGCGCGGGCAAATCCCCGGCACCTTCCAACGGCCAATCCGCACCTGGACTGCTGGCATCCTGGAACACCGGATCGATCGACCAGGCCGGTTGGGACAACTGGAAGAAGAACGCCGGAATCGCGCCGCAGACTCCCGAGTCCGAACTCCCCCGCATCTTCACCGACTACGTCCGCTACCAGCTCGACGCCCAGGCCGCGAAGGACGCGGGCGTGTCCGGCGACAAGACCAAGGCCGACCGCTGGGCGAGCATCGTGGAACGCATCCTGTCCGACAAGGTCCGTCGCGACATCCTGGCCGACCAGCACGGGTTCTCCGACGCCGAGATCCAGAAATGGGTCGCCGCGCAGGATTCCACCGTGCGCAAGCTTCCGCAAGATTCGCTTCGCGCCCGTGGCGGCCGCGCCCTCGCGCTCGATGGCGTCAAGCTCGATTCCGTCTACCAGGCCAACAAGGAGTCCTTCAAGAAGGATTCCGTCGATTACAGGCCCTTCGACAGCGTCAAGACCGAAGTCGCCGATCTGTACCTGCGCAACCGCACCGAACAGAAGATGCGCGATTTCCTTCCCGACCTGCGCACCCGCTACGGCGTCAAACTGGTGTCGCCGGTACGCCCGGACCCTTCCACGGATTCGCTGATGGTGTTCTGGAAGAACAATCCGGACCTCTGGTCCACGCAGCCCGTGTATCGCCTGATCGCCTTGGGCTCCAAGGACTCGGCCAAGCTCGCCAAGGCGCTCGCCTCCGTCAAGAAGCTCGACGCGGCCGCCTTCAAGAAGCTCGCCGCGAAGTTCCCGGTCGGGACTCCCGTGGCTCCCGAAGGCGTGCTGGGTCGCGTGAAGCACCAGTTCGCGCTTCCCTACGGCATCGGCATGGTCCCCGAACTGTTCGCGGGACTCGAAGCCGCCAAGGCCGGAATGACCATCCATCCGTTCAAGGCCAACGACAGCCTGTACATGGCCGTGTACCTGGAAACCAAGGAATCGGCCTCGATCAAGCCCTACGCTTCGGTCAAGGCCGACGTGCTCAAGCGCTGGCAGGAAGCCAATCCCTGGACTCCCGCGAGCATCGCCGTCCTGGCCACCTGGGACAAGGGCGCGCTGTTCACCAAGGGCGACGTCGATTTCATTTCCGAAGAAGTCCCGCCCCAGATGCGTCGTCAATTCCCGTCCGAACGCGTGCTGGAATTCATGATCAACTGGAAGATCGCCGCCCGCTACTCCCGCGAAGTCGGACACGACATGCGCGCCGACGTGCGCCAGGTGGTCGCCGACAACGAGAAGATCTACTGGGCCCAGGAATGGCGCCAGAGCCCGCAGGCCCAGATGTTCCTGTTCGACAAGGCCCAGGCCGACGCCGCCACCACCTTCTGGAAGGACTCGCTGTTCTCCAAGGAAATGGCCGTCGATTCTTCCAAGGGCGCCAATCGCGACGGAGCCCGCCTGCTGCTGGTCGGCAAGACAGCCTTCCGCGACGCCTACCTGGTGGACGTCGACAAGTACCGCACCGATTCCACCGTTCTTCCCTACGATTCGGTGCGCAGCCGCATCTTCGGCGAGATGCGTTCTTCGCTCGACGAAAAGGGCCGCGAACGCATCGACTCCGTCCTGAAGGCGCGCTACGAGTTCAAGCTCCACTCCGCCGCGCCCCAGGCTCCCGCCGCGCTGCCGTTCGCCACCGCGTTCGACTCGGCGCGCACGGCCCACGACCGCCGCGCGCTCGACCAGGCCGAAGCGCTCTACCGCCAGGTGGAGAAGAACCCCGCCGCGCCGGATTCCGTCCGCGCGCAGGCGTTGTTCCAGCTGGGACAGCTCTACGGCGAGCAGCAGAACTACCCTCGGAGCCTTTCTTCCTACCGCGCCGTGCTGGTCCGGTTCGGCAAGACCAACGAAGCCTACAAGGCGCAGTTCATGATCGCCTTCACCTTCAGCGAATACCTGAAGAACGAAAAGGCCGCCCTGGTGGAATACGGCAAGATGCTCACCGACTACCCCAAGAGCGACCTCACCGACGACGCCGACTGGATGATCCGCAACATCAAGTCGGGCGGAGCGCTCATGCCCAAGTTCGACGATTCCGCCTTCGTGGCGGATTCCGTCGCCCGCGCCGACTCGCTGAAGAAGGCCGGCGCCGCCAAGGTCGACACCACCAAGAAGGAAGCTCCGGCATCGCCCAAGGCCGACACCGCCAAGAAGACCACCGCGCCCGCCAAGGTCGCCAAGCAGGACACGGTCAAGAAGGTGGTCGCCGCCAAGGTTGACACCGCGAAGAAGGCAGCCCCCGTCGCGGCCCCGAAGGCCAAGCTGGAACCCGCCAAGAAGGCGGCTCCCGCCGCCAAGGCCAAGGTCGATTCGACCAAGAAGACCGTGGTTCCCGCCGCCGCGAAGGCCGCGAAGGCCGCCAAGGTCGACACCGCCAAGGCGGGCGCCAAGAAGTGAAGACGTCGCTTCCGGGCGCGTCCCGGACCGGCCGGACCATCGTGTTCATCCTCCTGGGACTTGTCCTGGGAGGATTCATCGGCGAAATCCTCGCCGTCGGCAGCGCCCATCTGGGCGAGGTTTCGGGAGCCGGGAGCCAGAACGTGGTCTACCTGCTCCTTTCCAAGTTCCTGGCGGTCGACGCCGGGTTCGGAATGCCCCCCTCGTCCGATTTCATCCTGGATCTGTTCATCGTCAAATTCCGGATCGGCTTCGCGTTCAAGATGAACATCGGGTGTCTTCCCGGCTTGCTCTTGTCCCTCTATCTCGAAAAGTGGTCGCGCTGAGGCCTTCGGCCTGCGATCGACCGGAGACTTCCATGCCTGCCTTGACTCTTTCCGAAACCCGACGTCGCATCGCCCAGGGCGAATCCTGCGAATCCATCGCGGAAAAGGCCGTCGCCGCCGCCGAGAAATCGACGCACGGCGCCTTCGTCTCGGTGAACCGCGACAAGGCCCTGGAAACCGCTCGCGGAATCGACCTCCGGATCAAGGCCGGCGAACAGCCCGGCATCCTCGCCGGCATCCCTGTCGCGATCAAGGACAATCTCTGCACCAAGGGGACCGCGACCACTTGCGGATCGCGCATCCTGGAACACTTCGTCCCGCCCTACTCGGCGACGGTGGTCGAGCGCCTGGAATCCCAAGGGGCCGTGATCATCGGCAAGACCGCCATGGACGAGTTCGCCATGGGCTCGACCTCCGAAACCAACGCGTTCGGCGTCGTGCGCAACCCCGTCGATCCCACCCGCGTCCCGGGTGGTTCTTCGGGCGGTTCGGCCGTCTGCGTCGCCGAAGGCGTGGTGCCGGTCTCGCTGGGGTCGGACACGGGCGGGTCCATCCGCCAGCCTGCCAGTTTTTGCGGCGTGGTCGGGTTCAAGCCCACCTACGGACGTGTTTCCCGCTACGGCCTGGTGGCCTACGCCTCGTCGCTGGACCAGATCGGGCCGTTCTCGCGCACCGTGGAAGATTCCGCGCTCTTGATGAACATCATCTCGGGCCACGACGAACGCGACAACACGAGCTCCATGCACGACGTCCCCGACTACACCTCGGGACTGGACGACGGCGTCAAGGGCGTGCGCGTCGGCATCCCCGCCGAATACTGGGGCGAAGGCCTGGAATCGGGAGTCCGCGCTTCGCTGGACGAATCGGTGAAGGCCCTGGAAGCCGCGGGCGCCAAGATCGTGCCGGTGCGCCTGCCTTCCACGCGCTACGCGATTTCCGCGTACTACATCATCGCCTTGGCCGAAGCCAGCTCCAACCTGAGCCGGTTCGACGGCGTGCGCTACACCGGCCGCGCCAAGGATCCCAAGTCGCTCCTGGACATGTACAGCCGCACCCGCAGCGAACTGTTCGGCGAAGAAGTGAAGCGCCGCATCCTGATCGGGACCTTCGTGTTGTCGGCAGGCTACTACGACGCCTACTACGCCAAGGCCCAGCGCGTGCGCGAAGTGATCCGCCGCGAATTCGAGCATGCGTTCGCCCAGTGCGACGTCCTGGCCACGCCCACCGCCCCCACCACCGCCTGGAAGCTGGGCGAAAAGATGGACGACCCGCTGGCGATGTACCTGTCGGACATCGACACCATCGCCGTGAACCTGGCGGGCCTGCCGGGACTCGTCGTTCCGGTCAAGCCTTCCGCCGGACTGCCCGTGGGGCTGCAGCTGGTGGGTCCCGCCTTTTCCGAATCGCTCCTGTTCAAGACCGGACGGGCCGTCGAACTGCAAGGCGCGCCCTGATGCTGTGGCGGACGCTTCTTGTCCTGATCGTGGGCCTGGCCGTCTCCGTCGACGCGGCCAAGGTCCAGGACAAGAGCGGAAAGACCGCCTTGAAGAAGAAGGAAAAGAAGAAGCCCAAGACCAAGAAGGTCAGGAAGCGGTACTCCCGCGAAGCGATCCAGATGGAATCGATCGCGGCCTGGCCCACCTTGACGGAAATCGACTCGCGGATCGCCGCGATCGGGGTTCCGGAACTCGATCGCCTGCTGGTCGACCGCCCCCCGCTGGGAGCGCCCGTCGCCGACGACCCCGCCGAAGGGATGGATCGCGGATCGGATCGCATGTCGGTTTCCGAGCGGTCCCCCGGCGTCGCGTCGGTGGCGTTCTCCGACCCCGCGAGCGATCCGCTGACCCGGCTCCGCAAGGTCGCCGCGCCTCTCCTGGGAGCACCCTACCGCACCGGCGGCGAATCCCCCGCCGGATTCGACTGCTCGGGGTTCGTCCGCACGGTCCTCAGGGCCTTCGGACAGAATCTGAACGGCAGGTCGTCCACCGAATACTTCAAGCAGGGCGTTCCCGTGGACAAGGACCGCCTGCAGACGGGCGATCTCCTGTTCTTCGCCGACCACCACCGCTCCATCGGGCATGTGGGGATCTACCTCGCCGAAGGCAAGTTCGTCCATGCCAGCGTGGGCAAAGGGGTGATCGTGTCGCACCTGGACGAGAAATACTACCGCAAGAAGTACAAGGCCGCGCGCCGCCACGATTCCTTCGCCGAAGCCCTGCGCGATTCCGAGGAACCCGAGATCGTCGTTCCCTGAGATCCGGTGCCGTGCTCGGGCATCCGTGCCCGGGCGGCGGGAATCCTCCGGCACCGGGAGAAATTTCCTTGGAATCCGGGTGACACATGGACGTCGCGCCGTTGTTCAACAGACAACGACACCAGACTTCCAAGGCCGGAACCGGCCGCGATTGGATTCCCTCCTTCCATGGAGATGCATCGATGAACACCAGACTCAAACTCGCCCTCTCCCTGGCCGCGGCGCCCCTGGCCTTCGGTGAAACGGCCCCCGATTCGCTGGCGCCCAACGCCCCCGCTCCCCTCGCCTCGCCCATCGCCTGGACCGGCGGGTGGTGGGACGCCCTGGGTCGCGATTCCCTGCCAGGCGATTCGCTCCAGAAGATCGCCATGAACCTGGGGGTGCTTCCCGGCACCGACGCCAACGGGAACGATCCTCGTCGCGTCCAGAACGCCTTGTCGGCATCCCTGGTGGCCGGCGAGGCGGGCGCCATCCGCGGGGTGCAGCTTTCCGGGGCCATGAACGAGGTGCACGGATCGGTCCGCGGCGTGCAGGCCACCTACGGTCTCAACATCGTGGGCGGCAGCGTGGTGGGCGTGCAAGCCGGCGGGGTCAACCTCCTCAAGCACGACGTTTCCGGGTTCCAGTACGGATACCTCTTCAACAAGGTCGGCGGGAACGTGTCCGGCTGGCAGCTGGGAGCGGTCGGCAACGTGGTGGGCGGAGAGGTCCGCGGCGTGCAGAGCGCATCCGCGGTCAACAAGGCCGGGTCGGTGGTGGGCGTGCAGGACGGATTCCTGAACCTCGCCGACAAGGTCCGCGGCGCGCAGGGCGGGTTCGTGAACGTCGCCGACAACATCAACGGGGTCCAGTGGGGATTCGTGAACATCGCCGACACGATGGTCGGCCCCCAGATCGGCCTGGTCAACATCCGTCCCGACGCCAGGTATTTCGTGGAAGGCTGGTTCGACGAAACCGGCATGACCCACCTGTCGCTCAACTACGGAAGCCCGGGATGGTACAACCTGATCGACATCGCCGGACGCGGACGCGGGTCCAACCGCGCTTCGATCGGCCTGGGGTTCGGTGGACGGATTCCGTCCAAGCGCCTCATCCTCTCGCTGGACGGCAGCGCGTCGCTGGTGATCGATCCCGATCGCCTGAAGGACGCCTCCGACGACTCGACCAAGGTCGAACTGACCGCCAGCGGCGACGACGACGGGTTCCATCTGGAAGGCGACGCCGACGAACTCGACGCCATGAACGGACTGTTCAAGGCGCGCCTGACCGTGGGATACCACCTGTGGGGCCGATTGGCCGTGTTCGGCGGCGTGTCGGGGAACCTGCTCGTGGCGCCCCACGGCGGACACGGGACCAAGCTGCTGCGACCGATGGGCGACCACCACTGGGACGCCTACCCCCACCATCGCATGTGGACCGGCTTCTTCGCCGGGATCAGGATCTGAAGACTCGATGGCCCTGGACGTCGAAGAACTGTACAGGAAGTACGGCCCCATGGTCCTGCGACGCTGCCGACAGATCCTGCGCGACGAACACGCAGCCCAGGACGCCCTGCACGACGTGTTCGTGCAGGCCCTGGACAGGGCCGATTCCCTGACCCAGGACTACCCTTCCAGCCTGCTCTACCGCATGGCCACCAACCACTGCCTGAACCGCCTGCGGGAACGCGCGCGGCGCCCCCAGGACCGGGACGAGGAACTGTTGAACTCCATCGCATCCTGCGACGAAGGCCACGCGGGGTTCGAATGGGGCTCGGTCCTGGATCGCCTGTTCCACCGCGAGCCGGCGTCCACACGCGTCATGGCGGTGCTCCACTACCTGGACGGGTTCACCCTCGAGCAGGTCGCTTCCGAGACCGGGCTGTCGGTCTCCGGTGTCAGAAAACGTCTGCGCGTCCTGCGGGAACGCGCCAAGCTCCAGGAGGCGACGGCATGAACAGACGACCCGACTGGCTCGACGAACGCATGCACCTTGGCGAAGTCCCCCCGCACGCGCGAACGCAGGCCGACCTGCGCGCCGCCGAACCCGGTTCGGCCTCCGTCCAGGCGTCGCTTGCGGAATCCGATGCACGGATCCTGTCCGAACTGCCGCCCGACCGGTTCGCGGCGGAAGTGCGCCGCCGCAGGGAATCCGCTTCGCGCGTCGAATCCGCCTCGCGCGCGTCGCGTTCCGCGCCATCCAGGGCCGCCTGGGGAGGCGCCGTCCTGGCCGCGTCGCTGGCGCTGTTCTTCGCGATCGTGCCTCCCGCCCCCGAGGCGCCGCCGATCGACGAATCCGGTCGGCCCGCGAGCGCCCCCGTCCCTCCGACCTCCGAAGGGTCGCAGGCGACGCCCCCCGCGTCGACGCCATCCGCGAACGGCGCGAGGACGCCCGCGCTCCCCGACCCCCAGGTGGCATCGGCGGACGCCGGATGGCGCTCCAAAGGAACCGCGGATCTTGTCATCCAGAGGGAAACATCGCCCGGCGGCACGCTCGCGCCGGTGACGGATTCCGACACCCTCGCCGCCGGCACCCGGCTCGTGGTCTCGGTTCCGGCCGACCTCGCGTGGGCGGCCGTCTTCTCGATCGATTCCCGCGGCGAGATGGCGCAGCACTGGCCGCTGCAGGGCGACAGCGCCGCGGCGCTGCGCTCGGGTCCGCTGCCACGCGTGTGGGAACTCTACGATTCCCAAGGCCAAGAGACCTTCGTGCTGGTCTGGTCCGAACGGCCGTTCGGCCTGGAGGCCCCCCGCAAGGCGATCTTCGTCGACCGGGAACATCCACGCCTTCCGGCCGGACTGAAGGCCAGGTCGCGCGGGGTGCAACGTCCGCGGAGCCCCGCGCCGTGAGACGGCTCCTGGCATTCATGATGTTTCCCGTCCTCGCCGCGGCCACGGTGGCGCCCCGTCGCGTCCTGGTCGCCACCTGGGCCCCCGACGGCGGACCGGGCAAGCCGCGCCTCCTGCACGGCCGCACCGACGCGGAGGATCTCGCCAAGGCATTCGTGGACCTGGGCGGCGTCGCGCCCCAGGACCTGATCCTGCGTGAAGCGGCCGACACGGGATCGCTTGCCGGAATCTGGCGAATGGCCGACTCCGCGGCGGGTCTCGCCCGGTCGCAAGGGGTCCCCACCGAGCTGTTCGTGTTCCACACCGGCCACGCCGACGCCGAAGGCATGCAGCTGGGAACCGACAGGCTTCCCTGGGACCGCCTGCGCTCGCTGCTGTCGCGCGGAGACGGAGGCCTGCGGGTCGCGTTCCTGGACGCCTGCGCATCGGGCAGCGCCTTGCGCTCCAAGGGAGGCAGGTTCCATCCGGCGCGGCCGGCCCCCACGGTGACCGGTCGCGCGGTGCTGGCTTCCAGCCGCTCCGACGAACTCTCGACGGAATCCGACAAGGACGGCGGTTCGCTCTTCACCCGCGCCCTGGTGTCGGGATTGCGGGGCGCCGCCGACCAGGACAAGGACGGCCGGGTCACGTTGTCCGAAGCCTTCCGGCATTCCTCCCGCGAGACCGAGCGCCGCGCCAGGGAGCTGGGAGCCCCGTCGCAGCATCCCGACGGTTCCACCGAGCTGGTGGGCAGCGTGGACCCCGTCCTGACCGACGTGCGCAATCCGCCGGCGCGCCTGCGCCTGGAACCCGGTTTTCCTGCCCTGTCGCTTCGCGATTCGTCGCGCAAGGTCATGGGCACGGCGTCCACGGGCGCGGGCGACACCCTGGACCTCGCGTTGAGTCCGGGCCTGTGGACCCTGGAAGAGGATTCCGGACGCCGCCAGATGCGGGTGCTGCTGCGCCCTGGCGAATCCCGCATGGTGTCGCCGCTGGAGCTTCTGGCCAAGGCCGACCCCGCGAAGGCTGTGTCGGATTCCGACACCGCCACGACGTGGGTGCCCATCAACTTCGGGATCCTGCCGCCGGTGTCGCTCAACGGCGCCTCGCCCCGGAAGGTCCGCAACGCCTTCAGCATGGACCTGATCATGGGCGAAGCCAAGATGCTCACGGGGTTCCAGTTCGCGCTGGTCATGTCGCGCGTGTTCGGCGACGCCAAGGGGTTCCAGATGTCCGTGGGCGGCAACAGCGTGACCGGCGACATGAAGGGAGCGCAATTGTCGATCGCCAACCAGGTGGAAGGCGATTTCCAGGGGGTCCAGATCGGGACCGACCTCAACCTGATCGAAGGCGACCTGGCCGGAACCCAGCTGGGGCTCCTGATGAACGTCGCGCGCGGAACCGTCCACGGCACCCAGATCGGGATCGGAGCCGACTACGCCGGAGTCCTGGACCACGGCGTGCAGGTGGCGCTGGTGACGGTGTCGGGCCACGCCCGAGGGGTCCAGGCGGGACTGGTGAACGTGGCTTCCCGCATGGACGGCGTGCAGGCGGGACTGATCAACGTGGGATCGGGATCCGGCGCGCGGTTCGGGCTCCTGAACGTCGTGCCTTCGGGATCGCCGTTCGCATTCGGAGCGTTGTCGGTGGGCAGGGAGCTGGGACTCCACCCGTCGTTCCAGATGAACCCCGACGGCGAGAACAGGATTTGTCTTCATTCCCGGCGGGGATGGTTCCAATCGGGAATGGCATGGGAAGGCATCCCGGTGCCGTTGCTGCGAGGCGAACAGAGCCTGTCGGTGGATGCCGGTGTCCGGTTCGAGCGGATCCTGGCCGCCGAGCTGGGCCTCGCCTGGACGCTGGTCGGGGACGAGTCGGGCTGGCCGCCGCAACTGGTCGCCGGATTCGCCTGGCCCATCCTGTCGCACCTGTCGCCCATCGTGCAGGCCAGCTGGTCGTTCGAATCCAACCGCGCCACGATCTGGAGCGGCCTGGAATTCTGACCGGGGTCACCGGGGTCAAACCCGGTCGGTGCCACCCGTAGGGGCGATTCATGAATCGCCCCTACAACGCGCCCCGTTCGGGTCCCACGGTGGCACCGTCGAACCTCAATACCCTTCTTCCAGCCGCCTGACCAGGTCCTCGACCTGCAGCTCGTCCATGAGGACCTCGCGCGCCTTGGAACCGCGGTCGCGGCCCACGATGCCCATGCGTTCCAACTGGTCCATGATGCGTCCGGCGCGGGCGAACCCGACCTCCAGGCGCCGTTGCAGCATGGAGACGCTCCCCTGCCGCGTCAGCGCCACCATGCGCGCCGCTTCGCCGAACTTGCCGTCGAGCTTGATCGGCGCCTCGGACTCGTCGTCGCCGTCCAGGCCGTCGCCGTCGCCCAGATCGAAGCTCTCGATCATGGGGAAGGTCACGCCCTGCGAGCTGGCCGCCAGCGCCGCGGCTTCCGCCTCGGCGTCGGACACGAACGCTCCGTGCACGCGCACGGGTTCGGGCGCCTCGATGCCCCGGAACAGCATGTCGCCGCGCCCCAGGAGGTCTTCGGCGCCCTGCTTGTCGAGAATCGTCCGCGCGTCGATCTGGCTGGCCACCTGGAACGCGATGCGCGTGGGCAGGTTGGCCTTGATCACGCCGGTGATCACGTTGGTGGATGGCCTCTGGGTGGCCAGGATCATGTGGATGCCCACCGCGCGGGCCTTCTGGGCGATGCGCGCGACGTTGGTCTCCACTTCCTTGCCCGCGACCATCATGAGGTCGGCGAACTCGTCGACGATCAGCAGGAGGTAGGGCATGCGCGCCCGGTCCTCTTCGCCCACCGTCTCGGGCAGGGCGTTCGCCTCGTACTTGTCGTTGAACCCCGCGATGTTGCGGGTTCCGGCGGCCGCCAGCACGTCGTAGCGGCGGTCCATCTCCACCGCCGTCCACTTGAGGGCCTGCACGGCCTCGTCGGGCTTGGTGATCACCGGGGCCATCAGGTGCGGGATCTCGCTGTAGGTGGAAAGCTCCACCACCTTGGGGTCGATCAGGATCATGCGCAGACGCTCGGGCGACTGGCTGAACAGGAGCGAGCTCAGGATCGTGTTGATGCACACCGACTTGCCGGATCCCGTCTGGCCCGCGATCAGCAGATGCGGCGCGCGCGCGAGGTCGGTGAACGCCGGGTGCCCCGCGGTGTCCTTGCCCAGCACCACCGGCAGCTTGAACTTGGGATCGCGGAACTGCGGCGCCCGCAACAGCTCCTTGATGTAGACCGTCTCGGGCCGGAGGTTGGGGATTTCCACGCCCACCATGGCCTCGCCCGGAATGGGGGCCTGGATGCGGATGCGGCGGGCCTTGAGCGCCAGGGCCAGGTCTTCGCTCAGGTTGGAGATCTTGCGCACCGGCGTGCCGGGAGCGAGTTCGATCTTGAACCGCGTGATGACGGGGCCGGGCTCGATCTGCAGGACCTTGCCCGACACGTTGAAGTTCTTGAGCTGCAGCACGAGCTTGTCGGCGGTGGCCTGCAAGGCGGCCTCGTCGACTTCCGCATCCTGGGGCGGCGGCTCGGGAAGGATGGATACGTCGGGGATCCTGTAGCGGCTGGAGGCGTCGGCGTTGGCAGCCTTGTCGATCATGCGCTGGCTCTGGGCCGATACCCGCTTGGAGGCGGCGCTGCGCACGACCCGGGGCTGCGAAGGCTGGTCGGGAAGGCCTTCCGGCTCGTCGATCCCGGAATCGGGGTCGACGGATTCCGGCAAGTCGGTTTCCGGATCCGGCGACGGCCGGTCTTCGGGCTCGGGCACGGCCAGCCGGCGTCCGGACGGCTCGGGACGCGCGACGGGCTGGTCGTCGGTGGCGATCTTGGGGCGACGCGACACCTTGGCCTGGACCTCGCGGTCCTCCCATTGGTTGAGCATGTCGGCGCGTCGCAACTCCTCGTCGCGACGCTTGAGTTCGCGCATTTCCAGCGGATTGAGCCCGACCAGGTCTTCCGGTCGCAGCGGCCGCCAGGCGGACAGGTTGTTGTAGACCTCAAGCGCCTTGCCGCCCAGCTCGGGACCGTCCGGGTCGTCGAAGGCCCCGGCCTTGGCCGCCCCCGCGAGCACGGCTCCCGGAACCAGCGGGGTTCGTCCCTGCCTGGGCTTGGGGGCCGGCGGAAGCTGTCCGGGCATCGGGAGGATCCCCTCCTCCGGCTCGGGCCGGATCCGTCGATCCAGGAACCGACCCTTGGGTTCCACGCCCAGGGCCAGCGCTCCCCCGGCCAGCAGGTCCTTTTCCGCTTCCAGGACGATCCGGTCGGTGCGCGGCTCGGCGAACTTGTCGCGCATGCGGGACAACAGGCTCCCTCCGGCGCCGACTCCGGTGGCCAAGGCCTCGCGGGGCGTGAGCCGGAACAGGAAGAACATCGTCCCGCCCAGCGATGCGGTGAGGATCAGGGCCGGTCCCAGCGCGTGGGGTCCGAACACCGGAGCCAGCAACGCGTCGACCACGAATTGTCCCATCGCGCCCGCGTGGCGCGAAAGCCAGGCGAACGACAGATCCCGTCCGTACAGCCCCGGAAGCGACAGGAACAGCAGCAGGTGCGTCCAGACCAACCCCGAAGCCACCAGGGCGCGGTTGAGCACCGCGTGCGCCCCCGCCACGACGCGGGCTCCCAACAGCCCCAGCACGAACGGGAACAGAAGTCCGGGGAACGCCCCGAAGAACCACGCCACGAATTCGGCGACCTTCCTGCCAAGCCATGGCCCCAGCGGATGATCGTTCTCGCGCAGGATCCCCAGCACCAGGGCCAGGAACAACCACGCCGCCACCAGGATCAGGAGGCTTCCGGCGATCTGGGCCTTGATGTGCGGAGCGCCCGATTTCGCGGCGGGCCCGGAAGCCGTGGCTCCCGGCTTGCCACGACGGGATCTGGCGGCCTTGGTGGAGGTCGCGGGCGCGGTGGGTTCCACCCGCTTGAAGCGGGTCACTTCCGATTTTCTGGCCGGACGAGCCATCAGGCTCCGCGTCGGACGAAGCGCCGATCGACCACGAGGGCGGGCTCCTTGCGTCCGCGGATGTCCAGATGCGCGACCTGTCCCTTGGCGAGCTTGCCGTTGTCCACCAGGGCCAGGGCGATGCCCTTGCCCAGGATGGGGCTCTGGGTGCCGGATGTGACTTCGCCCACCTTCTCTTCGCCCGCGTACACGGCGTATCCCGCGCGCGGGATGGCCTTGCCTTCCATGGCCAAGCCCACGATCTGGCGGGGAATCCCGGCGGCCTTCTGGGCGCGGAGCACGGCGGCTCCGGTGAAATCCTTGGAAAGGTCCGTGATCCAGGCCAGGCCCGTTTCCAGGTTGGTGCGGTCGGTGGACAATTCGTGTCCGTAAAGCGAGTAGCCGGCCTCCAGGCGCAGCGAATCGCGGGCGCCCAGACCGCACGGCAGGATGCCTTCGGGCTTGCCTGCTTCCAGGATCGCGTCCCAGACGGCCACCAGGTCCTCCAGGCGAGGATAGATCTCGAATCCGTCTTCGCCCGTGTAGCCGGTGCGCGACACGAACACGCTCCGGCCCAGCAACGTGGCCCGTCCGCAATGGTAGGTGGCCATGGAAAGGTCCAGGTCCGGCGCGACGGTCTTCAGGATCGCGGCGGCCTTGGGGCCCTGCAGCGCGACGATCCCGTGGGTCGTGCTTTCGTCGACGAATTCCGTCCCGGCCGACAGCCCCGAACGGATCCTGTCGCGATCGACCGCGAGGTTCCCCGCGTTCACCACGACCTGGAATTCGGATTCTCCCGTGCGCCCCACCAGGATGTCGTCGATCAGACCGCCTTGCTCGTTGGGCAGCGAGCTGTACTGGAACTGCCCGATCGCGAGCCTGGCCACGCGGTTGGTGGTCATGGACTCCAGGTCGGACAGCGCGTCGGGCCCTTTCACCACGAACCGCCCCATGTGCGAAACGTCGAACAGGCCGGCGCGTTCGCGGACGGCCTTGTGTTCTTCCACGATCCCGTTGTACTGGACCGGCATGTTCCATCCCGAGAACGGAACGAGTCGTGCGCCCAGGGCCAGATGACGGGCGGCCAGCGGTGTTTCGCGCAATTCCAAAAGCGACCTCTCTTGAGATGGTACGGAAACGGTCATTCCCCGGGAGCCGGATCGGTCTCGATCGTCAGAACCCGGTTCAAGGAAGTGATCTCCAGCAGGTGCCGGCAGGACGCCGACGGATTCAAAAGGATCAGGCGCTTGCCTTGCGCCCGCAGCAGATTGAAATGCGACACGATCGTGCCCAGCGAGGCGGAATCCAGGAGCTTGGTCTGCGACAGGTCCAGGTAGACGGTTTTCGTCGCCTGTTCGCTCGAGGTCTTCATGATCTCGTTGAACCGGTCCAGGCTGTATTCGCGACAGGAGCCGGCAAGCACGATCCTGGGGTCGCCTTCGCGGAGGTCTGTGTGGAAGTGGAGATCGAACACGTTCTATGCCCTTTCCAGTAGGGCGCGCACTTCGCGCCAGAGAGTGTCGTGCTCGATCGCGAGCACCCGAGTCCCCAGCGTTTCGGGGGTGTCGTCCGGACGCACAGCGACGACGCGCTGGCGAAGGATCGGCCCCTCGTCGTAGTTCTCGGTCACCAGGTGAATTGTAACACCCGTCCACTGCGCGCCGCGAGCGATAACCGCTTCGTGGACATGGTGGCCGTTCATCCCCTTGCCCCCGAACGCGGGCAAAAGCGCCGGGTGGATGTTCACGACCCTGCCCGGCAGGCGCCGCAGGACCGATTCGGGAAGCGCCTTCATGTAACCGGCCAGCACCAGCACCTGGACCTGGTCGCGCTCGATCAGCTCCAGGAGCTTGGATTCCACCGCTTCCGGGCTGCCCAGGGACTTGGCCGAAGCATGGACCGCCTCGATCCCTGCCTGGCGCGCGCGTTCCAGGGCGAACGCCGATCCGTTGTTGGACACCACCCAGGCGATCCGTCCGCCCAGCTCCCCGGTCCGGGCGCGGTCGATCAGGACCTGCAGGTTGGACCCGCCCCCGGAACAAAGGACTCCCACCGCCGGCGATTTCGGTGTCGTGGACGATTCGGACTGGCTCATGGGGTACAAATGTGCAAAATCGTCGTCGAACCCGGTCCACCTGGCGACGGGAACTGGTAAATTGCCGGAAATGGAAGTGGTCGTGGATCAGAACGTCCCTCTGGGGACCGAGGCGTTCGCCGACGCCGGACAGGTCGTGCGTCTGGCCGGGCGCGACATCCGTCGATCCGATCTCGCGGATTGCCACGCCTTGATCGTGCGCTCCATCACCAAGGTGGACCGCACCCTGCTGGAAGGCACCCCGGTGCGGTTCGTGGGAACCTGCACGATCGGCACCGACCACCTGGACATCCCCTGGCTGGAATCCAACGGGATCCGGTGGGCGTCGGCGCCCGGATGCAACGCGCGATCGGTGGCCGAATGGGCCGGCGCGGTGGTGGCCGGCGCGCACCTGGAACGACGGCTGGATCTGTCCGCTGGCCCCAAGGCAGGCGTGGTGGGCGTGGGGCGCGTGGGCCGACAGGTGGTGGAAGTGTTCGCGGGGTTCGGCATGGATGTGCTGAAGAACGATCCTCCGCGCGCCCAAGCGGAAGGCCCCGAAGGGTTCGTCGCCCTGGAGGAGCTGCTCGATTCCTGCCAGGTGGTCGCCGGGCACCTTCCGCTGGTCCGCGGCGGACCCCACCCCACCCAGGGGCTGTTTTCAAAGCGGAATCTGTCGCGACTGCGGCATGGTGCCTTGTTCCTGAACGCCGGACGCGGAGCCACGGCGGTTTCCGGCGACCTCGCCGAGCTCGCCCGGGAACGCCCCGACTTGACGATCGCGCTGGACGTGTTCGATCCCGAACCCTCGGTTCCCGTCGGTTTGGCCAAGGCCGCTCGCTGGATTTCGCCGCACGTGGCCGGCTACTCGCTGGAAGGCAAGCTCGAAGGGACCCGCATGGTCAGGCGGGCGTTGGGCGAATTCCTCGGTCTTGCCGATTGGCACCTGCCCGCCTCCCCGACGCGGGCGCTCGACGCGCAGGCGTTGCGCTTGCCCGACGGCACCGACGTTTCGCGCCGAAGCGATCCATGGGACGCCCTTTGCGCCTTGGTGGTGGCCGCATGGAACCCAAGCGACGACGACCAGGGCATGCGCCCCATCCTGGATCTTGCCGACCACGAACGAGGCCAGGCCTTCGATCGGCTCCGCAAGGAATACCCCACCCGTCTGGAATGGCGCCATCGCCCGGTGTCGGCACCGGACCACTTGCCCGAAGCCACCTGGGAGATCGCCCGAAGGCTTGGCTTCGTGGCGCTGCGAACGGACGAATCGGCCTGATTCCCTTCTTACCCGTCGATCGCCGCGGAGGGACCGACCGTCATCCGTCCTTGGGGAACAGCTTGATTCCCACCCAGAGCCCGGCCAAGCCGACCAGGAACGAGCCCCACAACCCTGTCGTGGGCGAAATCTGGTTCCCGAGCTTCCAGCCAACGTAACCGATGGCGCTGCTGACCCCGCTGATCGTCAACCATCTCATCTTTGCCCGATTCTCCTCGAAACCGTGGTTGGAAGCAATCCTACCATCGTCCCAGGCAAGACCGCCAGTCGGGAAGCGATCGATCGCTTCGGTTCGGGATTTCCCGCGGTGCTCCTGCAGCCGGGGTCATTGCACCGGCCGCACGCACCTCACCGAGTATCCGTTGGCCTTGAGCGCCTCGCCGAACCCCAGGGAAGTCCCCGAAAAGTCCAGTCCCCACGAGCCGGCCGTGGCCGTGTCGGATTCCGTCGCGCTCCACCAGAGCGAGAACGCCCCGATCCCCAGGTAGTGGCCTTCCGGATCGCGGAACCCGGCCGCCTTGGCGCGAAACAACGAATTGTCCTTGGCCCCTTTGGCGCTGCGCATCAGATCGCCCGCCTTGTCCATTCCACCCAGGTTTTCGGCGAGATCCTTCCACTCCTGGTCGGTGGGAAGCCTCCATCCTTGCGGGCAGGCGAGCGTGGCCTTGTCCCAGACGTACAGGCGCCCCAGGAACCCGCAATTGCCCGGAGCGTCGTCGTAGCACCACGACGAAAACTGGCTCACGCGGTAGTTCATGTTGCGCATCATCCAGTCCAGCGAACCGATGCGCGCGTATTCGTAGCGCTGGTCGTCGCGTGGATCCACGAAGGTGTCCAGGACCTTGGTGGACGCCCCGCGATCGGGGGACGAAGCGCTCCCGGTCACCACGCCCGAAACCAGCTCCTTGGCCAGCACGGGAAGCATTTCCGTGAACAGGATGTCGATTTCGCCGCGGATCGAACGACGGGCGCTGGCGACCACTTCGCTGGAACCCACGTCGACGGCGCGCACGGATAGCGTGTAGGTGTTCCCGATCTTGCCCAGCGTCCCCACGACCATCAGGTCGATCCCGAGGATGCGGCCGACTTCCACCGCGCATTCAGAACCGTCGCAGGCGCCGCTTTGCTGGAACCCCTGCTCCTTGAGGATGTTCTCCATCTGGGACCGTTCCATCACCCGCACCCGTTTCAGGCGGAGGATCTCGTCGGCCAGCGCTTCGGTGAGGACGTTGGCCGCCGATGCGTCCACCCCCTGGTGCCCCAAGGGGAGCACGGCCAGGAACCGGCCCTTGTTCGCCGCGCGCGGGGCGTCGTTTTTTGTCGAATCGGGACCGGCCAGGGAAACGGAGGACAAGGCCAACGGCAGCAGAACGGAAAGAAGCCTGGAGAACGCGAATCTTGGAATGGGCATTGGGTATGGAACCGTGCAATGATGGATGGGATGCGGAGGAATTCGGGATCCGGCATGGAATGGACCAAACGTCCAAATCCCGGACGATCCCGGCATGGAAGACAAAATCTAACATCTCTACCGGTATCCTCGCATACGGATCCCGTCGCGGAATCCGGTTGCGGGACGCTCAGACGGATGCCGGCAACCGCCTCCTGGACCGCCAGACCAGCGCGACGGCGCCGAACGAGAGCAGCCACAGAAGCGCGTCCAGCCCGGCACCGAACCGCGCGTACAAGGAGGGCGACCCCGGCGGAACCGCCACGACCAGGGCCGTGTCGCGCATCATCCCGGTTTTCGCCAACACCACCCCGCGGTGGTCGACCGCGCCGGAAATCCCGGTGTTGGCCGCGCGCACCATGGACAGACCGTGTTCCACCGCGTGGAACCGATGGATGTTCCAATGTTGGCGAGGCCCCAGCGAATTGCCGAACCATCCGTCGTTGGTGACGACCACCATGGTCCTGGCGCCCAGGTTCGCCGCCTCGCGCACGAAATCGGCATGGACCTGCTCGAAGCAGATGGCCGGAGACCAGGGCGTGGGCGAATTCCAGACCCGCACGAGCCCCCCGGCGGAAAATCCGCTCTGTCCCAGCTTGACCTGGTTCAAGGCGGGAACGATGTTCTCGAACGGAAGGTGCTCGCTGAACGGCACCAGCCGGATCTTGTCGTAGCGCTGCGGTTGGGAGCGCGGCCGCAGCAGGAACGCGGAATTCAGCACCCGCGCGCCTTCGGGCCTGGAGGCGTCGGGGATCGCCTCCAGCGCGCCCACCAGGACGTCGGCCCCGGATGTGTCGGAAAGCGTCTGGAGCTTGGCCGCGATTTCCGGGCGCCAGGTCCAGAAATCGGGAATGGCGGTTTCCGGAAGCGCCCACAGGTCCACCTTGCCCTCGACCCGCGAGATCGTGTGGTAGGTCTTGGCCACCACCGACTGGAAGTACGCCTCTTCCCACTTGCGGGTCTGCGGGATCGCCGGCTGCACCACCGCGACCTTCATCCCGCCCTGCAGGACAGGAAACGACACCCGCACGGCTCCCGCCGCGAACCACACGCCCCAGAATCCGACACCCAGGGCGAGCCATTTCCGGGGCATTCCGTCGATGCGCCAACGCGCAAGCAACACGGCGGTGAGAGCGATCAGAAGCCCGGTGCCGTACACCCCGAACACCGCCACCCCCTGCAGGAGCGGAAGGCTGGATCCGAAATCGTAGGCCACATGCAGCCACGGAAACGACATCTGCCCCCAACCGCGCAGAAGTTCCACCCCGGTGAACAAAAACGGCCAGGCCCACGGCAGATTCCCGCGCCGGCAATGGGCCCACCCCCACGCCCACAGCGCATGGAACACCGACAGGTAGGCCACGAGCAACCCCAGGCCAAGCGCGATGGTGATGGGCGGTCCCACGTTCATGACGTTCTTGATCCAGTGGAGCGTGGCCAGATGGAACACGACCCCGCTCAGGAATCCGGCCAAGGCGGCTTGGCGCGGCGACTTGGGCGCGAGCCACACCAGGATTCCCGCAAGCACGAACGGCACCAGCGGCCCCAACGGCAGGGGCGGCACGCACAACGCCAAGGCAAGACCCGCGACCAGCGCCTTGCCCACCTCGCGAAGCGACAAGATCATCCTTTGCCCTGCGGGTGGAACAGGATCACGAACTCGCCCTTGGGCTCCTTGGGGAGCTTTTCCAGAAGTTCGGTGCCGGTTCCGATCAGGAATTCTTCGTGCAGCTTGGTCAATTCACGGGCGAGCACGACCTTGACCTCGGGGAACACGGCCGCGAAATCCTCGCAGGCCGAGCGGACCTGGTAGGGGCTGCAGTAGTAGACCAGGGTGCGCTCCTCGTTGGCCACCGCCTCCAGACGCCTGCGCCGCTCGCCGGTCTTGCGCGGCAGGAATCCCTCGAAGGCGAACCGGTCGGTGGGCAGCCCCGACGCGACCAAGGCGGTCAGCAGCGCCGACGCCCCGGGCGCGCTGACCACGGGGACTTCTTCCCGTCGGCAGGCACGCACCAGGAAGAACGCCTCGTCCGACACGCCCGGCGTGCCCGCGTCGCAGATCACGGCGAAGCTTTCGCCCGCCTTCAAGCGCGAGACGATTTCGGGGGTCCGCCGTTCCTTGTTGTGGTCGTGGTAGGGACTTGTCCGGGCCTTGACCCCGTGGTGCGAAAGCAACCGGGAAGAATGCCGGGTATCCTCGCAGAGGATCTCGTCGACCGTCTTCAGGACTTCCAGGGCGCGGAGGGTGATGTCGGAAAGATTTCCGATCGGGGTGCTTACAACATAGAGCGTGCCTTGTTCCACTCACGAAGAGTATACTAGCCGCATGAAACTGACAATTGCCCGAATCGACGATCTCTCCATTTTTCGCATCGGCGGCAAGGTCGGCTGGGAAAGCTCCCGCCTGTTGGACCGCGAAGTCAGGGCGGCCGTGGAATCGAAGACGAAGTACCTCGTGTTCGATCTCGACGACATCGAATTCCTGAGTTCGGGAGCCATCGGGGTGCTTGTCTACCACCTGCGCAAGCTGCAAGGCGGCAACGGCGACATCTTCGTGCTGACCTCCAACCAGTACGTGATGTACCTGTTCCGCACGATCGGATTCCACCGCGTGTTCGAAGGCAAGATCTTCGGGGCCTACCCCGATCTTGCTGCTAAATTGCAGGCCATGGGCATCCAATTCGCGGCTCCCGAGCCTTCCGCCTGGCGTGTCGTCGAAGCCCGCAACGAAGAAGACGACGAGCGCTCGCTGCGCGAGGAGAGTCCGTGACGCACCCTGTTCCCGCCCCTCTGTTTCCCGTCCCCAAACTGGTCGAACGCCCCTGGGGAGGGACCGCTCTGCGCGGCTGGAACAGGAATTGCCCCGACAGCGGCCGCACCGGCGAAAGCTGGGAGCTGGGAGCCGTCGCCGATTGCGATTCGCCGTTCGAGAACGGTCCCGTGGCGCGGCTTTCCGAGGCCGCGGCGATCGACGATGGTCGCTGGTTGGGAATCCGCGAGGGCGCCTTCCCGCTTCTTGTCAAGCTGATCGACGCCCGCGAAACGCTTTCCCTGCAGGTGCATCCGTCCACCGACGGCCCGGGGTTCCGCGCCAAGAACGAATGCTGGGTCGTGCTCGAAGCTCCCGAAGGCGCCTTCCTGTACGCGGGGACCTCGGGAGATCTGCCCAGATCCGAACTCGTGTCCCGCCTGCAGGCCGGCGACGTGTCGGTGCTGGCCCGGATCCCGGTGTCGCCCGGAGACGTCGTGGTGATCCCGGCGGGAACCGTCCACGCGATCACCGCCGGACTGGTGATCGCCGAGATCCAGCAGGCATCCGACACCACCTACCGGCTCCACGACTGGGGGCGCGTGGGCTTGGACGGCAAACCGCGCGAACTGCACCTGTCGCAATCCGAATCCTGCCTGGATCCAAGGCCCAATCCCGGCCTGAAGCCCTCTCCCCTGGCTCTGGCTCCGGGACGCGAACTGCTGTGCGCCACCCCCTGGTTCGCGCTTTCGCGGCTTCGTCCGGCAACCCGGACCGCGATCGAAACCCGCGACGGATTCCGGATCCTGATGGTCCTGGACGGTCCGGTGGACCTTTCCTGGAACGGCGGATCGCGACGGCTGGACAAGGGCCGCACCGTGCTGCTGCCCGCCGACCTCCAAGTGGACGTGGCTGGCGGAACCCTCCTGGAATCCTGGGTCCCCGACCTGGAACGCGACATCGTCCAGCCCGCCCTCGCAGCGGGACGCACCCGCTCCGATGCCCTTTCACTCACCGCAGGGACGTACGCACCATGATCCATGACCCCGCCTCCGAACTGCTCGAACACGTCGACGACGAGGACCGTTCCATCGGGCCGATCCCGCGCGGTCGCGCCCACAAGGAAGGCCTTTGGCACCGGGCCGTGCACGTGGTGGTCCACAACTGCCACGGACGGATCCTGCTGCAGAAACGCGCCGCGGCCAAGGACTACCCCGGAATGTGGGACACCTCCGTGGGCGGCCACGTGGGCGCCGGCGAGTCCTACCAGGAAGCCGCCCTGCGCGAATGCAAGGAGGAACTCGGGATCCACGTCCGTGAAATGGACCTGGGCGTGGTGGGCAAGCACCTGTTCGACGAACTCCCCACCGACGTGGAATGGGTGGAGACCTTCGAACTGGAACACGAAGGCCCGTTCCACCCCGACCCGGCGGAAGTCGAGCAGGTCCGGTGGTTCACCGCCGACGAGGTCGAGGCCCTGGTGACGCAGGGGGCGACGACCCCGCATTTCGCGCTGCAGTGGCGACGGGAACTGGCGTCGATGGCACGCGACCTGCCCTGACGGCCTCGAAGGCGCAAAGGGCCGCGGTCACCGCGACGTTCAAGCTGTCCACCCCGGGCGCCAAGGGGATCGAAAGAGCTTCGTCCAGGGCGTTTCGCACCGTTGGACGCATTCCGTCGGTTTCGTTCCCCAGCACGAACACGGTCTTGTCGGCCAGTTCGTGCCCGAACAATCCCCGTTTGGCGTCGGCGGCCAGGCCGTAGACCCAATATCCGGCCTTCTTCAATTCGCCCAGGGCGTCCACCAGTTTGCCGGCGCGGACCAGACGCAGCCGGTTGCCGTACCCCGCCGATGCCTCCAGGAACGCCTGCCCCGGCAGCGCTCCGCCCTTGGACGGCAGGAGCACGACGGGGCAACCGGCCCCCACCAGGGTGCGGGCGATCATGCCCAGATTGCGGGGATTTTCCACCCCATCCAGCGCGAACACCACCTTGCGGTCGGATTCCGGCAGTTCCAGGAGTCGACGCAGCTCCAGGATGGGAAGCTCCGAGAGCTTGGCGACCGCTCCCTGGTGCTCCCCCGTCCCGCAGAGCGAAGCGAGCTTGGCGTCCGGGGCGTGCTGCAGGTCGATCCCGCGCTTTTTGCAGATCTGCTCGAACTCCTTGCGCTGCGCCACGGGCAATCGCGGCGACACCCACACGCGAAGCACCGCGCGGTCGGATTTGAGCAACTCCTCCACGGGTCTGCGACCGTGGACGCATTCCGTCGAATTCGATTCCGATTCCGGCTGTTTTTCCATCCTGCAAAGATTAAGATGGATTTCCAGTGAACACAGCCTCCAACAACCCCCAGACGGTCCTTGTCGCCGACGACGATCCGGCCATCCACGCCGTTTTCCGTCGTCTGCTCAAACCCATGGGCGTGCATCTGGTCTCGTGCCTGGACGGCGAATCGGTGGATGCCCGCATGCAGGAGGAACACCCCGATCTGGTCTTCCTGGACGTGCTCATGCCCGGCAAGGACGGGATCGACGTGTGCCGCGACCTGCGCAAGACCTCGGCGTCCTCGCTGGTGCCCATCATCATGCTTTCCGCGCGCGGCGAGCTGGACGACCGCGTCCGAGGCCTGGAGGCGGGCGCCAACGACTACCTGGTCAAGCCCATCCACCTGGCCGAAGTGGTGGCCAAGGTCCGCACCTACCTCGAGATCTCGAGGATGCAGAAGAAGCTCATCGAATCCGAACGGCGCCGGGCGGTCACCGGCCTGCTGCGCGGCTTGGCGCACCAGTTCAACAACATCCTCTGCGGGATTTCGGGCACGGCCCAGGTCCTGGACCTGAGGATCCCGTCCGACAGCCCCATCAAGGAGCAGTGCAAGACGATCGTGCAGTACAGCCATCGCGCCGCGACCATCTCGCAGCAGCTCCTGGTGCTGGCCGGAGCCCGTCGCGACAGCGGCGACTCGGCGGTGTCGGATCTCATGGAGGCCTCGCGGTCCGCCTGGGAGGCATCCATGGCCGGAACCGCCCGCACCCACAAGCTCGAGACCAAATGCTCGATTCCGTCCAGCGTGCGTCTGCGCATGGGCGTGGCCGACCTGCAATCGGCCCTGTTCCACCTCATGCAGAATTCCGTCCACGCCATGAAGGAAGGCGGCGTGGTGTTCCTGGACATGTGGATGGAAAACAGCGGCGCGATCCTGGAATTGTCGGACACCGGCCACGGCATGACCGCCGAAGAACAAGCCAAGGCGCTCGAGCCGTTCTACCAGAACTGGGACCGCCCGTCCGACGCCGGGCTGGGATTGCCCTTCGTGCGGGCATTGGCCGAAGAAGTGGGCGGATCGCTGGACCTCGCGTCGTTCACGGGCAAAGGCACCCGGGTGACGCTGAGGATCCCGGTGGGCTGAACCCACAGGTGCGGTTTTGTTCTCCGCGAACTCTCCGTCGCGGGCTTTTTCCTAATTTCCGGATCCATGGATCCGTCGATACAACTCGCGAACTTCCCCGAGCTCGGCATCCCCGAGATGGACGCGCAGCATCGCGCCATGCTGGAAAGCCTGTCGCGCCTGCGGAGTTCGCCGCGCGATCCCGGTCGCGACGCCATCCTGCTGCGCGCGATCGTGGAAGACGTGCGGTCCCATTTCGCGTGGGAAGACGCGGAAATGGAAGCCGCGGCATACCCCGACAGAAAACGGCATTTCAAGGACCACCACAGCCAGCTCGCGAACCTTTCCGATCTGCTCAAGTTCGTGGAACAGGGGCACCAGCCGCTGGACGTGGATTTCCTGCTGGCCTGCGAAGGCTGGACCGCCCGCCACGTCCAATCCATGGACGCCGAATTCGCCCGATTCCTGGCCGACCGCGAAACCTGGGATCTGCAGGAAGAACTGAAGGCCTGGGAATACGAAGGCCTGATGGCCGCGCTCCCCGACTAGGATCAGGAGCCCTCGCGCGCCAGGCGCCACCAATCCGGGGGGTATGGGGTCCGATTGCCAGCGGGGCATCGTGGATGCTAACGTTGGTCCATGTCTCCGTGGATCTGGTTTGTCTTGGCATTGTTCCTCGCGACGCTGGAAATCCTCACTCCCGGAGGGTTCTGGATGCTGTTCCTGGGGTTCGGCGCCTTCGTGGTCGGGATTCTCGCAGGGACCGGACTCCTGGAACCCGCCTGGATGCAATGGGCCGTCTTCTCGGTGGTTTCCGTGCTGGGTCTTGTGCTGCTGCGCAAACCCATGCGCCGGCTCCTGGATCGCAGCACCCCTTCGAGCCCGATCGATTCCATGGTGGGCGAATCCTGCCAGATCGTCGAAGCCATTCCCGCCGACGGATTCGGCAGCGCGGAGCTGAGAGGTTCGCTCTGGAAGGCCCGGTCGGAATCGGGCCAAGCCTTGGGCGCGGGCCAGCGAGCCCAAGTCGCCTCCATCGAAGGACTCACCCTCGTACTGAAGGCTTGATCGAAGCCTTCGCGCGAACCCCGCAGATGCCTTCGGGCATCGATCCCGTTCGAGACAACCACAACCTGGAGACTCCGCAACCATGGGAAACCTGATCGTATTCTTGATCCTCGCCTTCGTCGTCGTCGTCGTTCTCTTGAAGACCACGATCGTCGTGCCGCAGCAGAGCGTGTTCGTGGTCGAACGTCTGGGCAAGTTCTCCCAGACCCTCCACGCGGGATTCCACATCCTGCTTCCTTTCGTCGACGTCATCCGCTACCGCCATACGCTCAAGGAAATCGCCTTCGACATCCCCGAACAGATGTGCATCACGCGCGACAACGTGCAGGTGGGCGTGGACGGCGTGCTCTACTACAAGATCCTGGACCCCGAACGCGCCTCGTACGGCGTATCCAATTTCGAGTTCGCCATCACCCAGCTCGCCCAGACCACCTTGCGATCCGAAATCGGGAAGATCGACCTGGATCGTTCCTTCGAGGAGCGAACCACCATCAACGGCGCGGTGGTGTCGGAGTTGGACAAGGCCACCGCCGCCTGGGGCGTCAAGGTCTTCCGCTACGAGATCAAGAACATCACGCCGCCCCAGGACGTCCTGGCGGCGATGGAAAAGCAGATGCGGGCCGAACGCGAGAAGCGCGCCCTGATCTTGCAATCGGAAGGCCAGCGCGACGCCTCGATCAACAACGCCGAAGGCGAAAAGCAACAGGTGATCAAGGCGTCCGAGGCCAACAAGCAACAGCAGATCAACCAAGCCGAGGGCCAGGCGCACGCGATCCTCACGGTGGCGTCCGCCACGGCGGAAGGAATCCGGAAGGTCGCCGACGCGATCCAGACCGCCGGCGGCTACGAAGCCGTGCAATTGAAGGTCGCCGAACAGTACGTGCAGCAGTTCGGGCACTTGGCCAAGACCAACAACACCATGATCCTGCCCGCGAACCTCACCGACATCGCCGCCGTCGTGCAGACCGCGATGTCCGCCGTGCGCAAGCAAGGCGCCTGAACCGAAGGTCGCTCCCAGTGGGGCGCCCCGCGCGGGACGACTACTCGGGCACGACCGCCAGCAGCTCCTTGGCGCAGCCGCACAGCGACTTGATGCCGTTGCGTTCTTCCAGGAGTTTTTCGATGGGAGTGGCCGCGTAGACCTCTTCCATCTTGACCAGGGCGTCTTCCAGCGTGCCGTGCAGCATGCACAATCCATCCTTGTGCTCGGGAATCCGCAGCGGGCACGAACGGATGTGGTGCAACGGCTCGACAGCGGAGATGACATCCAGCACGGAGAACGTCGAGGCGCGACGCACCAAGGTGAAACCGCCGTGCAGACCGCGCTGGCTGGAAACCAAACCCACCCGGGTGAGCGATTGCATCACCTTCGAGAGATACGGGACCGGAACGTTGGTCTTTTCTGCGATGTTGGCTGCCGTCTGGGGGACGGGATGCGTCTGGGCCAGATGGACGATCGCGCGCAAGGCGTATTCGGCGGTCTGGGAAATCATATGTCCTCCAATGTGGGCGGCACTACGGAGATAGATAACCAGATGCGCAAATCTGTAAAGGGGATGCAGTCAAAAACGGAGCCGATTATCCTTTTTTACGAAATCCTAGCTCCGGTAAAACGCTCCGAACCCGCAGGCGACAACGGGCCGGAAACATCCCGATCAGAACCTCGCCAGGAACTCCTTGATGGGTCGCGCGTAGGCCTTGTCGTGTTTGAGCAGGCTCGCGTGCGGGACCGATTCGCCATCCTTGGTGTAAACCCAGTGGACCTGGCAATCCGGGAAATGCCGTTCGGCCAAGTCGGGTCGGCACAGCACCCCCACTCCAGGTCCGTCGACATCCAAGGTGTGGCGCTCCTTGGAGCCCCACAGGATCAGGGTCGGCTTGGCGCAAAGGATGGTCGCGGGTCCCGTCTTCTCCAGTCCGTTCAGGAGCTTGAGGCTTTGGCTGCGCGCGATGGCGCCTTCGGCGGGAATCGAAGCGAGCGTCTTTTCGATCCGCTTGCGAAGGGATGCATCGATGATTTCCCCGATCCCCTGCGGCGTGAAGGCGGCGAAGAATCCTTTCCAGCCGGCGGGGACATCTCCTTTGCGGGCCGATTTGGACGCCAGTTGCCGAAAGAAGCTCCGGCCCTTTTCCAGCGCCTGCACGGCGGTCGGATCGTCGGCCACGATGGGAATCCACAAGCGCCGCAGGATGGGCGCGAGATCCTGCGTGCAGGACAGCGGAGACACCAGCACCAGGCCCGCGATGTCGGTTTCGCCGCCCTGGTGGACGCGGCGGCGAAGGTATTCCAGCAGGAAGCCTCCGCCCACCGACACCCCCACGAGCACGGGGCGGCGCTTCTGGCGGCGGCACTCGGACAAGAATCGGTCGAACAGCTCGAACAAGGCTTCGATGTCGAACACGGCGTGGGGGTAGGTCGCCACCGACACGTCCCCTTTGGCCTGGAAATGCTTCCTGACGCGCAGGAAGGTCTCCAGGCCGTCGGGGACCAGCCCCGGAACCAGGAGCGAATGCAGGTTGCCGATGCCGCGAAACCGCGTGAGCATCGGCTCCGGAGCCGAGCCCGGAACCGGATCGGGCGAAGCGATGCGAAACCGCGCCTTCTTGGGAGCGGTTCGGAACGTTGTCTGGATCAAGTGGTGCCTCCGGAAAAACGGGAGAGGAGATCGGCCCAGCGCCGGTCGCTCCAGGCGGTGGGAACCTTGTGCTGTCCACCCAACCGGCCTTCGGCCTGCAGGGCGCGGTGGAACGTCCCCTTGGGCAGCGCGCGAAGCCTGGGCGACAGAAGCTGGACATCGCCCGCGCGGTGGGCCTGGTAGTCCAGGACCCCGCGCTGCAGGACTTCGTCGAGCACGCCCTCGAACCAATCGGGGTCGTCGGGCTCGCGGAGGAACTCCACCCACCACTCGTGGCGACCGCGCGGATCGCTCGCCGTGGGCAGCACCGGGGCCACGTGCCACTCGCGCACGACGGAATCCGTCGCACGGCAGGCTTCGGCCAGAGCCTCGGCCAGCCGTGCGCCTTCCACGTGCTCCCCGAACACCGAAATTCGTCCCTTCACCCTTCCGGCGAAGCGAATCATGCCGGGGGCGCGACCTTCCACAAGATCGCCGATCTGGTGGCGCACCAGACCGCCCGGCGTGGTCAGAAGCACCCGGTAGAGCGCCCCCGGTTCCAGGTCGTGGGCGCCCACGGCGAGATCGGGCCGGTCGGCCAGATCCTCGCGCAAGAATTCCAGGTACACGTCGTGGGCGGTCAACAGCTCCAGGTCGGGAGCCACGCCTTCGTCCAGCCTCCAGGGACGCGAACCCACCGCGATGAACGCCTCGCTGGACGGATACACTTCCATCATCCAGGTGTCGGGCGCCAGGTGCTCGCGAAGCATCGGAAGGTAGGGATCGATCGACACACCTCCGTGCACGAACGCCCGCATTTCCGGCCAGACCTCGCGCAAACGATGCGCCCCGCCCATCTCGCAGACCTGCTGGAACAGCACCTGGCACCAGCTTGGGATTCCCGCCACCAGGCGCACGTCGGCGTGGACCAGCCGCCGGGCGATGCCGCGGACCTTGGCGCTCCAATCCGACTCCAATGCCAATTTCCGTCCGGGTTCGTACAGGGAAGCCAGGAACCAAGGGATGCGCGAAACGGTGATCCCGGAAAGGTCCCCCGCCGGGATCCCGGCGGGATTGCGTTCCAGCCTGGTGGACCCGCCCAGCATGAGCATGCGTCCCCCGAACAGCTCCGGACCCGCCACCTGCGAAAGCCTGGAAAGCGCGGCCGCGCCGCCGCGCGCGTGGTGGGCGAGCAGCCGCCGGCTCTGGGGGATGTAGCGTTCTCCGGTCTTGGCCTCGGAGGTGGTCCCGCTGGTCTGCGCGAGCGCGACGGCACGGCCCCGGAACAGCACGTCGCGTTCGCCGCGGGCGCAAGCCTCGATTTCCGAGGCGATGTCGGCGTAGTGTTCCACAGGCAGTTCCCGAAACCGCTCCACCAGGAGGCCCTTGGATCCCGCGATCCGACCGAGCCCCAGCGACGCCCCCCTTCTGGTGGAGGCCATATGTCGCAGCAGACGCTCGAGGATGGCGTTTTGCGATGCGCGGATTTCATCCCGACCGCGGGGTCGGCGATCCTGCCAGCCAAGAAGGTGGGGCGCCACCGAACCGAGCAGCGAGCCCATGACACCGGTGCGCCGGAAATCGTCTCGAACGGTCGCGACATCCATGACTTGCCAAGTTGCTCCGGCGAGATTGGCGGCCGGTTGCGGGGCGGTTGCGCCGCTGTTGCGGCGGTGCCGGTCAGTGCCCCAGGTGGTAGGGCAACCCCAGCACCTGCGTATGGGCGCGATAGATCTGTTCCAGCAGGACCAGTCGCGCCAGGGAATGCGGCAAGGTCACCGGACCCAATGACACTTTCCGGCATTGCGACACCACGTCCGCGTGCAGGCCGTCGGCCGACCCGATCGCCAGCACCACGTTGGGCGATTGCGCCCGCCAGCAGGAAAGTTCCTGCGCCCACCGTTCGGAAGACCACGCCTCTCCCCGACTGTCCAACGCGAGCCTGACCGGAAACCCGTCCATGCGCTTGAGCACCAGATCGGCTTCTTTCCTGAGTGGATCCTGCCCTTTCTCTTCGGGCAATTCCTGGATGTCCAGTTTGCACCAGCGCGACAGGCGCAAAGCGTATTCTTCCACCGCAGGTTGCAGACTGCGGGGAGTGAGCTTTCCAAAGCAGACCAGGCGAATACGCATAAGAAAAAGGTAAGTCTGGCGATCTGGCACGGCTCTCGCAATGCCCAGGCGATCACCATGCAGCAGCTCGCCGAAGTCCGCCGGATCACCAGCAGTTCCTTTACGCCACGGCCTTATTCGGCCACCACCAGCCGTTCCATCGAAGAAATCTCGTCGATGTCGATGGGCCACCGCTCCCGCATGCGCGAGAAGGTCCTGCGAGGCGGATTGGACGCCATGCCACCCGCCGAACTCCTGGAACTGCTGCTGTTCTACGCGATCCCGCGCGGCGACGTCAAGCCGCTGGCCAAGCGTCTTCTGGAAGGCACCAGCCTGGGCGGATTGCTGTCCCGCGAACCGTCGGAGCTGGAACGGCTCCCGGGGATCGGGCCGCATGCGGCCTCGCTCCTGGCGCTGGTCGTCCGCATCCACCGCGAGCTGGTGGCCGAGCGCGAGAAGGTGCGCGAAATCTGTCTGGACCCCGAAGAACTCGTGCCCTGGTTCCGTTCCGTGATCGGACTAGCGGAAGAAGAACGGTTCGCCGTGGTGTTCATGGACCAGGGGCGACGCGTGCTGGGCCGGGAAGTCTTCGATGGCGGGTCGCGAACCCGAACGGTGCTGTACCCCCGGCAGTTGTTCGAGGCCGCCTTGCGCGCCAAGGCGACCGGCATGGTGCTCGCCCACAACCATCCGGGCGGGTCGTGTCTTCCCAGCGGCCAGGACCGGGAATTGACCCGCCGGGTGCAGCAGCTGGGCGATTCACTGGAGATCACCCTGGTCGACCACCTGATCGTGACCCGCGAAAGCCACGCGAGCTTCCGAAAGGCCGGCTGGATCTGATCGCGAAGGCGAGGTTGGTTCCCCATGGATTTCTAGGTTGCCCCTCCGCCATGTTCAAGTCCATTTCGATCTCCCTGGCCCTTCTTGCCGCCCTCGTCGCGGCCGAGCCCTCCAACGACTACGAGGAATATTCGCCCGAGTGGTTCTATGGACTCGCGTTCGTCGACGCGAGCGAAACATCTTCCCGCCGAGGCATGGAGCGGTTCTTCCAGCGCGACTGGGACGGTGCCGCGGGACTCGCAGTGGGAACCGGAGTGCGCGTCGCCGACCAGGCCCTTGCGCTGGGCGCGGTGGAAATGGCGCGCGCCGCGGACCACGCGATCGACGGCCAGGAAGATTCCGCCAAGGCCGCGTTCCTGCGTTGCGCCGACAAGGCTTCCCAGGCGATCGCCATGGCCGAAGACGTTCCGCAGGTGCTTCGCGCCACCGTTCTGCAGGCCCGCTGCCTGGCCGTGGTCCCCGACCGCGCCGCCGCGGCCGCCGTTCTTTCCGGATCGGCACGCAGGATGGACGACAAGGCCGACGCCGCCGAATTCTGGTACGGCGCGGGACGCCTGCAGGAAGACATGGGTCGCCACGATTCGGCCCTGGCGCTGTACCAGGCATCGTGGCAGGCCGATCCTCGCGGCGATTTCGCCACCCTCGCCCTGCAGAGCCAAGGGCTCATGCTCGCCAGGCTGGGCCGATCCCGCGAGATCTTCCCGCTGGTGGAACTGGCCGAATCCAGATTCGGATCCAACGACAGGATCCGCGTCAAGATGCGGATCCTGGAAGGCCGCGCGTTGCTGGACACCGCCGACACCGTGCGCGCGCTGTTCCGATGGAAGACCCTCACCAACGCCTTCGCGAAGGGCTCGGGCGAGCTTGTGCCGGATTCCGTCGAAGCCGCCGAACTGTATTGGCGCCTTGGCGACCACTCGGCGCGCAAGGCTGCCGTGCTGCGGTTCGACGCGCTGGACATGGAATCGCGCAAGGCGGCGCATTCCCGCAGGCGCGACCTCATGGAGGAGGCGTTCGGGTACTTCAGGCAGGCCGTGGCCTGCTACGCCTACCCATGGACCCCGGTGGCGCTTCGCGACATCGCCGGCGTGATCGAACAATACGCCAACGACGTCGCCACCCAGCGCATCGACTTCCACAACGACACCGACCGCGTGGCCCAGGAGATCGTGGTCCAACGCAAGCTCCCCGCCTTGTTCCAATCGGCGGGCAACACCTACCGTCGGCAGATCAAGCTCGCCCGCACCAGCGGCGACGGGATCGGGATCGGATTGCAATCGGGGTCGGGCCTGGCCCGGTCCTGGTGGAACGCCGTGCAGGCGCGTCGCACGGCGGCCACCCTGCTGCAGGCATCGCCGCGCCCCTTCGCCGATTCCACCGGGCTCAAGTGGTACGAGGCCGTGGTGGAAAGCACCATTCGCGTGGAACTGGACAACGGTCGTCGCGCCGCCCTGGAGGGCCTGGCCGACCTGTCCCAGTGGGAACAGCTTTCCTGGCCCGAAGCCGACAGCCTCAAGGTCTTCGTGGGCGCCCAGGCCGCGGACGCCGCCATCGCCAAGGGCGCCACCAAGCGCGAAGAATCGGCCGCGCAGGCAAATTCCACCGACGTCGTCCTGACGGCGATCCAGTGGAGATGGCGCGGCCTGGAAGCCCGCCGCCAGGCCCGCAACACGGCCATGGACGTGCGACTCCTGAAGGCCCGCCGCGACGGGAAGTGACATCGGGCCCCAGGGTTCGGCACACTTTGCGCTTCGCATCGCTCTCCATTCCGGCCTGCCAAGCGATGTTGTACCTTTGCATCCTGCATTCGGCGGCATCGACCGCCGTTTCCATCGACTCTCGTAACCACCCTCCGTGAGGATTCCATGGCCAAGCTGTTCGTCGAAGATCTCAACGTCGCCGGCAAGCGCGTTTTCGTGCGCGTCGATTTCAACGTTCCCCTCAAGGACGGCGTCGTCGAAGACGACAAGCGCTTGGCCGCCGCGCTGCCCACCATCCAGTACCTGATCGGCAAAGGCGCCAAGGTCATCCTGGCCTCGCACCTGGGCCGTCCCGACGGCAAGGTCGTGGAATCGCTGCGCATGGCCCCCGTGGCCGCCGCGCTGGGCAAGCTCCTGGGCAAGCCCGTCGCCAGCACCTCCGACTGTGTTGGCGCCGAAGTGGAAGCCGCCGTGGCCGCCCTCAAGGACGGCGACGTCCTGCTGCTTGAGAACCTGCGCTTCCACATCGAAGAAGAAGGCAAGGTCAAGCTGGAAGACGGCACCAAGATGGCCGCCTCCAAGGAAGACATCGCCGCGTTCCGCGCCGGTCTGACCAAGCTGGCCGACCTCTACGTCAACGACGCCTTCGGCACCGCCCACCGCGACCACTCCTCCATCACCGGCCTGGACCTGCCCCGCGCTTCCGGCTACCTGATGAAGAAGGAACTGGACTTCCTGGGCGACGCCGTGGAAAACCCCAAGCGTCCCTTCGTCGCCATCATCGGCGGCTCCAAGATCTCGGGCAAGATCGACGTCATCAAGGCCATGCTCCCCAAGGTCGACAAGCTGATCATCGGCGGCGGCATGGGCTTCACCTTCGCCAAGGCCCAGGGCAAGGAAATCGGCAAGTCGCTGTGCGAAATGGACAAGGTCCCGCTGGCCGCCGAACTCATCGCGCAGGCCGGTGACAAGCTCTGTCTGCCGGTCGACGTGCTGGTGACCACCAAGCTCGACTTCGGCGGCCGCACCCTGGGCGCCACCAAGTACGTGTCGGTCAACGAGATCCCGGCCGACCAGGAAGGCGTGGACATCGGACCCAAGACCGTCGAGATCTTCTCGGAGATCATCAAGGGCGCCAAGACCGTGCTGTGGAACGGCCCCGCCGGCGTGTTCGAAATCGACGAATCCGCCAAGGGCACCTTCGCGATCGCCAACGCCCTCGCCGAAGCCACCGCCAACGGCGCCTGCACCGTGGTCGGCGGCGGCGATTCCGCCTCCGCGATCAAGAAGGCCGGTCTGTCCAAGAAGGTCACGCACGTCTCCACCGGCGGCGGCGCGAGCCTGGAATACCTGGAAGGCAAGGCGCTGCCCGGCGTCGTCGCCCTCACCGACAAATGATGTCGTAGGGGACGCAAGATCTTGCGTCCCCTACGGTCGTCTTCATATCGATGTATGGCCCCACCGGCTCTTCGAGCGGTGGGGCTTGTTCGTTGGGGCGATTGGCGGGATGCTTCGGGTCTTGGACAAGGCTCGGGAGTGCGACCAGCTCCAGCCCATGCGTGGCGGGAGCCGGGAATCGACCGATACTACGCCCTGGAAAGAATGATCTTTTCCACGTCGGCGGGCGTGAGGAGACCTTCTTCGCCCTGGTTGGCTCCGCGCACTTCGAAACGCGCGCGCACCTTGGCCGCGGCTTCCTTGGCGTCGATCCCGTAGGCCGAAAGCCGGGTGGGAACTCCCATGGACTCGAAGAACGCCTCGGTGCGGTCGATCGCCTGCGCGGCCACCCAGCGGTCTTCGCCGTCCAGGAACCAGACTCGGGTGCCGTACTGCGTGAGCACCTTGAGTTTGCGCTCGAACTGGTAGCGCCACACCCCGGGCAGGAGTACCGCCAGCGTGCGGGCGTGGTCCAGGCCGTAGAAGGCGGTCAATTCGTGTCCGATCCCGTGCGATGCCCAGTCGCCCGGCATCCCGACGCCCACCAGCCCGTACAACGCCTGGGTGGCGCACCACATGATGTTGGCCCGCGCCGCGTAGTCGGTGGGAGTGGCCAGCGCCTTGGGGCCGTCCTCCACGAGCGTGGCCAGAATGGATTCGGCCAGCCGGTCCTGCAGCGCCGAGTCCTGGTGGACGGTGACGTACTGTTCGCAGGTGTGCACGAACGCGTCGACGACGCCGTTTCCTGTCTGGCGGGCGTCGAGCGTGAAGGTGGTTTCGGGGTCCAGGATGGAAAACACCGGGTAGACCAGGGGCGACCAGAAGTGGAGTTTTTCCGTGGTGGCGTCGCGGCTGATGACCGCCGAGCCGTTGGCTTCCGATCCCGTGGCGGGAAGCGTGAGCACCGCGCCGATGGGCAGCGCAGACTTGACCACGCCACCGGTGGTCTGGAGGATCTCCCAGGGATCGGCACCCTGGAACGGAACCGCCGCCGCGATGAACTTGGTGCCGTCCAGAACCGAACCGCCGCCCACCGGAAGCAGGAAATCGATTCTTTCCTTGCGGGCGAGCTCCACGGCCTTCATGAGCGTCTCGAAACGCGGGTTGGGTTCGATGCCACCGAACTCCACGACATGGAATCCTTCCAGCGCCGCGCGGACCTGGGCGTGGACGCCGTTGTGCAGGATGGAACCCCCTCCGTAGGTGAGCAGGACGCGCGCACCCTCGGGAACGAGGTCATTCAAGCGGGAGATGGTCTGGCGACCGAAGACGATGCGGGTGGGATTGTTGAACTCGAAATTGAACATGGGATAAGAGTAGCCTTTTCCGGAGGAAAGGTTCACCCCCGTTTTAGAACGGACGCGCCGTCCGCAGGACCCTGGCCAATCCTTCGATGGCCCGCGACCGGGGGTGTCCCTTGCGCCACACGATGCCCACCGTGCGGGTGGGGGGCTGGTCGAACGCCACGAGTCCGATTCCCGATTCGGGATTGGCCGCGCCGGCCGGAAGCAACGTGAGCCCGATCCCGGACAGGACCATCTGGCGCAGCGATTCCAGCGACGTGGCGCGGAACCCCTCGCGCTCCCGCGCGCCCGCCGCGCGGCACACCTCCAGGGCCTGGTCGCGCAGGCAATGGCCGTCTTCCAGCAGGAGCAGGTCGAGGTTCGACAATTCCCGTACCGGCATGCTCCCGCGACCGGACAATTCGTGACCTTCCGGCACCGCCAGCAGGAACGGTTCGTCCCAAAGCGCCGCGGCCTCCAGGCCGTTGCCGTCCACCGGCAGCGCCAGGATCCCCAGATCCACCGAACCGTCGCGCAACGACCGCAGAAGCACCGCCGTCTGCTCTTCGCGCAGGAACACGGAAAGGTTCGGGTATTCGCCGTGCAGCGCCGGGATCGCCTTGGGCCACAGCCACGGCCCGATCGTGGGAATGGCCGCGAGCACCAGGTCCCCCTGGTAGGGATCCCGCGAAGCCTTGCCCAGGTCGGCGATCCTGCGCGAGGCCACCAACGCCTCGTGGGCGTGCACGAGGGCGACCTCGCCGAATTCCGTCAAGCGGATGCCGCCGCCCGGGAGCCGTTCCAGAAGCGGCGACCCGAGCTCCTCTTCCAGCTTCTTGAGCTGGCCGGAAAGCGTGGGCTGGGTGCAGAAACAACGCTCGGCGGCCTTCCCGAAATGCCCGAGTTCGGCCACCGCCACGAAATATTCCAGATCACGGAGATTCACCGGCCGCCCCTCCCGCCTGTCCGCCCCGAGGTGCTCAGGGCAGCAGTTCTTCCTTGAAGTCTTCGGGCACCACCGCCGCCAAGGTCCATCCCGCGTCGGCCGACACCAAAGGCAGATGTTCTTCGATCGCCTCGGCGATCTGGTCCGGGGTCACCGCCTCGATCGTGGCCAGGATCTCGTCCAGGCCCAGCGGGCGCCCGTACAGGAACTGGCATTTGCCAAGGTTCTGCATGCGCGAGCCGGGGCTTTCCAGCGCGAGCACGGCCGAACCCGACGCGTAGTCCTTCGCGAAGCGCAGGTCGCGCTTGGACAGCCCGTTTTGACGGATCTTGGCGATCTCGCGCGAAACGACCTCCATGGCCTTGGCGGCCTGGGCGGGTTCGGTCCCCAACGACACGCCCAACGCTCCGGCGCCCAGCAGGAAGTCGGCGAAGGAATAGACGCTGTAGGCAAGCCCCCGCTTTTCGCGGATCTCCTGGTTCAGGCGGCTGGCCATGCCGCCGCCCAGCACCAGGTTCACCAACCCCAGCGCGTGCCGCTGCGGGGCGTGGGCGCCAAGCGACCGGCGCGACAGGATCAGGTTCACCTGGGTCACGTCCTTGCGCACCACCAGGCGCGACCGGATCCTGCCACCCACCCGGGGGATCTTCTGGACCGCATCGGACGTGCAGGCCTTGGCCTGCAGGGCCTCGCCCGCGCAAGCCACCAGGCTGTCGTGGTCCACGTTGCCGGCGGCCGCCACCAGCATGGGGATTTCCGGCGACAGCGAACGCTCCAGGTGCCGACGCAGATCTTCGCCGGTGATCGCCGCGACCGAATCGAGAGTCCCCGCGATGGGCGCCCCCAGAGGCTGCTTGGCCCACAACGCCTCGGCGAACAGATCCCCCACCAGTTCTTCGGGATCGTCTTCGCAACCGCGGATTTCTTCCAATACCACTCCGCGTTCCAGCTCCAGCTCCTTGGCCGAAAGCTTCGCTCCCGTCACCAGGTCGCAAACCAGCGTCGCGGCCCGGTCCTGGTCGCGATCCAGCACCTTGGCGTAGAAACAGGTCTGTTCGCGGCTGGTGAAGGCGTTCAGGTGCCCGCCCACCTCTTCGAGTTCGCGCGAAATCCGCGCGGAGCTGCGCTTGGCCGTACCCTTGAAGACCATGTGTTCGTACAGGTGCGCGAGTCCGGCCTTGCCGACGGGATCGTGGCGCGAGCCCAAACCAAGCCACACGCCCACGGACGCGGAACGCTGCCCGCTCATCCATTCGGACAGGACCACCACGCCGTTGGGAAGCACCGTGCGGCGAACGTTTTCCGGAAGCTCCGATCCGGCATTGGAGGAGTCGGGACTCTTGCTTGCGTTCTTCTTTTTTGCGATTGGCATTGCTGTGGCGAAGGTAGGAATTCCACCTGCGGGCGGATCGGGTTGCTTTCCAAGGGACGGGCTCGTAACTTGCCGCATCCGATGCCTGTGAATCCAGCGTTCCAAAGACTCCAGCTCCTGGTGGGAACTCCCGTCCTGGACCTTCTGCGCGAAAGCCGCGCGATCGTGTTCGGCGTGGGAGGCGTGGGAGGCTGGTGCGCCGAAGCCCTGGTCCGCTCGGGGATCGGGCATCTCACGATCGTCGACAACGACGACGTCTGCGTGACCAACGTCAACCGCCAGCTGCAGGCCACCACCGGAAACGTGGGGAAGTCGAAGGTGGGAGAACTGCGCGACCGGCTCGCGTCCATCCACCCCAGGGTTCGGCTGGAGGCCATCGACGAGGTCTACGAGAAATCCAACCGCGACCGGTTCGACCTGCATTCCTACGACTACGTGATCGACGCGATCGACAGCTACACCCACAAGCTGGATCTGATCGAGCACGCCTGGGAGATCGGGGCTCGGTTCTACAGCTCCATGGGCGCGGCCAGCCGCCTGGACATCACCAAGATCCGCACCGCCAGCGTCTGGGACGCCACCATGGACCCCTTCGCCAAGATCCTTCGCAAGGGACTGCGCCGCCGCGGCTTCCAGGGCGACTTCCAGGTGGTCTATTCGGTGGAGGAACCCATCGCCCCGGTGGAGCGGACATCCGTGGCCTGCGGAACGCACCAGTGTTTCTGCCACCACGACGACCCCGACCACACGGACTGGTGTTCGTCCAAGGTGGTGATCAACGGAAGCGCCGTGCACATCACCGCCTCGTTCGGGATGGCGCTTTCGGGGCTGGTCCTGCAGGACGCCCGATCGCGCGCCTCTAGACAAAATCCGTCTTCGGACGCCGCCTTGTCCCGCGATCCGGCCGCGACGTAACCCCTGATCCCCGGGGAGGCCACGCTTCTCCGGCGAACCCGCGCCCCCCGGAGCCCTGGACCCCGGACGGTTGCCCCGGAAGTTGTCACCGCCGCCCACAAGGCCTCGCGGGCGGCGTCCTTGGTGCCGTTTTGTCCCCGGAATCCCCCTCCGCGCAAGAGCAACCACCGGTGGGATCGCCGACTCTTCCCTAATCTGGATACAGCTCCTTGGCATCCATCGCGGATGACATCGAACTCGCGAACACTTGTCCTGATTCGCCCCAAAGGGGACGCTGCGCTGCCGCAACGGGGCACCCATATCGGAACCACTCCAGAGCGCAGAGCTCACCATGGATGGACTGGCCCGTCTCTTGCCTGGAACATCGACGACCAAGGAGGATGGATTGATCCGGTTGCGAACATTCTTGCCGTTGATCGGGGCGTTCGCCGCCCAAGGCGCCGCCGCGGTCGACTCCTCCGAGATCCTGTTCCAGGATTCTCCCGTGCGCTCCTACAGCATCGACTTCTACGGCGACACGGCCTGGAACACCAAGCTCGAAGCGATGTGGAAAGCGGATTCCGGATACTTGCCAGCCAGGTTCTTCGACGGACGGACGACACTTGACAGCGTAGGGGTGCGCTACAAGGGGAATTCGTCCTTCACCCTGGCTGGCAACAATCCCAAGAAGCCGCTCAAGATCAAGTTCAACGAGTTCAAGGACACGACCTACTTCGGGATCAAGGTCCTGAACTTCTCCAACGGCATCGGCGACCCTTCCCTGATGCGCGAGCGCATCGGGTACGCGATCGCCCGCAGGCTCATGCCGGCTCCGCGCGCGAACTTCGCCCACATCACCCTCGCGGGAGCCGCCCTCGGGCTCTACACGCAGGTGGAGCAGATCGACAAGACGTTCCTCAAGCGGTGGTTCAATTCCTCCAAGGGCAACCTGTTCAAGGCCGGCGACGACGGCGCGTCGCTTTCGTGGCTGGGCGACGACGCCCGGGCCTACGCCGCCTCCGGCGACTACGAACTCAAGACGAACGAGGACGAATCGAACTGGAACGGATTCGCCCGGTTCGTCGGATTCCTGGACAACTCGTCGGATTCCGTCTTCTGCGCCGACCGCGGGGGGTATTTCGACGACGCCAACGTGGCCCGGTTCCTGGCGTTCAACACGGTCCTGTCGCACTTCGATTCCTACAACGGATCCGGCCGCAACTGGTACATGTACCAGCCCGACACGGCGTCGCCGCGCATGACCATGATCCCCTGGGATCTCAACCTGTCCTTCGGGGCCTACGGCGGAGCCTCGGGCGCCTTGAGCCTCGCCCTCGACACCGTGCAGGCCCCGCTGGCCGACCGCCCCCTCTTCCGACGGTTTCTGGCATGCCCGGCCACCCGCGCGGCCTACCTCCAGGCCGTCCGCGAACTGGTCGCCGACGCCGCCAGCACCGATTCCGTCGCCACCATGGTGGTGCGCGATTCGGCGTTCCTGGCGCCGTTCGTGGAATCCGACGCGAACAAGTTCTATTCCACCGCGGCCTGGAAGACCAACCTTCGCGCCAACGTCCGCGGATCGGAAGGGCTCGTGCTGGGATTGGTCTCCTTTTCCAGCGAGCGCAACGCGAGGCTTTCGGCGCAACTGGAATCCCGGACGAACGTGGAACCAGGCTCCAGGCCACGCCCATGGCGCATGGTCCGCACAGGAAACACCTGGCGCATGGACGGCCTGGAGCGGCTCGGGTCTGGCCGCATCCGCTGGTCGGGCCCCGACGGCAGGCTCCTGGGATCGACCTCCTTCGCGGTCGGGACGAGCTCGATCGAACTCCCCCTGCCCGCCGGCATCGTGATCGTTTCCGTCCGCTCCGTACGAGCATCGCACGCCTCCATCGTCCACAACAACAGGAAGTGAAACCATGAAGTCAGCGCACCTCGCCGCTTCGCTCGTGCTGGCGTTTTCCGGAATTTCCCTCGCGGAGATCGCACCAGGTTACGTCCTGATCCCCGCCCAAGGCGGATTCGGCGGCGGCTCCAAGACGTCGACCCTCGTCGACAGCAAGGGAACCGTGCTGAAGACCTACAACGTGGCGGGCTACAACGCCTACCTGCTGCCCAACGGCAACATCCTGGGGCAGACGGGAACCGGCAGCGCCGCGGCGATGGGATTCGCCTCGCTGGTGGAACAGGCTCCCGGGAGCGCCACGGCCGTCAACACCTGGGCCGCGGCGTCGGGCGGCGCCTTCCACCACGCCCATTGGGTCATGCCCAACGGCCATTGGCTGGGCACCTACACCGTGAAGATCAACCCCAAGACGGCCTTGGCCTCGGCGGGCTACACGGGCAACCTGAGCTCCATCTGGGACGAACGCATCCAGGAATGGGATCCGGTGGCCAAGAAGGTGGTCTGGGAATGGAAGGCCAGCGACCACACGCTGGGGACCAACCACCCCCGCAAGTTCAACAACAACAACTTCAAGTCGAACGACCCCCTGCACATCAATTCGGTGGTGTACGATTCGGCCCGCGACCTGATCGCGATGAGCTCGCACTACCTCAACGAGGTGCTGGTGATCGACCACTCCACCACCACCGCCGAGGCCGCGACCTCCAAGGGCGGACGCTACGGCAAGGGCGGCGACCTCCTGTTCCGGTGGGGATCCAGCAAGAACTACGGAGGTCCTGGATCCGCCTACTCCGACGTGGTGCACGGCGGAGGCGTGATCCAGGCCGGGCTTCCCGGCGCCGGCAATTTCTGTCTGTTCGGGAACTCCGACAACACGGTGAAGCAGTCCCGCTGGTACGAGGTCAAGGGCCAGGAAAGCGACACCGGATGGGTGATCGGATCCAACGGCGAATTCGCGGCCGAACTCGTGTTCGACTTCCACAACGGCGCCTACCAGTCGACCGGCCACTACGGGTACGGGCAGCGGCTCGCCAACGGCAACACGCTGCTCACGTTCTCCGGATCCCAGAAGATCGTGGAGGTGGATTCCAAGAAGACCGTCCTGAACGTCCTTTCCGGGAACACCATCCGCGCCTACCACTACGCCGCCGACCATCCCGCGATCGTCTCCCTCGGCCTGGGGACCGCGGGGGTCCGGGGAGCCACCCTCCCGGGGGCGCCCGGGATCCGGTCGACGGATGGACGGATTTCGGCAACAGGTCTCGCCGAGGGCACGATCGTGCGCGTCGTCGACGCCCGGGGCGAGATCCGGTTCCAGGCCGTCGCGAGCTCCGATCGGTTGGCCATCCCGACCGCCTCGTGGGCCGCCGGCACCTACGTCCTGCAGTTCGCCGGCGAACACGGACGCTCTTCCAGCACCATCGCCCTGACTCGCTGAGGACCCCGACCGTGAACAATCCATTCTTCCTGCTGGCCTTCTGCGCGACCACCATGGCCGCACCCATCTCGCTTTCCGGAAAGGTCCTGGACGAATCCGGCGCACCCGTCCCGCAGGTGTCGGTTTCGCTGGCGGGCGTGACGGGATCCGTCCTCACCGACGCGCAAGGTGTCTTCGCGCTGGTCGGCGACGCCAACGGGGTTTCCGTGCGGAACACGGGACGCCCCTCGGGCCTTCGGTTCTCTTCGATCTCCAACACCGTGGAATGGGCCGACGCCGGATCCGGCGCCTCGCTGGACCTTCTGGGCGTGGACGGCCGGACCCTCGCGCGCGACATTCCCTTCGTGGGCGGCCGGGCCAAGCTGCCGTCCCACGCCGGGATGGCCCTGGTCGTGCGCCTCAAGCGCGACGGAATCCGTCTGACCGACCTTTCGGGCGCGGGCACGTCCGCGCTGCGCTCCATGTCCGGTCCCGTCGGCATCCTGGAGTTCGCGAGGCGGGGCTTCGCCCCGGAAACGCTTTCCGTCGACGCACTGGAAAAGGTCGGGCTGCAGGCCAAGCTGGTGGCCTCCGATCCGTGGATCCCCACCTCGCTGGACAAATCCGGCACCATGGTGCGGATCGTCGCGGCGGGAAA
>JAKPQQ010000177.1 GCA_029557215.1 Fibrobacterota bacterium | reverse complement strand
CGCGGCGCTGAGCGAGCAGCAGCGTCTGGGGATCGCCAACATCGCCCGCGAACTGTTCGGCGTCGACGACATCCTCTCGCCGGCTCCCCTGTCGGCCACCTGCGACCCCCTCGACGCGACATAGACCGCCTCCAGGCGCTCCGCCGATCCGGCTCGCCTGGTCGCTTCCATGATATTCTATCAAAGGCGCGCACCCCCAAACCGGCGCCCTCCCGTCAGGGGAGGGTGTATACTCGTGCCATGCGTCCAGTCTTCGAGTCCTTGGAATACCGGGATATCCTCAAGGAAGCGTACGAGGAGAAGAAAGCGGCCATGTCGCTCTTCTCGTACCGCATGATGGGCGATCGACTCGAAATCGACGGAAGCTACCTGTTCCGGGTCCTCCAGAAGGAACTCCATCTTCCGGCACGATGCCTCCCCCGCGCCATCGAATTCCTGGGGCTCACGGGCCGGGCCGCCGAGTACTTCCAACTGCTGGCCGCATACCAGAGGGAGCGAGGCGCCAAGGCGCGCCAGGAAATCCTCGAAAAGGCCCTGTCGCTGCGGGACGTCGAACGCTCCAGGCTCAAGGACAGCGAACTCGCCTTCTTCCGCGACTGGTGGGTCGTGGCGGTCCGTTGCCTCCTGGAGGTGGTCAACGGGCGCGCCAATCCGCGCGAACTCGCCTCCCGCATCCGCCCGAGCATCCCCGAAAAAGACATCAAGAAGGCGCTCGATCTCCTGCTCGAACTGGGGCTCGTCAAGAAGGCCAGCTCCGGGAGGCTCGTGCTCGCCCAAACCCACCTCACCGCTTCGGGATCCGACAAGGCGAAGGCCGTCGAAGGCTTCCAGAAGCAGATGCTGACCCTCGCCCTCGAAAGCTTCGAGCGCTTCCCCAAGAAGCAGCGCGACGTGTCCACGCTGTCCGTGGCGATCGACGAGCTCGCCTGGAACGAAATCCGCGAGATGCTCCGCGAAAGCCGGCGCCAGATCCAGAAGAGAGTGGAGGAATCCACCACACCCGATCGCGTCATGCAGATCGTCATGGCCTTCTTCCCGCTGGCCCCCGAGGTCGAATCGTGAGTCCCCGCATCCTGTATCCGGCTCCCGTGCTCCTCGCGCTCCTCGCCTCCTGTGCGATGGATCGTGCCGCCGGCAATTCGGTGGAGACGGAAAGCGACTTCGCCGCGGCCCGGCTCTTGGACGTCGATTCCCTCCTTCCGGAATGGAACCGCCCCACCGGAAGCACGACCGTCGCGACACTCCGTTTCGATCGCCTCAATTTCGACTTCTCCCACAGCAGGCCAGACGGACGCGATGTGCGCCTGGAACGGCAGGATTCCACCCTGCTTCCCTTTGAAATGGTCTACTGGGACACCGCCGCACGACTGGGACGACTGAACGTGCGCCTCGACTCGTCGCTTCTACGCAGCGACGCGAAGATCCGCGTCCGCTGGGGAGGATCGTTCGGGACCATCCTCAGCGACCGCATCCGCACCTGGGAAGGAATCCACGAAGCGCGAAAGCTCGACCTGACATCCCAGGCCGTGGCCGACTTCGAATCCGGAGGAGACACCACCCTGCTCCCCACGCGATCCCTCTGGAAGAACTTCGCGATGGACTCCGCGCGGATTCTCGGCATGGCCATCGCGCCCGCCGACAAGGGGCGCCCGGGCGCCGCCCTGCATCTGCGCTACGTCAAGACCAACAGGAATTCCTACGCCGTCGTCAACACGATGCTGATCCGCGGCAGCTCCGCCCCCCGAAGCCTCCGGGCACTTGATTCCATCGTGTTCTGGGCCCGCGGGAACGGCCAGCTCCGTTTCGCCTTCGACCATGTCCAGGGGGATCGCTGGCCCAAGGCCTGGACCACCAGGACATTGGACAGCACGTGGACCCGCTACAGCATACGCCCCGTGGATCTCGATCCACCCTCCTCCGTAGGCAACATCGTGGGCTGGGAAGGAGTGCGAGATTCGGTCAC
>JAKPQQ010000301.1 GCA_029557215.1 Fibrobacterota bacterium | reverse complement strand
TTCAGGCCCGGACCGAGGCGGGTGGCCACCGGGAACTGCGGGCCGGTGATGTAGAACAGCCCGGGCGTGGGGCGCTCGACCTTTTCCGCATCGCAAGCCTGGCCGAGCTTCTGGTGGTAGAGCAGGTCGTAAAGGCGTTTGCCGGCACCCAGGACGGACTCGCGCAGCTCGAATTCGGGCGGATTGCGCAGGTTCATGGAGGTGGTGATGAGCATGTTCGAGGCCATGGTGCGGCGCTCGCAGAAGAAGAAATCGAACGGGTACGTGCGCCCTTCGACCAATCCCAGGGTGTCCAGCAGCACCGATCCAGGCGCCGCGTCGTGGACACCGCCCAGATCCACCACCAGGCGGTTGTTGATGTACACCCACACGTCGTCGTCGCCGACGAAATCGAACTTCTGTCCTTTGCGGTAGTCGAACACCGCATGGGTTTCCAGGCAGAAGTGGAAATTGTGGTTCTTGCCGTCTTCGCCCGGGTATTGGATGTTGCGGGGGTTGATCGACGGGGGGATGTTGTCCAGCGGGAAATACCGGGTGTTCTCGTAGCGGTAGATGCTGGTGGTTGGATTGAGCTCCAGCGGGATGTCGGTGCAGGTCTTGTAGGAGTACTTGGGGTTGTCGTGGAACCAGTCGTAGACGGTGCTGGATCCGCACTTGTCGCCTTTTGCCGAATCCCAGACGGGTTTTCCGTCGCTGCCCAGGGTCGGTTTGACCATTCCCGGGGTCACCCCGCAGGCGAAATACTTCTCGAAGGCGGGATGGGTGGTGTCGAAATCGCGGACCGTGGCGGCCAGGTTCGTCAGGTAACATTGGCCGGTGCGCTGCGAAACGCCCTGGAAAGCCCCCCAACGACTCGCCGAATCGGGGAAGATCCGCACGGTGTCGATTCCCGCGCTCCAGAACGCCGAGAGCTGGAACCCTGCGCCCGATCCGAATCCTTCGGTCCCGAAGGTGGTTCCGGAATCGTTGCCGAACAGGATCGAGGCGGGATCGATGTCCATCCGAGACACCCGGAACCAACCGCAGCGTTCGTAGATGGGCGTGGCCGAGGCGTTGAATCCGTCGGGAAAGCGGAATATGGGCTTCTGGAAAGGAAATCGCCCGTCCCACGGGTTGAAGACTTCGATCACCCGCGGCCGCGGCGGAACGACCTGCCCAACCAGTTTGCCTGCCGGCGGTTGGGTCTGATAGATCCAGATGGTCTTGGCGGTGGCGAGGGAATCGAACCTGGTTCCCGCAGGCGCCACGGAAGAGGTGACCATTCCCTGCGACCCGATATGGGAGGTGCCGTTGGGGGATCGGAACACCAGATCCAAGGTGGAATAGCCGATCACCCGGAATTTCCACCAGCCTTTGCCCGTGTTCCCGGGTTGCATCGGCTCGAACTGGAACCCCGCCACCTGGACGGACGGCGGCTGGTTGGGGAAATCGCCTTCCCAAGGATTCCAGAACTCGATGTCGATTTCCTTGGGATGCTGGATCAGGTACTTGGGGGGGCCGCCCAAGCGCGGATTTGGAACCATCCAGACGGTATCCACCACGGACAGGAAGGCGTCGATGTTGAGATCACGGACCACCGAATCGCCGGCCTTTTCGAAGCCGGTGGAGCGGTAACGCAGCCATCCGCGTTCCGGGGTTCCGTTGGGAGGGCGGATCAGGACGGAAAAGTCGCCGGGCGTGGCCGACGGGAACGTGTACGAGAACCAGTCGTTGCCCATGGGCCTGAACAGGGTGAGCGGCATCGCGTCCTTGTTCCACTGGCTCACGCCTCCCCAAATCTGGGGAACTTCGTTCTGGTGCACGGTATTGGCCCACGGATTGTGGATGACCAACACCTTGGCGGCTTGGGCGGCACCGACCAGCAATGGTATTGCGAAAAAAGTCCGCACGAGGCGCCCAAACCGCATTCAGATCTCCCCTCAGCACTACCGGAGGGAACGTCCCTCGGCACCACTGGCTCCCAATTTAGAGAAAGGAGTGCTTTTCCACCCTCCGTTTGTGAAGTCGTTCTGCCTTGGCGTTCACAAAGCGGGTACGGGAGGTCCCCAGTCCCGGATCGCCCCATTTTTTCGACGAGAGACCCGATTCCTAGATTGGATTGTCCAATGAACTCAAGATTGCTTTTCACTCTCTTTCTCGGGGTACTGCTGGCGGCCCTCGACATCGCCGTCCTGGGCCCCGCCCTTCCGGCGATCCGCCTGGAATTCGGGGCGGGATCCCGCGACGCGTCCTGGCTGATCACCGCCTACGTGCTGGCCAACCTGTTCGGAACCCCTTTGTTGGGAAGGCTTTCCGATCGGATCGGGCGACGCCCCATCTACTTGCTTTCCATCGGGATCTTCGGCTTTGGATCCCTGGGGGTCGTCTTGGCTCCCGACCTCGCCTGGATCACGATCTTCCGCGCCTTCCAGGGATTCGGATCGGGCGGGATCTTCCCAGTGGCCACCGCCGTGATCGGAGAAGTCGCCCCCGTCGAACAACGCGGAAGGACCTTGGGACTCCTGGGGGCGACCTTCGGGCTCGCGTTCCTGATCGGCCCCCCGCTGGGCGGCATGGTCCTGGCCTTCGCCGATTGGCGCTGGATCTTCGGGATCAACCTTCCGCTGGGGTTGCTGGTGATGGGACTCGCCTGGAAACAGATCCCGGCATCCACCCCAGGCTCCACCTCCGGATCGTTCGATTGGCCGGGACTCGTTTCGTTCGGCGGCGGCCTCGTGATGGCCGCATTGGGATTGTCCAACCTGGATCCGTCGTCGCCCCTGTTCGGGTTCGAGCAGGTCCGGGTGTGGCTGCCTCTGGCCGCCGGAGCCGTCCTGCTGGGAATCACTCCATGGGTGGAACATCGGGCGCGGGATCCGATCCTTCCCCCGTCGTTGATCGGACCCGGCATCCTGAGAAACGTGCTTTGGCTGGGATTGGGGGCGGGGATCGGCGAAGTCGGCGTCATGGTGCTCCCCGACCTGGCCGTGCAGACCTTGGGGGTCAGTCCCGCCAAGGCCAGCCTTTACCTGGTGCCGCTGGTCCTTGGCCTGACCCTCGCCGCCCCGATCACCGGACGACTCCTGGACAGGATCGGCGCCAGACCGATCGTCGCCACAGGAGTCGCTCTCCAAGCGATTTCGTTCGGGGCGTTCCACTGGATTCCGACTTCGCCCGCCCTTTATTTCGTGGTCGGTCCGCTGTTCGGCGCCGCCTTGGCCTGCCTACTGGCCAGTCCTCTGCGGTGGCTTCTGCTGCGCCATGCCCCGGTCGACCAACGCACCGCCTCGCAGGCCTTGCTGAGCTTGTCGCATTCGGTGGGACAGATCGCGACCGCCGCCATCCTGGGCGCGTTGGCTTCGGGATCGGGATTGCGGTTCGCGCTCGGGATCGCCGGGATCGCTTCGCTCTTCCTGTTCGTTCCGGCCTTGGCCATTCCGTCCAGCCACACCCGGCGCACTTCGCCGCAGACCAAGGGCTGATCGCCGGCGCCTTGGCGATCGACCAGGATCAGGTCGGAAGGTTCCGACGATGCCGCGGGCGGTGGAACGGGCACCAGCGGGGGTACACCAGCTGCCCCGGAATCAGACGGACCACGAACGTGGCGGAACAGCCCGGGTGGTCGCAGGGCATTTCGCGATCGACCGGAACCGAATAGTTGTGGGGAACCAACCGGTTCCCGAGCGCCACGCGCTCCACCAGACCGGTCGCCGGGAGTTCGCCGGACAGCATCCTGCGCAAGGCCCGTTCGTGGTCGCCGTCGCCGGCGCGCCGGCGGGGAGGATCGACCCCCAGGATCCGATGGGGAGCGTCAGGGCGCAGGCTTGGGCACCGGAGGTTCGGCGGGAACCGCCACCACGGGGAGCACTTCGTCGAGCATGGCTTCCAGAGGTTGGGCCGGATCGTAACCGGCCTTGGCCAGGCGCACCTTCTGGTCGGGGGTGATCGCGACCAGGGCGGGAACGTGGCAGAGCTTGTTTTCGCAGACCACGAACTGGGCCGACTTGGTGGCGTACTTGTCGATCACGCCGGTTTCCTTCATGCCGATCGACTGCAACCACTGGATGGCCACGGCGGGATCGACGTCTTCGATCAGCCAGGGGATGAACTTGACGTCGGATCGGTTGGCGAGCCATTTCTGGAGCCGGGGGAATTCCGCCCGGCACGGCACGCAGGTGGTGTTCCAGAAGGCCAGCAGGACGGGCTTGCCGTACCTGGGGTTGGCCGCGTAGCGCGCGGAATCCGCGAATTCCTTGAGCGAGATCCGCCGCAGCGGATCCAGCAGCGAAGGCATGCTGAACGTGGGGGACGTCTGCCCGACCTTGACCCTCAGGTCGCCCGCGGCGAGACAGGATCCGGCCACGAGCGCGGCGATGACTGGGATCGTCTTGAGATTCATGGTGCCAAATGTACCATCCGCACCGGTCCCGAAGCTCAGACCAGTTTGGAGGCCTCTCGAAACCACGGACCGCGCCCCGCGCACCGGCGGACCAGTTGGGG
>JAKPQQ010000297.1 GCA_029557215.1 Fibrobacterota bacterium | reverse complement strand
GATCCCCCAGTGCTTGACGCTTGCCGACAAAAATCGTCCGACAATGCCGTCGGAGGGATGATGATGGTGGTGGTTTTCAGTGGTCATGGCCGGCCTCCCCCTTGCCCAGGTCGGCCTTCACCACGAAACTTCCGCGACCGGCCACGATGTCTCCGGAGCGCAACCCGGTGAGAATTTCGATCCGATCCGACCCGCTGCGCCCAGTGGTCACGGCTCTTTCGACGAATTTGCCATCGGCGCGCACGAACACGACCGCGGATCCGTCGCGGTATTGCACGCCACGCTTGTCGATCGTCTGGGGTGCCTTCACGCTCTCCAGTTGCACCGATCCCTTGACGAACAACCCTTCCGCGAAACGCCCCTTCGCATCGGCGAGTTTCGCGCGGACGACCCGGGTCTGGGTCGCGCGGTCCACCGACGGAAGGATCCGGTCGATGCGCACGCTCACGGGAGCCGCGTCGCGCTCGGCGCGAATTTCCACCGCCATGCCGGCGCGAACTCGCGACACCTCGGAGGGGCCGGCTTGCAGGTCGACCACCAGCGAGCCGGTCTCGGCAAACTCGCCGAGCGCCTGGCCCGCCTGCACGGCTTGGCCCGGCCTGGCTTCGCGGTGCACCAAGGTGCCGGCGCGGGCCGCTTTGATCTCGTAGACTTCCAGCGAGGCGTCGCTTTCGATGCGGGCCACCACCTGCCCGGCCGACACGCGATCCCCCACTTGCAGGCTCCAGTCCTTCAGGACTCCTGGGAAACGGGACGCTGCCGTGAAGACCCGTGAAGGATCGTGCTGGATCCTGCCCGGCAGCACCAATTCGCGTGCGACATCACCCGCGCGCACCGTGTCCAGGGAGATTCCGGCGCCGGCCAGCAGGGAATCCGGGATGACACCTGGTTCCGAACCTTCTCCGGCATGTTCGTCATGACCTTCGTGACCACCCTCGGCTTCCCCGGCATGTTCGTCGGTTTCCTTCGCGTGATCGTCGTGGCCGTTCTTCTGGGCGGCATGTTCCTCGTGCCCGGTTTCTCCGGCATGGTCGTCGTGCCCATCGGGCTCCTTCGCGTGGCCCTCGTGGGATTCCTCGCCCTTGTGGACCTCGGCACCTTGGTGCCCTTCGTGGCCCGCCAGTTCGGCGACACCCCATCCGGCGATCGCACCCAGTCCTACCCAGCTTGCGATGATCAGGTACTTGTTCATGGTTCGATTCCTTCCAGTTCCATTCGTGCCAATTCCAACGCGCGGCAACGCGCGACGAGTTCGATTTCCTGTTCGCGTCCTTCCCAGTAGGCGCGCCTACACTCCCGAAGTTCGGCGCGCTCCACGCCGCCGGTGGCCAGCCCGGCCTCCACCTTCTGCAGCGCCTGGCGCAGGATCGGAGCCACCGAGTCGCGCCAACGGGTCAACTGGGCTTCGGCAAGCTCCGCTCTCCGAACCACCTCCAGACGTCTGCGTGCCCGCTCGCGGTTCGCAAC
>JAKPQQ010000250.1 GCA_029557215.1 Fibrobacterota bacterium | reverse complement strand
TCCCCTCCGATGCTCGCATCGAGTGGGTGCGTGGCACACCGCCCCAAGGCTGGGCTTGGAACTGGATCCAGGGCAACCCCACCAACGCCGACATCCCGCAGACCGACTGGCTGAACGTGCGGATTCGCCGACCCGAGGCCGGCGTGGTGTGGCAGGATCGCTGGCTGGTGGTCACGCCGCCGCGTCAAATCGAACTTGCCGCCCCCCAAGGCGTGCTGCGCCGTCGCGACACCCTGGCGGTGGCCACCGCCTTGCGTTGGAGCCTGACCCCCCAGGCCACCCAAGGGCGCAACGGGACATCGTTGCCGGTGGCGCAATGCCGCTGGAACAACAACGTTTGGGAAACCTGTTCGTCCCGGAACCTGGTGGTGGATCTGGTCCAGCAAGGCACCCTGGAACTGCGGGTGGGCTGGAAGCTGTTCACCCCCGCAGGCGACACCATCGTGTGGGAACCTGTGCAAAGCTGGCAACTGGTGGCGCGGTCGGCGGCGCAGGATGGGATCGTGCGCGTGCCGCTGCGGGTGGATGGCCAGCGCTTGGCCCATGCGATCACCGGCACCGTGGCCAACTCCGTGCTGCGCGTGCGTCGCACCGGTACGCAACTGCCGCGTTGGGACGCCACGGCGCCCGTGGTGCGCGATGCGGCAGGGCACGTGTTGCCCCAAGAAACGGAAGTTTGGGACCCGGCGGCACAGCGCTACGAAGCCTGGGTGCAGGTCCCCGAACTGGCACCTCACCGGGCGTTGGATCTGGAACTGTGGCTGGGAGATCTTGCGGCCGCACCGGCGCCTGCAATGACGGCTTGGCACGGCAGCGCATCAGCTCCAGGAGTGGTGGGAGCCGCACTGGCGGCGCCTGGCCAAACCCAATCGGTTGCCTTGCCGGGTTCGGATGTGCGCGGTTGGAGCGCCTCGCTGTGGGCGAGGTTCAATCCCGATGCCGACGAAACCCTTTGGAATTCCAGCACCCTGCAATGGGGGACCCGCACCGACGGCCGCCTCTGGCTGCGTTACCGCGGCGATTCGGTGGTGAGCGCCCCCGGAATTTTGGATGACCAGGGCCCCATGCTGTTGGGTGCCACTTGGGAAATCCCCTCAGGTCGAGTGAACCTGTGGGCGAACGGACAAATGGTGGTATCGGGCATGGTGGCCCCCCAGGATCAGAGCCAGGAACCCACGACCCAGGTGGTGGTGGGAGGCCGGTACGGGGTGGACGAACTCCGTTGGGGAACGCCCCGCCACGACGACTGGAAGCTTCGCTGGGAAAGCGAACGGCCAGGTTCGCAACTGTGGGATTCCTGGACTCAAACGGCGCCGTCGCGCCCGCGAGTCCTGGAAACCAGGGGAGCCGTGGGGGACACCCTGGCCTTGGTGAGCGGCGCGCCCGTCTGGGCCGACCGCGAGGCGTGGGTCACGGCGGTTCCATCGGCCTGGAATGGCGCGGCTTGGATGCCGGGCTTGGCCCACCGGGCGCAAGAAGCCGGGCCGAACGCGGCCTGGATCCGCACCGAACGCTTTGCCAAGGTGTGCGCCGTGGGCGACATCGCTTGGGAACCCGCCGCAGGCTGGACTCGCGAAGCCACGAACCTCGCGACCACCCTTGGTGCGCGCGCGGTCTGGTGCCACCCGCTGCCCACCGAAGCCACGGGTTTGCCGGGAGCCCAGAACGCCCAAGTCGTATCGGGAACGGCCCTGTCGTGGTTCTTGCTGGCCGGAACGGCCCCGCAGGCATCCCAGCCGGTGCAGCCCGGACAATCTTTGTCTGGTTGGACCTTGCCGGACCCGTTGCCGTCCAGCCTGGCGGGGGCCGCGGTCCCCGGCTCGCAGCGTGGACCCGACGGACTCGTGGTACCGGTGCGCCAGGGCGGTGGCAAGCTTGTTGTGGTGACGCCCGTCCATTACACCCCAGGAACCGGAACCGTGATCGATACCGTTTGGGTGCGCGACGGACAAGGAAATCTGGTCAAGGTCCTGGTGGTCGTGACGGATTCCGATCCGGGATGGGATTCGGCCTTGGTGCTAAACGCTCCGATGCGCGCGGTGGTGCCGCGCGATCCGAGCTCGAGCCTGGTGGTGCATGGGGATCGCGATTCGATCCGGCAGCCTGGCGGCAGCCGTCCCAACTGGTCGTTGCCGGTCCCGCAGGTGGGGCCAAGCTCTTGCGACGAACGGGTCTTTTCTGCCAATTATCGGCGACCCGCCGAACTGTGGCTGGCGCTGGGCCCCAACGCCCGCACGGACGCCCTGCAGGGCTGGCAGGCCGCTGGCGAAGCGTTCTTGGATGGCCAGACCTGGACCCAATGGACCCGGAACATCGAGCCAGGCCGATTCACCTGGGACGCGAACCTTGTGTTCCCGATCGACTCCTGCGCGACCTTCCTGTGGGCCGCCGTGGAACGCTGGCGCGATCTGCCCGACTGGAAGCTGTCGTGGCTGCGCTCCAGCGCGGTGGGCGGGGTTCCGGTGATGCAAGGCGGTCTGCACCAGATCAAGAACCTGGAAATCGAACACGCCGCGGCGCTTTCGCTGCGCAGCCAGCAGTATTCCATGAAGCTGCTGTCGGCGACCGGAACCGGGCGCGAGCTGGTGTCGGCGGTGCTGGGGCTGGGAAGCCAGCGCGTGGAACCGCGGTTGGACGCCGCGACCGGCCTGGCCGAGTATGTGGACGTGGCCGGGCAGTTCACGTTGCACGATCTGCGTGCGGATTTGTTGGACGCCGACAGCGTGCATGTGGATTTGCGCAACCTGCGCGCCAGCGGCACGGCGCGTCTGACCGTGACGCAGCGCGGCCGATCCCGGTTCGCGGGAGGGATCTACGCGGTGCTGTTCCGCGACCGTGACGGCGACCTGCGTTTCACGGAGGGATCGGACGAGCGGATCGGCATGGAACGGGTGCGTGAGATTGGTCCCGGTCAGTCGGTGATGCTGGATTTTGTGTTGAACCAATCGGCTCGCCGGTTTCCGGAAGAGGTGTTCGTGGCCTGGTTGGATGCCGCCCAGGTATCGCCCGAACGGGTGGTGGGAGACCACGTGGCCCTTGGGGGCAATCCTTGCCGCGAATCCAAGGCCTTGCGCTGGCTGGATGCAACCACCGGTCGCACGCTTGCCGACGGCACCCCGGTGGCTTTGGCGCACTTGCGCGACACCGACGGCGACGGCCGGGTGCGCGATCGCGACAGCCTGGACCGCTTGTGGTACGCCCAGGGCAAGATCTGTCGTTCGTTGGGCGAAGGCGACGCGGTTTGGTGCACGACCGCCTCTGGAGCCGGATCGGTGTCGGATCTCGCGGTCCGCGACCTGACCGGCGACGGACTCCCGGAAATCATCGCGGGCGATGCCGTGCTGCGCCAGGACGGATCGGTGCTCTGGGATTTGCGGAACCTGACGGGAACTGTTTTGACAGACCTGGATGCCGACGGCCGGACCGATACGATCCGGGGCGACGGAACCTGTCGCGCCGTGGTGTCGGCAACAGGCGATGTCCTGTGGAGCGACGGACCGGGATGCAGTGTCCAGGGACGCCACGCCAAGGTGGCCTGGATCGCTTCGCACCCCGACCAATGCGCCGACGTGTCGGTGTCGGGCATCCATTCCTTGCAAGGAACCACGATCGTGCGCGTGGCCAACGCGGGTACGGTGGTATTGCCGGCAGGGTTGGTGGTGGTGCGCACCAATGCATCGGGTGGGGTGGAGCGTCTGCGGGTGGTTTTGGATCGCAAGCTGGATCCGGGCGAGTTCGTGGACCTGGAGATGGGTCCCGAGCAGCCATCCGATGACCGGATCCTGGTCTTGCCGGAATCCTTGCGCGAAGGCGGCATCTGGGAATGGAACACCAACAACAACGCCGGGAACGTGGGCGGCGAGATGCGCCCATGAACCCCGGGAAGTCGACTCTCGAACCTACCTTGAACCGGCATCGTCCAAGTCTTGTCGAACCAGGAAACCAGGGGAACACCATGAACCTGCGCATCCAACCACGCTCGATCCTTTTGGTGGGCTTGCTCGCGGCGGCAACCAGCGCCGAGGTGATCCGTTGCCCGCACCACGACGAGCCCGACCCCCAGTGGAACCGCGGGGCGAACGGGGCAACTGCGGTGGCGGGCCGCATGGCCGCCGATCCGGCCCCCCAGATGCTGGAGACCGCGCACTTTGCGATCTTCTACCACACCAGCGGGGTGCATGCGGTGGCGGGGGCAGCAATTGATCGCGATGGCAACGGCCACCCCGACAACGTGGATTCGATTGGCGCGATCGCCGAGCGGGTGTGGCGCTTGAGCATCGACACCCTGGAGTACCTGAAGCCGATCCCGTACGATACCACGCTTGGATACAAGGCCTTGGTTCCGGCGGGCAAGTTCCCGATCGAGGTGGCCGACATGGCCACCTTTGTCTCCAGTTGGGGTGGCAAACGGTACATGGGGTTTGCCGATCGTCCGACCGCCGACAAGACGGGTGCGAATCGGCAATCGTTGGTGATCGAGAACGACTTTGTGGATAGCAAGGACGGAAAGGCGATCCAGGTGAAGGTCGACCCGATCAACACCAACGGAACCGACAGCTTGTTGATCGATTACACGCAGGAACCCGTGAAGGGCTGGAAGGTTGCGATT
>JAKPQQ010000213.1 GCA_029557215.1 Fibrobacterota bacterium | reverse complement strand
TACAAGGGTGGCAAGTTCAATATCGCCGACGAAGCCGAACCGGTGATCTCCAGGGCCGACATCTACTACACCAGCGACACATCGGGTGTGGACACCATGGTCGTCAAGGTGTCCGAATGGATCAAGATCGATCCATCCAAGCCGGTGATCCGGTACCGCTCCAGCGACAGCACGTCGGATTCAGGTCTTCCGATCTTCGCCGATCCCAGGTACAAGATCGTGTACGACAGCGCCAAGGGCACGCTCACGATCATGCTCAAGCCCTTCCCGCTGGATTACTCCAATCCGGCATCCGGGGACAGCGTGCGATTCTCGTGGGAGGGCGTCCAGGACAAGGCTGGCAACAAGCCTGGTTCCCGTGCCAAGTGGACGGAAGTCCTGGCCAACGAGCGCGTGTTCCCGCCGAGTCTCGAGGTGACCAATCCGATCGTGACCGACATCACCCACAAGGCGGGCGACAAGATCGATGGTCCACAGTTCGAGCTCGTCGCGCGGCCCTCGACTCCCGATGGCGAAGGTGTGTGGCAGACCAGCTCGCAGGGTAGCGGAACCTGGATCCCCGGAACCAGTTCGTACACTCCGCGGGTGACCGGCAAGATGGAGAACGGGACCGTGATCTTCATCCAGACCAACGTCCCGACCAACATCACCGTGTACATCTACGACAACATCGGAACCTTCGTGGGCCAGATCGAACGTGAGATTACCCAGGAAATGCTCGATCGGCTTCCCAAGAGCCCGATCGGCATGACCGACGTGGGCGTGCTCTGGAAGGGACAGCGCCAGGACGGACGATTGGTCAGTTCGGGGATCTACCCGATCCGGTTGCTGGCCACCCGCAAGCCGGTGGAACACGAAAGAGCCAGAGGCAAGAGCGGCCATTACGTCTACAACAAGCTCGTGAACGTGGGCGTCAAGCTTCGGCTGGAAAACAACTGGTGATCTGACCGGCTCCAGCGGGGGCAGGGAAAACGAAAGGCATCCGGGATCCCGGATGCCTCTTTCGTTTCGAGTTCGATCGATGCCGGAGGGTTCCGGCACCGGTGGGTGTCACTTCTTGGCGCGGCCTTTCAGACGGGCGATCATTTCGTCGCGGGGGCCACCCACGTAGTCTTCGTACGGTCCCTGGTAGTCGATCACCTGTCCGTCGATGATCTCGATGATCCGGGTGGCCAGCGAACTCACGAAGGTGCGGTCGTGCGACACGAAGACGAGCGATCCTTCGTAGTCCTTCAGTTCGTCGTTGAGCGCTTCGATCGCTTCCAGATCCAGGTGGTTGGTGGGTTCGTCCAGAATGATCGTGTTGGGCTGCTGGGCCATGAGCATGGCGAACAGCAATCGGGCCTTTTCGCCGCCCGACAGCACCTTGGTCAGCTTCATCTGCGCGTCGCCGGAAAACAGCATGCGCCCGAGCAGCGCGCGGATTTCCTGCTGGCCCCAGGTGGGGCGGAACTGGTAGAGCCAGTCGAACGCCGACATTTCGGGATCCAGCAGTTCGAACGGATCCTGCGGGAAGTACGACTTGATCGCCGCCTGCCCCCAGGTGATGGAACCCGAAAGCGGTTCGAGCTGGCCCATGAGCAGCTTGAGCAGGGTGGTCTTGCCCACGCCGTTCACGCCGATGATCGCCACCTTCTCGCCGTTGACGATGTCGATGTTGAGCTTGGAATAGAGGATCTTGTCGGCCTCGAATCCCATGGTGAGGTCCTTGAGACCCACCACCTGGCGGCCGCAGGGCTTCTCGATCTTGAGGACCGGCCGGGGAGCCACGCGCGAGGTGGGGCGCAGTTCGACCATGTCTTCCTTGATCTTTTCCAGCTGCTTCTGGCGCGAACTGGCCTGCGAGGCCTTGGACGCGTTGGCCGAAAACCGGGCCACGAAGTCCTGCAGTTCTTCCTTCTTCTTCTGCATGCGGTCGTTGTGGGCCTGGGCGCGTTCGCGCGCCTGGCGCACGGCGGTTTCCCACTGGCTGTAGTTGCCGGTGAACTGGTTGATCTCCTTGTAGTCCACGTCCAGGATGTGCGTGCACACGTTGTCCAGGAAGTGTCGGTCGTGCGAGATCACCACCACCAGGCCTTCGTACTGCTTGAGGATCTTCTCCAGCCACGAGATCGTGTGGATGTCCAGATGGTTGGTGGGTTCGTCCAGCATGAGGATGTCGGGGCGGGCGAACAGCACCTGCGCCAGGAGCACGCGAAGCTTCCAGCCGCCGACCAGGCTCGTGAGCGGATCGTTGTGCTGTTCGGTGGGGATGCCCAGGCCTTCCAGCAGCTCGCCCGCGCGGGCTTCGGCCATGTAGCCGTCCAGATCCGCGAATTCCATCTCCAGGTCGGCCACCAGATGGCCTTCCTCTTCGGTCATTTCCGCCTTGGCGTAGAGCTCCTCGCGCTTTTTCATGACCTCCCAGAATCTGGCATGGCCCTGGAGCACGGTCTCCATGATGGTGAATCCGTCGAAGGCGTTGTGGTCCTGGCGCAGGTAGCCGCGCGTGAGGCCCGGGTCGAATTCGATCGAGCCGTCGGTCTGGGTTTCTTCGCCCTGCAGGATCTTGATCAGGGTGGTCTTGCCGGAACCGTTGCCGCCGATGAGACCGTAGCGGTTGCCGGGCTTGAGCTTGAGGTTGACGTTCGAGTACAGGACCCGATCGCCGAACTGCATGGATAGTTCGTTGATGATGATCATAAGCGGCCCCAAATGTAATTGGAGCGGCTCCATCTCGCCTTGGCTCGATGGGGGGCGTGGCGGGAATCGTTGGTGGGAACGGGGAAGCGTGAATGGTCTCCCCGGCCCCGGATATCCGGGAAAGGGGGAGAGATGGTCGTCGCGGTCGATCCGGCGACGCGGTTCAGAAGATCGCCTTGGCCTCGCAGGTCAATTTCTGGAACCAGGCGCGGTCGGGTTCCTTGCGGGCCACCCATTCCGCCTTGGCCTGCACGTGGTCCTTCCACGACCAGTCCAGGGATGCCGATGTCCTCCAGGTGGCGCCTTCGGGGTAGCCGTCCGACAGGCGCGATCCCGCGAGGGCGTCGACCCTGGCCTGCACCCGGCGGACCTCGGATCGCAAGGCCAGTCCGCGAGGGAGGTCGGCGCGCAGGTTCGCGTAGGGTGCCTGCAAGGTCGCCTCGAAGGCCTGCTTGCCTTCCGAACCTTCGCCCCATTTGGAGTACCAACCCGGGCGCAGTTCCACGCGTTTGGCCAGGCGGATCCCCACCGACGGATCGGTGGACCAGTGCGATTCCAGGCGCAGGCGGTCGCTTTGGGCGTCGCGCAGATCGCCGTGTTCCACGGCGATGTCCAGGCGATGCCCCGATTTGGCGCTCGAGGCCCAGCGGGCCCGTTCGGAGATGTCGCGCAGCCTGGCCAGGATGGGAGACGCCTGCACCGACAGCATCCGTGTCCAATCGAATTCCAGCCGGTGCGCTCCGCGGGTCCACCAGGTTCCCACCGAGAGTTCCGACCGACCGTCGATGGCGCGCGCGAGTTCGTCGTCGGAGAAATGGGGCCAGATCCGGATGGCGGGGGAGCTGTCGGTTTCGTTCCATTCGGCGTGCCCTCGCAACCCGATGTCGGCGAAGAATCCGCCGAGCCCCGCGACGGCCTTTCCCGGCTCGAATTCGGCTTCCACCGAAAGCTCTCGCTGCGAGGCCAGGACCGCCGCGCGGGAGGTGTCCAGTCGCATCCCGGCAAGCCGCAGGTCGCCTTCGTCGGAGGGAACCACGATCCGCAGGAGCGTGTCGTAGCGCCAGGTGCCGGTGCCCGCGGGGACGGTGTCGTAGCGGGCGATCTCGGGTTGGTAGGACGACGACGACAGTTTCCAGCGACCCTGCCCGCGCAGACCCTTGACCGGCCAGATCCCCGCCGTGGCGCTGCCCAGCCAGCTCGACGATTCGATCCACGGGAGATCGGGAAGCTCGCGCGAGCGCAGGCGCTTCCAGTCGAAGGCCAGGTCCAGGTCGCCCTTGCGCGGCGTCCAGCGGATCGACGATTTCGCGCCGACGGATCGCGCGGTGTCGTTGGCCTGGTCGAACGCCCGCAGCGTGCCGACCGCGTCGCGACGGAAATCGGCACCCGTCTGGATCTCCAGGTCGGCGGCAGGGGCGCGCCATTTCGCGGCGGCGCCGGTCTTGATGTGTTCCACCCCGCCTGCGCGCCCCGATCGCCTGTCCCGCGATTCCCCTTCGATCGAAACCGAAGGGGAAAAACGCCCCACGGGCCAGGCGAGTTCGCCTGTCAGGCGCACCTTGTCCAGGGGCGGCAACCCGTCGTCCAGACGGTTCCAGTCGAACCCGGCCAGGATCCGCTTGTCGGTCCCGCGATCGAGTCCCAGGGTGCCCGCGGTCCGGCTGGACCATCCGTTGGCGTCGTCTCGGCCTCCGGCGTCCAGCTTCAAGGCCAGATCGGAGCGCGCCTGCCAGATGGCGCCGACCTGGCCGGCCGTGCGCGATCCGCCGGGAGCCGGTGCCCAGATTCCGTCGTTTGCCTGCGCCGAACTGTCGGTGGCCGAAATCCCCAGGAAATCGGATCCGATCCGCTGCCCGAACAAGCCGAGGGAGAACCTCCCGATGCCGCCCTGGTCCAGGTACCGACCCGCGCCGATCCGCGCCGCGCCGGTCCCGAACAGGCCCACGCGGCGGGAATCGATCCCGGACAGGACGTTGGCGTCGTGTTCGGATGCGCGCATGTCGGCGGCGATCCAGTTGCCGGAATCCCCCAGGCGCAGGCGAAGGCCCGCTTCGCCGGTCTGGACAGGGATGGGCAGGATCTGTCCGTCTCCGGTCCTGGCCGCCTCGGTGTCGGCACCCGCCGACTCCAGGATCCGGCGCGTGGCGGTGTCCTGCGCGAAGGCCAGCGGAGACGCCGCGTCGTCGGACTCGCGGGCTCCCCAGGCCTCCCAGCGCAGGCCTCCGGCGCGTCCTTCGGCGCGTCCGGCGGCGAAGGTCCGTTCGTAGTCCAGTTCGGCCGATTGGAACTCCACCTCCACCACGTCGCCGGACGAAATCCGTCGACGCGTCGTGAAGTCCAGAAGGCCGTCGGAATAGCGCACCGTGTAGTCGGCGTCGGCCCCCCGCACCATGTTCTCGCCGTTGACGCGCACCCGTTCGCTGCCCGGCACCACCACGCCGTGGAGCCCGCCCTGCCACGAGGCCAGCACGTAGCCTTCCTGGCGGCCTTCCACGCCGGGAATCGTCACGCGCTTCCATTTGGCCTGCGGTCCGCCCAGGGTTCCCGTCGCCGATGCCACGGGGGTCGTCCAGCCGGCCGAGATCCCGCGCAGCTTCCGCTCGGCGCCCGGTGCGATCCCGCCCGGGAGCGTCCAATCCTGGTCGCCCAACCGCAACCGCCATCGGTCGGATTCCACCTCCAGGAAGATCTGGTCCACTTCGCGCAGCGCCGCGCTCGATCCTTGCGGCGAAAGCGGCATTTCGCCGTCGGACAGCCTCGCCTTCATGCGCACGCCCGGCGACAGTTCGCCTTCGGCGGTCAGGAACAGCGTCTGGTCCAGCGCGACCCCGCCGTCGCCGCCCACGCCCACCTTCACGGTCTTGGATCCGCCCACCTTGAGCTTCGAGCCGTCCTTCGCCGTCGATGCCGCCGTCGCGGGAGACTGGGGCGCGGTGGCCGCCGAATCGAGATCCTCCAGCCGGTAGCGCCGCACCTCCATGGGAAGCCAGCGCAGCGGGATCCCGCGCGTCGCCGTGTCCGCGAAAGACGCTTCGACGGAATCCGTCTCGGTCCTGCCGGGGCCCGCGAGGGCGAGCCAGCAGACGGGCAGGATGCGGACAAGGCGCACCGCCGACCTCAGTCGGCGAGCTTCACGGCCTCGTCGAGCTGCACCGAGGCCAGCTGCGAGATGCCCTTGATCTCCTGCGTCACGCCGTAGAGCATGTCGGAAGCGCCCATGGTGCGCTTGTTGTGGGTGACCACGATGAACTGGGTCTGGTGCGCGAACTTGCGCAGCAGGTCCACGAACCGCCCGATGTTGGCATCGTCCAGCGGCGCGTCGACTTCGTCCATGATGCAGTAGGGCGAAGGCCGGATCAGGTACAGCGCGAACAGCAGCGCCGTGGCCGTGAGGGCGCGTTCACCGCCGGACAGGAGCGAGATGGCTTGCATCTTCTTGCCGGTGGGGCGCGCGTGGATGTCGATGCGCGCCTCCAGCGGGTCGGCGTCGGGGTCCAGTTCCAGCTTGCCTTCGCCGCCGCCGAAGAGCGTGCTGAACACGTTCTGGAAGTTCACGCGCACCTGCTCGAAGGTGGCAACGAACCGCTCGCGAGCCATCTTGTCCAAACGCTTGATGGCGCGTTCCAGGCTGTTCTTGGCCTTTTCCAGGTCGTCGCACTGCTTCTGGACCTCGTCCAGGCGAGCCTTTTCCTGCTCGTATTCTTCCAGCGCCTGGGGGTTGAGGGGCCCCAGGTTCTTGAGTTTGCCGCGCAGTTCTTCGATGGCTTTTGGCGCCGATTCGAAGTCGTAGCCTTCGGGAACGGGTTCGGGTTCGACTTCGTTGTCGAGGTCCAGCTCCCACGCCTCGAAGGCTCGTTGGCGCAGGCGTCCGTCTTCGCCCGACGAATCTGCGCGGGCCAGATCGGCGGCGTGGATGGCCTGCGAGAGTTCGTCGATGCGCTTGGTGTGGCCGCGAACGCCGGCGAGCTTTTCTTCCACCGCCAGCACGGCGGAGTCGTAGACTTCGCGAGCCTGGTCGCGACGGCGCTGCACCTGCACCAGGTCTTCCCGCGCGCGCGACGCCTGGTCTTCCAGCTTCGCGACGATTTCCGTCCTCTCGTCGGCCTGGGCCTCCAGCGAATCGAGTTCGACCAGCAGACGTTCGCGGCGTTCCTCGATTTCCGACATCCGCTGTTCCGACGCCTCGGCCTGGGCTTCCATGCGGCGCACGTCGCCGGAAAGCCGGGCGATCTCGCGTTCGGCCTGCCGAATGCTTTCTTCCGCTTCGCGGAGTTCGTCTTCCGCTTCCGCCCGGGCTTCTTCCGCCGACCGGGCGGCGTTCTCGCGCACCTGCTTTTCTTCGGTGAGGGTGTCCACCTGGTCGCGCGCCTTGGCCACGCGGGCTTCGAGCGGCTCCACCGACGGGGTCACCACCTCCAGGCGCTTGCGAAGCTCCACGGCGCGGTCGGTGGCGGCGCCCGACTGGGCCTCCAAGCGGCCAAAGGCCGTGTCGGCCTCCTGGAATCGACGGCGGGCGTCGGTGAGCTGGCGGTCGATTTCGCGCCAGCGTTCCTGCAGCTCGCTGCGGCGGGTATTCCACTCCTGGCGCTCTTCCTGGGCGCGTTCCAGTTCAGCCTCGGCGGTCTCCAGTTCCTTGACCAGGTCCTCGGCCATCTGGTGGCGCTTGAGCAGGCCCATGGACTCGCCGGACTTGCGGCCACCGGCCACCAGGCCCGATCCGTGGGCGCGAAGTCCGGGAGCGGCGAACCAGACGTCGGCGCCGCGGTGCTCCTGCGAAAGGCGCAGCGCGGTGGCCTCGTCCTCCACCAGACACAAATTGCCCAACAGCAGGTCGACGGCGGGACGCAGGCCCGCGTCGCACTGGACGTAATCCGTTGCCCACCCGATCACTCCCGCGCCGGAGACAGATGGACGGTTCCTGGCGCTTTGCAGCGCGTCGACCGGCACCAGCACGGCGGTGCCCTTGCCGCCCTGCTTCAAAAGGCGCAACGCGGCTTCGGCGGTGTCGCGGCTGTCGGAAAGCACGTACTGGAGCGAGTCTCCCAGGACTTCCTCCACGCGTTCCAGCATGGCCGGGTCGGCGCGCAGGTGGTCGGCCAGGATTCCGCGCACTCCCGACGGCTTCTGGCTGTCGGACAGGAGCGCCTTGGCGCCTTCGCCCAGGCCTTCCAGGCCGCGGTTCAGGCGCTGGATGGTCTCCAATTGGCTCTTGGCCGATGCCCGCTTGGAGGCCGCCTGCTTTTCGCGGTCCACCAGTTCTTCCACCTTGCGGGCGGCCAGCTGGCCTTCTTCGTTGATCCGTTCCTTGTCCGATTCCAGCGTCTCGACCTGGCCTTCGGCCAGATCTCGGTTCTTCTGCAGTTCGGAAAGTCGCGATTCGACTTCGCCGGCGGATTGCTCGGCGCGTTCGATTTCCGCCTCCAGGCGCTCCAGCTCGGTGGTGGCCTTGGCGAGTTCGGCTTCCGAGCGCAGCAGTTCGGATTGCGCGATGTTCAATTCTTCCAGAATGGACAGACGCGCCTGCGACTGTTCCTTGGCGCCGGCGCGCAGCGATTCCAGGCGTTCGGTGCGCAGGCGCTTCTCTTCGTGGGCGCGTTCCAGGTTGCGCATCGATTCCTGGCCGCTGGCGTTGGCCTCCTCGATGCCGCGTCGGGCGATTTCCGACATCTCGCGCGCCTGCACTTCGGCGTCGTCCAGCCGCGTCTGCTCGTCGCGGATGCGCTCCTGGGTCTGCATCAGGTGTTTCACGCCGTCCTGGGCGCGCAGGTGTTCGCCTTCGAGCGCCTGGAGTTCGGCGCGGGCGTCGGCGTACTCGCGTTCGCGTTCGCGAAGCTCCGCCTCCAGCTGGGCGGCTTCCAGGCGCTGTTCGGCGGCGCCGGCCTCGGCGGTGGTCATCTCGGAACGAAGCCGGTCGCATTCGTCCTTCCAGTCGCGGATGCGGGATTCCGACATCGCGACCATCTCCTTGAGCTTGGCGCGACGGTCCCGGATCCACGACACTTCCAGCGAGCGCAGTTCGCCGTTGATGCGCTTCCAGGTCTCGACCTGTTTGGCCTGGCGCTCGAAGCTCGCCACGCTGCGGCGCACCGCCCCCAGGTTTTCCGCGACGCGCGCCAGATCCTGATCGGTCTTCTCGAACTGCCGGATGGCTTCCTTGCGCTGGGCGCGGTAGCGCGAAATGCCTGCGGCTTCTTCGAACAGCACGCGGCGTTCTTCGGGCTTTTCCTGCACCAGGGTCATCACCTGGCCCTGCTCGATGACGGAATACGACGCCGCCCCCAGGCCCGTGTCGTAGAACAGGTTCTGGATGTCGCGCAGGCGGCAGGGCTGGTTGTTGATCAGGTATTCCGACGCCCCGTCGCGATAGGCGCGGCGGGTGATCATGATCTCGGAAAATTCGCTGGGGAGCACGCCCTTGTCGTTTTTCACGATCAGGGTGACTTCGGCCATGTTCAACGGCGGTCGGTCGGACGTCCCCGCGAAGATGACGTCTTCCATCTTGTGGCCGCGCAGGGCCTTGGCGCGCTGTTCGCCCAGCACCCAGCGGATGGCGTCGATGATGTTCGACTTGCCGCAACCATTGGGCCCCACCACCGAGGTGATCCCGTCGCCCGGGAAGTTCACTTCGATCTTGTTGGCGAAGCTCTTGAAGCCGAATACGCGCAGCTTGGAGAGGTACATAGGTCCTTGTCAGATCAGGAGTTAGGTACGAGAACCGTCAAAGGTACTCCATGGCGCGCGATCCCGGAACCAAGACTCACTCTTCCTTGCTCATCTGTGCAGGAGCGATCATGACATAGACTGCGGGGATCACGAACAAGGTGAGGGCGAGCGCCGACACCAGGCCTCCCACCACGGCCACGCCCATGGGGACGCGGGATTGGGAGGCCGCTCCGATGGCCAGCGCCACGGGCATGATGCCCAGGGTGGTGGCCAGGGTGGTCATCAGGATGGGTCTCAGGCGCGAGCTCGCGGCTTCCAGGACGGCCAGCCCCGGAGCAAGTCCCGCGTGGCGGCGGTGGTTGGCGAACTCCACGATCAGGATCCCGTTCTTCGTCACCAACCCCACCAGCAGCACCAGTCCGATCTGGCTGAACAGGTTCAGGCTGTGCCCGGTGATCCAGAGCGTGCCCAGCGCCCCGGCCAGGGCGAGCGGGACGGTCAGCAGGATGGTGAACGGATCCCGGAAGCTTTCGAACTGCGCGGCCAGGATCAGGTAGACGATCACCAGCGCCAGGAGGAACACCTGTCCGGTGCTCCTGGACGATTCGGCGAAGTCGCGCGAGGTTCCGACGAATTCCGTCCTGAAGCTGGGCCCAAGGGTCTGGCGGGCGGTGCGGAGCATCGCCTCGTTGCCTTCGCCCAGGGTCCGGCCTTCGGCCAGCCCCGCCGACACCGTCGCGGAAAACCACCTGTTGAACCGGAAGACCTGCGGAGGGACCGACGTCTCCCTGGTCTCCAGCAGCGATCCCAGAGGGATCATCCTTCCCTGGGCGTTGCGCAGGTGCACCAGGTCCAGGCTCGCGGGCGAATTGCGCGAGGCGCTGTCCAGTTCGCCGATGACGTTGTACTGGCGTCCGTCCTTGAGGAAGGTGCCCCACGTCTGTTCGCCGAACGCCAACTGCAGGGATTGCGAGACCTCCAGCGGAGTGGTTCCGGAAGACCTCAACCGATCGCGGTTCACCGTGACGTCCAGCTGCGGACGCGTGAACTTCAGGTCTTCTTCGACGGTGGAGAACGTCTCGTCCTTGCGCGCCAGGGCCAGGAAGCGGGGGAGCGCGGCGCGCAGCGAATCGATGTCGGCCGCCTGGATCACCATCTGCACCGGCAGCGACGACCTGGACCCTGTCTTGATCGTGGGCTCCTGCGACACGAACGCGCGGAACCCGGCGAGCCTCGATAGGACGTTCCGCTGGAAATCCAGGGCGATCTGGTCCTGGGTGCGGTCCCGCTCGTCGGAGGGCAGCAGGAACACGCGCAGCTGCCCGGCGTTGGTGTTCCCCGCCCAGCCCGGCGACGTGTTCGAAATCACCGTCCGGCGTTCGGGAATGCGGGACAGGGCGGAATCCGTCAATCTGCGGATGGCCCGGTCCATGTGTTCGAAGGTCGCGCCTTCGTGGCCGGTCACCTGGACGGTGAACGCGTAGCGGTCCTCCATGGGGGCCAGTTCGCGGGGCAGGACCTTGAAGGCGATCCCGGCGACGCCCAGGGCCGCGAACAGGATCGCGACGGCGATCCAGCGATGCTCCAGGAACCGTTCGAGCGATCCCTTGTAGGCGGCGGTCATCCAGCGGAAGAACGGTTCGGTGGCGCGGTGCAGACGGTTTTCGTCGCCGTGGGGCCGCAGCAGCCGGCTGGAAAGCATGGCCGCCAGCGTGAGGGCCACGAACCCGGAAAGCAGGACCGATCCGCCCACCACGAACGCGAACTCCCGGAACAGGCGCCCCGTGAATCCGGGCAGGAACAGGAGCGGCGTGAAGACCGCGGCCAGCACCAGGGTGGTGGACACGACCGCGAAGAAGATCTCGTCGATTCCCTTGATGGCCGCCTGCATGGGCGACAACCCCTCTTCGATGCGGGCGTAGATGTTCTCCAGGACCACGATCGCGTCGTCGACCACCATCCCGATGGAAAGGACCACCCCCAGAAGCGTGAGGATGTTGATGGAAAACCCGGCGATCCACACGAAGAAGAACACGCCCACGAGCGACACGGGGATGGCCAGCAGCGGAATCAGCGTCGAGCGCCAGTCGCGCAGGAACGCGAAGATCACGAACACAACCAGGAGGACGGCGATCGCGATGGTCTCGCCGACTTCCAGCAGGGCCTTGCGCACGAACTGCGTGTTGTCGAACGCCTGGACCACCCGCACGTCGGGAGGCAGGTCGGGGCGCAGCTGCGCCAGACGGCGTTCGACCTCGTCGACGATCGCGATCTGGTCGGATCCGGGCTGGGGGGTGATCGCCAGGGCGACCATGGGCGTGCCGTCGCCGCGCATGATGGACCGCTCGTTTTCCGCACCGAGATCCACGCTTCCCAGGTCCTCCAGCCGCAGGATCCTGCCGTCGACGGCCTTCACGACCACCCGACGGAAATCCTCCGCCGTGCGGAGCCCCGTGCTGGCCTGGATCGCCATGGACACGCTTTCGCCTTCGATCTGCCCGCCGGGAAGCTCCACGTTTTCGGCGGCCACGGCCGTCTTCACGTCCTGCGGGGTGGTGCCCGCCGACGCCATCCGGATCGGATCCAGCCGCAGGCGCATCGCGTAGCGCCGTTCGCCCCAGATCCGGACTTCCGACACGCCGGGGATGGTCTGGAGCTTTTCCTGCAGCTCCTGGGCCACGGCGTTGAGGTCCAGCAGGCTGCGGCCGCTGCTGCGCACCGTGTAGATGGCCACAGGAGACGCGTTCGCGTCGGCCTTGGCCACCGTGGGAGGCGTCACGTCCTCGGGCAGCGACCGGACCGCCCGCGAGACGCGGTCGCGCACGTCGTTGGCGGCGCGTTCCATTTCCACGCCCAGTTCGAACTCCACCGAGATGTTGGAGCGTCCGTCGCGGCTCTGCGACGAGATCGAACGGATTCCGTCGATCCCGTTCAACGATTGTTCCAGGACCTGCGTGACCTGGTTGTCCATGACCTCCGCCGAGGCCCCGCGGTAGTTGGTGGACACCGACACCACCGGGGGATCGATCATGGGGTATTCGCGCACGCCCAGCTGGCGCAGTCCCAGCCACCCCAGGAGCACGATGAAGGTCGACATCACCAGCGTCAGCACCGGACGCCGGATGGAGGTGACGCCCAGGCTCATCTCGCACCTCCCGATTTCACTTCGCGCTCCGGATCCTGGCGATCTTGACCTCGCCGTTGGGCCTGAGGTTCGCCGCTCCCACGATCAGCACCGTGTCGCCCTTGGCCAACCCGGAGCGCGCCTGGACGCGGTCCACCGTCCGCAGTCCGGTGACCAGCCGCGCCTGGACCGACTTGCCGTCGCGGTACACCCAGGCGAACGGCCCCTTGGCGTCGAAGGACAGCGCCTCCGACGGGATCGCGATGCCTTCTTCGCGGGCGAGTTCGAGCGCGATGTCGACCATCTGGCCCGGGAACAGGGAAGGCGATTTCGCGCGGCTTTCGGCGACCAGCCGGCGGGTGCGGGTGGCTTCGTCCAGGACGGGATCGAGCGCCACGACCTTGGCCGGGAAGGAATCCCGGGACCCGGCCACGCGGAAGGTCAACGGCTGTCCGACCTTCGCGAGACCCGCCTGGTCTTCGGGGACGGAAAACGTGATCCGCCACGGATCCTGCTGCGAGAGCTGCGCGACGGTCTGGCCGGTCGCGACCGTCTGGCCGACCTCCACCGACCGGATCCCCACCGTTCCGGAAAACGGCGCCACCACGCGCGATCGGCGCAACAGGGCCTGCGCCAGGGCGAGGTCGGCCCGGGCCGACGCGAGTTCGGTCTCGGCGCCGTCCAGATCCTGCCGGGAAATGGCGTCGGCGGCCTGCGTCTGACGTTTTCTGTCAAAGGTGGATTCCGCCATCCTGGCCCTGGCCCGGGCCTTGGCCACCGAGGCGACGAGGTCCTCGTCTGCCAGGCGCAGAAGGAGCTGTCCTTCCTTCACGAAGGCCCCTTCGCGGAAGGCGATCTGCGCGACGCGCCCGCCCGTCTCGGTCTTGAGTTCCACCTTGCGCGCCCCCCAGAGGTTGCCGGGCACTCTGGCGACGATCTCAAGGGACGTGGGTGCCGCGACGACGGCTTCCAGCGAGACGGGGCCTCGACCCGCTCCCTTGCCGCCCTTGTTCGCGGCGGCGGACGATTTGTCGTCCTTGCAGGAAGCCAGCCCCGCAAGGACGATGGCGGATGCCAGCAGTGGAACGATCGAACGGTGGTGGCTTGTATTCATGGTGGTAGTGGGTGAAATAGAAAACCGGCCTCTCCGGGGCGACTTGCCGTCGGGCGCGGCCTTTCTTTGGGTCCCCGATGGATCCGATGGTCGTCCATTCCCGGGCGAGTAGCTTTTGGGGAATGCTTCGGATCCAAAGACCCACAGGACATCCCGTCGACCTGGAAACGGTCGCTTCGCTGCGCCCGAACGGTGGTTGCGTCGTCACCGTGGGGAACTTCGACGGGGTCCACCTGGGCCACCAGGCCCTGCTGGCTGCCGCCAAGCAGCGTTCGATCGCGCTCGGCGTGCCGTTCTACGCGATCACCTTCGAGCCCCACACGCGGCATTTCCTGGATCCGCGCGGCGGCCCGCAGCTTCTGTCCACCTGGTGCGAACGCGAGCGCCTGCTGGCGCGCCACGGAGTGGACAAGACCGTCACGCTGCGGTTCGACGACGACGTGCGCAAGCTCGCGGCGACGGATTTTGTCGATCTTCTGGCCGACGACCTGGGCGCGGTGGAGCTCCTGCTGGGGTTCGACCACAGGTTCGGTCGGGGAGGCACCGGGACCGCCGAGGCCATCACGCCCCACTGCCAGGAAAAAGGGGTGGCGCTTTCCGTGGTGGGGGCGCATCTGCGCGAGGGGTTGCCGGTCTCGTCCACGCTGGTGAGAGCCGCGATGTCCGAGTGGGGGAGGTTCGAGGAAGCCGTGCGGATGCTGGGGCATCCCTGGATGCTCCTGGGCGAGGTGGTTCGCGGCGACGGCCGCGGCCGCGTGCTGGGATTCCCCACCGCGAACCTGGAACCGCTCAATCCGCGCAAGCTCCTGCCGGCCTCCGGAGTGTACGCGGGAAGGCTCCGTTGGGGCGATGGAATCTGTCATCCGGCGGTGGTGAACATCGGGACCGCCCCCACGTTCGAGCGGGGAATCCGGGTGGTCGAGGTCCATGTTCCAAAAGGACCTGGTCCTGACTATGGTCAGATTTGCCAATTGGATCTATACTTCCAGCTTCGTCAAGAATGCCGATTCGAGTCACTCGACGCGCTGCGCGCCCAAATCGGGCACGATGCGGAAACAGCGTGGAAAAAGGTTGCCAGACTTCCGTAGGTTCGTGAAGTCGCAATTGATCATGGTGAGGAGAAGCGCGGCGTAGGAGAAAGCATCCATGTCGACCATCACCGCTGAAAAGAAGCAAGAGCTTATCGGGAAGTTCGGAGGCAAGGCCTCGAACACGGGCTCCACCGAAGTCCAGATCGCGATGCTCACAGAGCGAATCGCGAATCTGACGGAGCACGTCAAGATCCATCGCAACGACGTCCACAACCGTCGCGGCCTGCTGATCCTGGTCTCCAAGCGTCGTCGTCTTCTGGACTACCTCGCGAAGAACAATCTCGAGGGCTATCGCGAGCACATCAAGACCCTTCAGATCCGTCGCTAACCAAGGAGCCTGACCATGGGTCTACTCAACGACACCAAGAAGGAGATCTCGGTCGAGATCGCTCCTGGCAAATTCATGTTCATCCAGGTGGGCAAGCTCGCCAAGCAGGCGCACGGTTCGGCCGTCGTCCGCATGGGCGACACCTCCGTTCTGGTGACCGCTTGCGAGGGCAATCCCGCCGCGTTCGACTTCTTCCCGCTGACGGTGGAATACCGCGAGGCCGCCTGGGCCGCCGGTCGCATCCCCGGTGGGTACTTCAAGCGCGAAGGCAAGCCTTCCGAAAAGGAAATCCTGACCTGCCGCGTCATCGACCGCCCCATCCGGCCTTCGTTCCCCGACGGGTACAAGAACGAAGTCCAGGTGATCGGCACGGTGATCTCGGCCGACGACAAGCACGATCCCGACGTCCTCGCCCTCGTGGGTGGCGCCGCCGCCGTGTGGCTCTCGCCTCGCTTCCCGATCGCCGAGGCCATCGCCGGTGTTCGCGTGGTGCTGGTCGACGGCGAATTCATCGTCAACCCCACCTACGAGGAATCCGAACGCGCCGACATGGAACTGGTCATGGCCGCTTCGGAGAAGTCGATCTCGATGGTCGAAGGCGGAGCCTTCGAGGTTCCCGAAGATCGCCTGCTGGAAGCCATGGAAGTCGGCCACGCCGCGATCCGCAAGATCATCGCCGGCCTGAACCAGCTCAAGACCGAGCTGGGCATCGTGAAGAACGTCTGGGCGGCTCCGGTCAAGGACGAAGCCCTCTACGCTCGCGTCAAGGACCTGGTGGAAGCCAAGTTCCTGGCCACGTTCCGCGGCAAGCATCCCAAGACCGTGCTGTACCCGGCCCTGGACGCCATCAAGACCGAGGCCAAGGCGGCGCTCGCCGACATCGAAGACGCGGCAGTCCTCAAGACCGCCATGTCCTACCTGGACGACATCAAGCGCGACGCCATGCGCGAGGTGATCCTGACCGACGGAATCCGTCCCGACGGACGCGCCTGCGACCAGACCCGCCAGGCCGAGTGCGAAGTGAAGGTCCTTCCTCGCGCCCACGGCTCGGCCCTGTTCCAGCGCGGCGAAACCCTTGGACTGGTCACGGCCACCCTCGGGACCCGCACCGACGAACAGCGCATCGACAGCCTGCGCGGCGAAACCTTCAAGAACTACATGCTGCACTACAACTTCCCCCCGTACTCGGTGGGCGAAGTCAAGCGCATGGGTTCCACGGGTCGTCGCGAAATCGGACACGGCCACCTGGCCGAGCGTTCGCTGGCTCCGGTGCTGCCGGTTCCCGACAGCTTCCCGTACACCATCCGCGTGGTCTCCGAAATCCTGGAATCCAACGGCTCGTCGTCCATGGCTTCGGTCTGCGGCGGCTCCTTGGCTCTCATGGACGCCGGCGTGCCCATCAAGGAACCGGTGGCCGGCATCGCCATGGGCCTGATCGCCGAAGGCGACCGCTTGGCGATCTTGTCCGACATCACCGGCACCGAGGACCACCTCGGCGACATGGACTTCAAGATCTGCGGCACCACGCAGGGCATCACCGGCTTCCAGATGGACATCAAGCTGGACAACGGTCTGCCCAAGGAGATCATGAAGAAGGCGCTGGACCAGGCGCGTGCCGGTCGCGAGAACTTCCTCGCCGCCATGAACGCCGCCCTTCCGGAAAGCCGCAAGACGATTTCCGACTACGCTCCCGCCATCCTGAGCCTCAAGATCCCGGAAGACAAGATCCGTGAACTGATCGGCCCGGGCGGCAAGGTGATCCGCGGCATCCAGGACGAATCCGGAGCCACCGTGAACGTCGACGACGGTGGCAACGTCACCATTTCCGCCGTCGTGCGCAAGGCCGGTCAAAAGGCCTTCCGCATGATCCAGGAGATGATGATGGAAGCCGAGGTCGGCAAGACCTATCCCAACGCCAAGGTGAAGTCGATCACGAGCTTCGGCGCGTTCGTCGAATTCCTTCCCGGCAAGGAAGGCCTCGTGCACATCTCCGAACTTGAAAACCGTCGGGTGGACAAGGTCGAGGACGTCGTGGCTCTGGGCGACCAGATCTCCGTCAAGTGCATCGGGATCGACGGGCAGGGCAAGGTCCGGCTTTCGCGCAAGGCCACCCTGGCTGCACCCCAGGCTTGATTTCGGCGGTCGGGGGAGCCGCGAGGCTCCTTCGCTTCCGGAACCGCCTGTTCCATCGGATCTCCATCAATTCTTCGCCTCGAGTCCCGCGACGGGACCCGGGGCGTTTTCATTTTTTGTCGCCGGGGGATCGCGTTCGTTCGATCCCCGGCACGACGGATTCCGCTCGGCGGGGGTGAAGCCCCGCACGGACGGTTCCCTGTTGAGGGGTTTAGGGTTCTTCCATGAGTTTCGTGTCTCTGCCGGAATTGTTGAAGCTGCTTCGCGACGTCGAACTGTTTCGGGTGGCGATCGCCATTTTCCCGACGCGTCTGAACGAGATCCAGATGGCGTCGGACCTGCGGGCCTGGCTCGCGCGTGAGACCGACATCGAGCAGGTGCTCGCGAAGATCCCCCCCAAGGCCGCGGCCCGGATCGAGGCCACGGGAATCTCGCTGGATCCCGGACCGTCGGCGGACATGGGCGAGACGTCTCCGGGGGAACCCGAAGCCGCGCTCGAACCCGACCTCGAGCGGCTCGATTTCGCCGCGGTGGCGGGCCGGATCGAGGTGGAAGAGGAGATCGAGGGCACCGCCGACGACGTGCTTTCGTTCGAAGAGCTGTACCGGGCGTCGCGACGCGGCACCGCTCCGAAGCCGAAGGCGGATATCGCCGCCGCCAGGAAGCCGGTTCCCGTCAAGCGCAGACCGCTGCCGATGTGGCGACAGATGTTGACACCACCGGTGGTGGAACTGTTCACCGAGATCGTCAAGACCGTCCCCGCCCCGATCCGTCGGCGCGGCCAGTCCCACCTGGACCGGTTCGAGGAGCTGGATTGGAGCGACAAGCTGGGTGCCTGGCGCGCCGACCTCCAGGACGACGCGTCCTTGGAAGTCTGGGCGAATCCGGTGGGGCGGCACAGCTGCACCTGCAACGACCACGCCGAACTGGACATGTGCGAACACGTCGCCGCCTTCCTGTCGCGGCTGGTGGAGGACGCTCCGCCCCCTCCGGAGCCGGAAATCGGCGAGGAGTCCGCGACCGGGCCGTCGGCGGTCAAGACAGGATCCGACGACCAGCGCTGGACCCCCGCATCCAAGGAGGTGGCGAGCCCTGTCGCGTCGGCGGACCTGGGCAAGATCCTGGAGCGCATGGGAGGCCTGGCCGATTCCCTTGAACCGTTGAATCCGGAGGGCGAGAACCCCCGCGTGCGGGTGGTTTACGTGCTGGAGCGCAAACCGCCTCGGGTGGTCCAGAAATCGGTGGAGTGCGGCGAACGGGTGGATCTGGTCCCGCGCACCCAGACCTTGGGCAAGGAGACCGGCTGGAAGCTCGACGACGTGGACCTGCGCAAGGTCCTGGGGGGGCGGCTGGAAAGCAATCCCCCCAAGTACGTGAGCGAAGCCGACATCCATCTGATCGGGCGCTGCGACCTGCTTCCGTCGGCGGTCTGGGACACCGGGAGCAAGGGGTTCCTCTGGCAGGCCACGCTGCGCCAGGCCTCGCGCACCGGACGCCTGATGGACGAGCACGGACGCCCGCTCGCGGTGGACGACAGATTGTGGAAGTGGGAGCCGCGGCTCGTGGAGGCAGCGTCGCACGCGCGCTTCCAGGGCAGGGTGCGGTCGCTGGATGCCGACGCCGAGACGATCGATCTTCCCGACGATTCGTGGGTGTTCGGACAGGAACAGGACGCGATGGTGAAGTGGGGCGACCGCCTGCTGTGCCTGGATCCGCGCACGCCGGTGGCGTTGCTGGATCCCGCCGTGGCGAGGTTCCAGGTGCCGTTGCGCGAGATGGGCCGGTTGCGCCGCGAGCTCAGGTTGTTCTCGATCGCCGGGGCCTCGATCCCCGAGGCCTACCTGCCGCGCCGTCTGCGCGAAGCCCCCCAATCGAGGGTGCGGGTGGAAGTCCAGGGCGACGGGGTGATGATGGCCGCCGTGCCGTGGTACCCGTCCCTGGGGGAGGTCGCCGACGGAGCCGGAGGGGTCGTGGCCTTCACGACCGCCGAGGGCGAACTGGTGGAACTGGAACGCGACCGCCACGCCGAAGCCGAGATCAGCCGGAAATTGTCGACCGATCTGCGCTCGATCGGCCTGACGGTGGTGTTCGACGGCGGCGCCTGCCAGATCCTGGATCCGGAATCCCTGCGCCGCCTGGCGCTGGGCGGATTGGAAAAACTGTGGGGCATGGGCTGGGCGCCCGTGACCGCGGGCGCGTCGCTGGACCGCTGGAAGCGGCGCAAGGGAGTGTTCAAGGCCCAGGTGAAGGCTTCCGGCCTGGATTGGTTCGAGCTGGGCGGCGTGGTGGACTTCGACGGGTTCGAGGTCCCGCTGTCCAAGCTGGTGGGACGATCCGGCGCGGTCGCGCTGGACGACGGATCGGTCGCCGAGATCCCGGAAAAGCTGCTCAAGCGCCTGGACTGGATGGGCAAGCTGGGTACGGCCACCGAAGACGGAATCCGTCTGCAAGCCACCCATGCATCGCTTGCGCAGGACCTGTTGCACAGCGAGCTGGCCGAGATGGTCGACATGGCCCATTGGAGCAACGTGCTCGACCGCATCGCGACGGTGGAAGACGAGGCGCCCGAGGCGCCCGCCTCGCTCAAGGCCACGCTGCGCCCGTACCAGCTCGAAGGTCTGGCCTGGCTCCTGTCGCTGCGAAAGCGCGCGCTGGGAGGGATCCTGGCCGACGACATGGGCCTGGGCAAGACCGTGCAGGTGATCGGGCACCTTTGCCAGGTGTTCGAACGCGAGCCCCAGGCGCCGCCGGTGCTGGTGGTCGCTCCCGCTTCGGTGGTGGGCAACTGGGTTTCGGAGCTGGCCAAGTTCGCCCCGCATATCGAGTCGCGCCTGTTGCACGGCGCCGACCGCGGCGACCTGATCGACGCCCCCGTCACGGGGCCCACCGTGTTCGTCACCACCTACGGGATCCTGCCGCGCGAAGGCGCCTGGACCGACGAGACGGAATTTTCCGTGGTGGTCCTGGACGAAAGCCAGACGGTCCGGAATCCGTCCACCGTCTCGCACAAGGCCACCGCGATGCTGCGCGCGCAGCAGAAGGTGTGCCTCACCGGAACTCCCATCGAAAACTCCCTGGCCGATCTGTGGGCCCAGTTCGCGGTGCTCAATCCGGGACTGCTCGGGCCTCTGGACGCCTTCATGGAACAGTTCGAGGCGCCTCCCGGCGAGGTCCCCGATCTTTCGCGGTTGCGTTCGCTCACGGCTCCGTTCTGGCTGCGCCGCACCAAGGACAAGGTCGCGTCCGAACTTCCCGCGCGCCAGGACATCGAACTCGGGATCGACCTGGACCCCAAGCAGATGGGCCTGTACCAGCGCCAGCTGCAGGAGTTCCAGAAGAACCTTCTGCCGGTGGTCAAGGAGCAGGGACTGGAGAACGGAGCCCGGTTCGAGGTGCTCACGGCGCTCTTGCGCCTGCGGCAGATCGCCTGCGCGCCGGAACTGGCGGGGCACCAGGGGCCCGCGTCCAAGCTGGACGTGCTTCTGGAAAAGCTCACCGAAGACGTCGCCGAAGGCCACAAGGCCATCGTGTTTTCCAGTTTCACGAGCCTTTTGGATCTGGTGGGCAATAGGCTGTCCAAGGAATCGATCCCGTTCTTGCGCATCGACGGTTCCACCCCGGCGCGCGAACGCACCCGCCTGGTGGAACGGTTCCAGCAGAAGGACCGCGAAGACGTGATCCTGGTGAGCCTCAAGGCCGGAGGCGCCGGGATCAACCTGACCGCCGCCGACTACGTGTTCCTGCTGGATCCGTGGTGGAACCCGGCCGCGGAAGAACAGGCCGCCGCGCGCGCGCACCGCATCGGGCAGACGCGCCCCGTCACGGTCTACCGCATGGTGGCCCGCGGCACGATCGAGGAGCGGGTGCTGGAGCTGTCGCGTTCCAAGGCGGCCATGGCGCGCGACGTGTTCGACGCCGGCGAATCGGGAGGCGCGGCGCTCACCGCCGAAGTGGTGGCCGAACTGCTGGGTTGAGTTCCCGAACGGGAGGTTGAGGTCGATCCGACGGGGACATCCCGTCGGAATCGACCTGTTTGATTTTTTGTCTCAAATAGTCTTGCGCTCTAAAAGGCTAAATACGTATATTGATATCCATAAGTAGCCCTAAACGGGCTGCCGGCATCGCTGCCAGACGAATTCGTCGAACGAGTCTTCCGTGTCCATGGTCAGAGCCATCCTGAAGACTTCCATCGCGGCCAGCGACGCCAATACCCTGGGGAGCGAACATGAGAGACAGACGAGGTTGGGGAATCCTGGCGATCGTGACGGCATTGTCGTTCGCGGTCCTCCTGTGGGGTGGGCACGAAATCTGGCGGCAGGCGCCACCCGTTCCGGAGAAGGTGGTCGACTCCCAGGGGAACGTGCTTTTCACCGGCGACCAGATCCGCGACGGCCAGAACGTGTGGCAGTCCACCGGCGGACAGGAATTGGGAAGCATCTGGGGGCATGGCGCCTACGTGGCGCCCGACTGGAGCGCCGATCGCCTGCACCGCGAAGCGGTGGCCATGGCGGCGGCGGGGGCGTCTCCGGAGGAGGTCCGACGGATTCTGCGCGACAACGGCTACGACGCCGCCACGAAAACGTTGGTCCTTCCCAAGGAGCGCGCCGACGCCGCCATCGAGGTCGGACGCCACTACCGGGATCTGTTCGGGGGTGGTCCGGTCACGCGCGAACTGCGCAGCTACTACGCCATGCGCGACACCTCGGTTTACGATCCGGCTCGCCTGCAGGCGCTGGACGCGTTCCTGTTCTGGGCCACCTGGGCTTGCGCGGCCGAGCGTCCGGGCTCCGACGTCTCCTATTCCAACAACTGGCCGCACGAACCCCTGGCGGGCAACGTCCCGTCGTCGGCCATCCTGCTTTGGTCCATGGCCTCCATCCTGGTCCTGTTGATCGGCATCGCCCTGCTGGTGTGGTGGCACGCCAGGGCCAACTCCGAAGAACCCCACGTGGTCCCGGCCACGGATCCGTTCCTGGGGCTTCGGCTCACCGCATCCATGCGGGCTTCGCTGCTGTATTTCGCGGTCGTGAGCCTCCTGATGGTGGTCCAGGTCGCGTTGGGTGGCGTGGTGGCGCACTACGGGGTGGAAGGCAGCGGGTTCTACGGATTGAACCTCGACGACATCCTGCCGTACGGAGTCGGGCGCACCTGGCACGTGCAGCTGGGCATCTTCTGGATCGCGACCTCGTGGCTGGCCACCGGGTTGTTCCTGGCCCCCGCCGTGGGCGGGCGCGAACCCAAGGGGCAGGCGCTGGGAGTCCACGTGCTCCTGGGCGCGCTGGTGGTGGTGGTGTTCGGCTCCATGGCCGGCGAATGGCTGGGCGTGATGCAGAAGCTGGGACTGGGTGTCAATTTCTGGTTCGGGCACCAGGGCTACGAATACGTGGATCTTGGCAGATTCTGGCAGATCCTGCTGTTCGGCGGGCTTCTGTTCTGGTTCTTCCTGGTGCTGCGCGGCTTGGCTCCGGCGTTCCGGCAGGGCTCCGACGGCAAGTCGCTGCTGTGGCTGTTCACGCTTTCGGCCGGGGCCATCGGGATGTTCTACGGCGCCGGCCTGATGTGGGGTCGCCACACGCACCTGGCATTGGCCGAATACTGGCGCTGGTGGGTGGTCCATCTGTGGGTGGAAGGCTTCTTCGAGGTGTTCGCCACCGCCGCGATCGGGTTCCTGTTCGCGCGCTTGGGACTGATCCGCGCCAGCACCGCCGGGCGCGCGGCCGTGACGGCCACCGCGGTGTTCCTGGGCGGCGGGATCATCGGCACGTTCCACCATCTGTACTTCAGCGGAACCCCGGTGTCCATCCTGGCCTTGGGTTCGGTCTTTTCCGCGCTGGAGATCGTTCCTCTCACGCTGGTGGGGTTCGAGGCGGTCGCCACCCTGCGCCACATGGAAATTCCGTGGATGCGGCGATGGAAGTGGCCCGTGATGTTCTTCCTGGCGGTGTCGTTCTGGAACTTCGTGGGCGCGGGCCTGTTCGGGTTCCTGATCAATCCTCCGATCGCCCTCTACTACATGCAGGGCCTGAATCTCACACCGGTGCACGGCCACACGGCGCTGTTCGGCGTGTACGGATTCCTGGGGCTGGCGTTCGTGCTGTTCTGCCTGCGGGCCGCATGGCCTGGCGAACTTCCGGAACGTCCTCTGCGCTGGTCGTTCTGGGGACTGAACATCGGGTTGTCGCTCATGGTGGTCCTGTCGCTTCTGCCCATCGGGATCCTCCAGACCGCCGAATCGATCGACACGGGATTGTGGTCGGCGCGTTCGGCCGAATTCCTGAACACATCCGGAATGCAGACGCTCAAGTGGATGCGCGTCCCCGGCGACGTCGTGTTCGGGACCGCGCTCCTGCTGTTGGCCGTCGTGTTCACCACCTTCGTGATCCGCATTCTTTCCCGAAAGGAACAGCCATGAGCACCATCCAGGAACGAACCATCGGCGATCTGGTGGCCGAACGGCCGTCGCGGTCGCGCATCTTCGAGGCGTTCGGCATCGACTACTGCTGCGGCGGCAAGCGCACCCTGCTCCAGGCTTCCGGCACGGCGGGGATCGCCGTCGAGCAACTGGTCCGGGAACTTGAATCGCAACCGGCGATCGCGCAGGACAGGGATTGGCGCGAGGCCGCGGTGGCCGAACTGATCGACCACATCCTGGTCGAACACCACGATTGGCTGCGCGCGAACCTGCCGCGGATCTCGGTCCTCGCGGAAAAGGTGGTGCGTGTCCATGGAGGCCACGCGCCGGTGGTGGTCCGGATCGCCGACGTCCATTCCGCCCTGCGCCAGGAGATGGAACCCCACCTGGAAAAGGAGGAACGGATGCTGTTCCCGGCCGCCCGCCACCTGGAAGCCACCGGCGAAGTGCTCCTGGGCTGCCACGCGGTCGACTCCCTGGAAGGACCCATTGGCGTGATGGAACACGAGCACGTCGCCGTGGGGGCGATGCTCGACGAACTGGGCTCCCTGACGGACGGATTCCGTCCTCCCGAGGAGGCGTGCAACACCTGGCGCGCCTTCTACGACGCGCTGGCCGAGCTGGATCGCAACACCCGCGCGCACGTCCACCTCGAAAACGAGGTGCTCCATCCGCGCATCCGCCGGCTGGAGGCGGCAGGTCGGGCGTCATGACGATCCCTGTCCCGAGGGAGCACGGAGCCTGGGCGATGCTCGGGCTTTCGGGCGCGGCCGGCTGGCTGGCTTCGCCCTCGGGATCCGCGGCGGCGGGTGTTCTCGCCTTGGCGGGGATCCTCGCCGCCTTCTTCGCGCAGGCCGCCTGGCTCGCGCGGGAGTCTTCGGGGCGGCTCTGGATGGCCGAGATCCTGGTGGCCGCCACGGCCACGGCTGTGGCCGGATTCCGTCAAGGCTTGGGGTATTGGCCGCTGGTCGCCGCCGTTGGCGCGGTGGCGGGCCTCGCGCAATGGGCCAGGTTCCGGCAGGCCAAGGGCGGGAGGGTGCGCCTGGCCGCCTTCGGGAGCCATCTGGCCGGCGCGGCGAGCCTCGCCGGTTGCGCCGCGATCGTGGGTTCGGCCCGTGGCGGGGCCGATACCGGACCGCTCCTGTTCCTGTGGTGGACCTTGGCCCTGGCGTTCGCGGGGGGCGTGTTCCTGGTGCAGGCCACGATGCCTGGCCGGGAGCGGAGCGCGGTCGGTCTGGTCGCGGTGGCCGTCGCCGCGATCGCCACCGTCGCGCTGGTCGCCTCGCCTGGCAGACTCCATGTCGCGCTGGCGTTGTCGCCGATCCTGCTGCGGTGCCTGCTCGTGCCGCTTCTGCGCCGCCGCCCCATCGGCTGGAAGCGCACCGGATGGCTGGAGACCGCCCTTGGCGTCTGGACGGTGTTCTGGCTGGCATGAGCGCCCATCGGGGGGGGGATGGCTCGTGGATGCTCCTTCGGAGTCGAAGCGTCCAGCAGGATCGCCCCCGGCCTCCTATCTTCACTGATGCGATGAATCATTCGAGCATGACCCGATCGTCCTTGGCTTCCTTGCTGCTGTTGTGTTCGGCTGGATTCGCCGCCGTCCCGGCGGGAACATCGAGCCTTCCCGTGGTGCATCTGGAAACCGGCAAGGATTCGATCGGCAACGAAGGCATCGTGGTCCGGTTCGGGATCGCCGACCATGCGGGCGGCACCGGGTTCGCCGATCCGACCAACGCCTATTCCGGGTTCGCCGACGTGAATTTCCACGGCACGAGTTCCAGCGGAATGGCCAAGAAGTCCTACGCGATCGAATTGACGGATTCCGTTGGAAACGAGACCAAGGCGCCGCTGCTGGGGATGTCGTCGGAGTCCAAGTGGGTCCTGGTCGCGGGCTTTCCCGACAAGTCCCTGATCCGCAACGCGTTCGGCTACGCGATGGCCAGGGCCACCGGGCGCTACGCTCCGCGCAACCGGCTGGTCGAACTCGTGCTGAACGGCGGCTACGAGGGCGTCTACCTGTTGGTCGAACGCATCCAGCGCGACGCCCAGCGGGTGGATGTCTCCAAGCTCGATTCCGGCGACACCCTGGGCGACGCGTTGACGGGGGGCTACATCCTGAGGGTCGACCGCCCCTCCGACGGCAACGGCTGGACCAGCCCCAGGGATTCGCTGGTCTACATCCAGTACCAGTATCCGTCGGAACGGAAATTGTCGATCCGCCAGAAGGAATACATCCGGAGCTACGTGGACGGCTTCGAGGACGCGATGTCGTCGGCCGGATTCGACCACCCCGACACCGGCTATTCCCGCTGGATCGACGTCGGGAGCTTCGTCGACTACCTGCTCCTGCAGGAGCTGGTCAAGAACGTCGACGGATACCGCCTGAGCGGCTACCTGCACAAGCAGAAGGATTCCAAGGGCGGGAAGCTGCGCGCGGGTCCGGTGTGGGACCTCGATTTCTCGGCCGGGATGCCCGACTACTACAACGCATGGAAGCCGGCCGGCTGGGTGTACGAATGGGATGCGCGAACCACCAGGGACCGCTCGGCGATCCCGTTCTGGTGGAAGAAATTGGCGAACGAACAGGGATTCCGTTCGACCATGGCCTGCCGCTGGAACGATCTGCGCCAGGGCGAGTGGTCCGACCCGGCCTGGCGGGCGCGATTCGACTCCTTGGCCGAGCGGGCGGGTTCGGCGCAGGCGAGGAACTACCAGCGCTGGGACGTCCTGAAGAAGAAGATGTGGCCCGAAGTCCATGTTCCCGGCACCTACCAGGGCGAGATCGACACCATGAAGAACTGGTTGTCGACGAGGATCGCGTGGATCGACGGCCAGTTGGCCGCCAAATGCCCGGCCCCGATCGGGGTCCGATCCGTGGTCCGGGGAACGGATGACGTTTTCCGTCTGCGCGAGGGTCGGTTGGAATGGGGCGTTGCGCCGGTCAGGATCCGCTTGGTGGCTCACCACGGGAGGACCATCGCCCGGGAAGGGCGTGGAACCCTCGATGTCGCGGGGCTGGGACCTGGAGTCTGGATCGTGTCCTGGCAGCGCGCGCCGGGCGAGGCCTGGACGTCGGTGCCGTTCTTGAAGAAATAGCCGGTACGGGGAATTCCGGAAGGCGGGAGTTTCCGTCAGCGACGGCGGGGGAGGGACAGGCGGGTCTTGAGGAACCAGGTCCTCGGGCCGGCGCCCTTGACCCCGAAATCGTTGTCGAACGAGATCAGGGCCGTGGAATCGGCGAAGACGACCAGGCCCTCGGGCTTGGCGAGTTCGGCGTCCAGGTCCCTGGTCAGGTCCACCGAAACCAGGCTCCGGTCCACCGGACGGATTCCGGCCTTGGCCAGTCCGTCGGGGGCCATCGCGACGTCTTCCAGGGTCGCTCCCCCCACAAGGCGTCCCCGGGCTTGCGGGTCGGAGGCCAGATGCACGTCGGTCGCCGAGTCCAGGCTCCAGGCGACCAGATCCACCTCGATGCGGCCCTTGCCCTTCTTGCGGTGCTCCAGCACCAGGATCCGTCCGTCGTCCAACGCGGTGCAGGCGCCGATCCTGGTGCGGCGCTTGGCCTTGCTCCCCGGGTCGTCGGGCATCTGCGCGAGGTGCTCGGAGACCCGCGCCCCGTCGGGCGAAATCAACAGAATCCGTCGCACCAGCGAACGCTCGGCCACCGTCGAGGCGTCCATGGACCCGCCGGCGGTGTTGGCCAGCGCGCCCTGGAAGATCGCCACCAGGGCGCCGTCCGGGGCGCGGCAGAGCGCTTCCAGTCCCTTGTTCGCCGCGCGCCTGGAAAACACGGCGGGCAGGCCGCCGCCCGGCGAGAGTGTCCTGTCGATCTTCCATCCGCCCGGGGCGTCGCGTCGCATGCGCACGATCCGGGGGCCGTACTCCTCGGACGCCCAAAGGGTTCCTGCTCCGTCGGACGCCAGGCCTTCGAAGTCGAACCCGGCCGAATCGGAAGGAATGGACAGGATCCGTCCATCCGGTCCCGTCGTGGTCGCCTGTTCCGTGGCGGGGAACAGAGGCGAGGGGAGTCCGGTGGTCCACCTGTCCCGCCCGTCCTTGACGGAATCCGTCCCGACCAGGCGGATGGATCCGTCGCGTTCCAGCCGGAACCGGGACAATTTCTGGTGGTAGCGGGGGAACGGGAACCGCACGTTCCCTCCCTTGGGATCGTTGGGGCCGCGATCGGAAACGCCCACGAAACCGTACCCGGAGCTGTCGGACGGATCGAGGGCGAGGTCGGAAACGCCGCCGATCCGGACCTGCGCGGAAGGGGGAGGATCGAACGGGACGAGCGTCGCGGGAGATCTTGCCGGCGGGGAGGAGCAGGAAGAAGCGGCGAGCGCGAAGACGAGCGCCAAGCGACGGGGGAGTCGTTCAATCGTTCGCATCGCGGGTTCCTCCAGGCAGCAGCAGCAATCCGAGTCCGGCGCTTTCGAACTTGCTGAATCCGGAACGCACCAGGTCGAACCGCTTGATGAGGTCCATCATCCAGATGGGGATCTGGTGGCGCGCGCACTTGAGTTCCAGGACGGCGTTGCATCCGGGATCGAACCGCTCGGGAAGGTCCGAGGGTCGCATCTGGCGCGGATCCACCGAGAAGTCGAACCCCCGTTCCTCGCGCCAGCGCATCCCGATGTCCAAGGTCACGCGGGCGTAGTCCTCCATGGTCCCGAACCAGGCCTTTCGCCGGTACTGGGTCAGGATGAACGGGTTGGCGTTGTAGGTGAGCGCGCGGGTGTAGAACTTCTTGAGGTTCGCCAAGTCCTCGCCCTTGGCGTTGGCGAAGGCCGCGTCGGGATCGTCCCAGAGAGTCTGGGGGGGATGCCCCTTCAGGACGCCGCGCAGCTTGGTGACCTGGTCGCAGCTCTTCTCCTTGAGCTCGAAATGCCACGACTTGGAATCCTGCGGACTTTCGCCGTAGGTGCGGATCCGCATGTTGAACCGACCTTCGGGCTTGTCGCGGCTCCATTTGAGGAAGGTGTAGCGGGGCGAATCCAGGTAGAGGCTCGTGATCCAGTAGAACCCGTCGCGGCGCTTTTCGCAGGCCGGGTCCAGTTCGCACCAGGGGAGCAGGAACGTCTCCAGTTCGGGCAGGATCCTGACCGGCACGTGGTACTTGAGCTCGTACCGTTCGAGCCTGGTGAAGGCCGTGTCGATCATGATCCCGGGCTGCCCGGTTCCGCGATCGCCACGCTGGGCGTGCGGGCCAACAGATGGTTGATGTCGGGGTGCCGGGCCATCGCGCCGGTGAGGTGCAGGATCTCCAGGTATTCGTAGAGCATCAGGAACCGGAGCTCCTCGATGCGCCAGGCGTTTTCCACCGATGTTTCCTGGGCGTTCAGGAGCAGGAGAGGGTCGGATCCGGATTTCATGGCGAAATCGGCGTAGAGCTTGCCGGCGTCGACCCGGGCCGCGAACGAATCGAGCACCACGATCTGTCGGAGCATGGAACCGATCGACAGCCGCAGTTTCTGGACATCGCGCACGTAGTCTTCCCGGTCGTCCTGGTAGGACAGCCGGACCTCGGCGAAGTCCGCCTTGCGACGGCCGATGTCCTGGCTGCTGCCGTCGAACAGCGGGATCTTGATCCCGAACCCGAACGCGATGTTGTCGCGGTGGGTGACGCGCTCCTTGCTGTTCTGGTCGGCGTCGAAGGTGTAACCGGCTTCCATGTAGCTGACCCAGCGTCGCGACGAGGCGATTTCCTGGGTGGCCTTGGCCTTTTCCATTTCCATTTCGCCGGCGGCGATTCCGACATCCGGGAACGAATCGACGGCCGACGCGTCCAGACGCGCAAGCGTGGCCTCGATTTCGGCGGGCGTCAGCAATTCGCCTTCCAGCAGGATCTGTCCTGTGCCCGGAACGAACTGCCTCATGTGGTGTTCGATCCGCGCCAGGCTCGACACGTCGCCTTCGGCCTTGGAGAGGTATTCCACCCGCTTGACCTGCGCCTTGACGAGGTCCTTGGGGTCGAATGTTTCCTGGGAGGAAAGCTTGGCCATGGCCGCGATGCGGCGGTCGCAGACGGCCTTCATGTCCAGGTGGTACTGGCGCTGGCGGGTCTGGAACCGCCAATCGAGCGCGAGCTTGTAGCGGTCGTACAGGGCTTCGGAGGTCTTCTGGAGCAGGTGCGCGTCGCCGAGCCTGCGCCGGGCCTTGGCCATTTCGCGGTTGGCGGACAGTTCGCCGAACCCCGCCGGCGAAATCCGCAGCGCGACTTCCTGCTTGCGGAGGTCGGCCCGCTTGGCGCCGTAGCGCAGCTCGAGGTCGTCCCACAGCTGCACGCCGCGGCTTCCCACCAGTTCGTCGACCTTGACCTTGGCCGCCTGCAGCGACAGATCCTGTTTGTAGCCGCCGATCAACGACTTCCAGGTCACCGGCGACGCGGCCGACGTCCACGCGGCGATCGCGATTCCCGCGAGCATGCGGACTGTCGCGGAACGAACCGGGTTCACGGCTTGCCTCCGATGCGGTGCAGCATGCGGTGGACGCTCACCATTTCGCCTTGCAGGAGCTGGTTCCCGAGGGCGACGCGCACGATGACCTCGCGACCCCACATGGGCACGTTCGGGGCCTTCCAGAGCCGCATGGGAAGCTCCACGATCCTGGAGCCGAGTCCGATCACGACGCCCTTGACCTTGGCCGATCTCATTCCCATCGCCACGACCTCCACCGAATCGCCGACGGCCATGTCGGTGCGCACGCGTTCGTGCACGTAGCCGCGGACCAGGCTCGGGCTGTGGCCCGAAATGGTCAGGATGGGCGAGAACGGCGAGACCTTTTCGCCCAGGCGGTTGTTGATGCTGTCGACGACGCCGTTGGTGCTGGACAGGATGACCAGGCGTTTCTCCTCTTCGCGCAGGATGGCCAGTTCGTTGCGCAGCGCCTCTTCGCGCGATGCGGCGAGCTTGGTCATGCTCCCCTTGCTGCCCAGGAGCAGGGCGATCTGGTCGCGCATGCCGGATTCCTCCACCTCGATCTGGTGGCGCAGCGCCTGGATCTGTTCCTGGAGCCCCGAGCTGTCGGATTCCGCTTCCTGTACCCCCATGGCCTTGAAGCCCGCCACGAGGCTGCGGTTGCGGGAATTCAGGTCCACCAGCGTGCGGATCTCGCCCAGGAGTTCGGCGCGGCGCGCCGCGAAGCTCGCGCGCAGCTCGGCCACCCGGCGCCGCGATTCGGAACTGTTCAGGTCGGCGTCGCCGTAGGCGCCTTCGATGTCGTGCTGGACCTCGGCGATGCGCATGGCGAGTTCGGGATTGCGCAACCTGACCAGCGTGTCGCCGACCGACACGATCTGTCCTGGCTGGACATGGATCTCGAGCACCTCCACCGCGGATTCGCTGCTGACCACGGTCTTGGCGTCCTCGGCGATGCCGCGGAAATCCGTCCGGTCGCCGTGGAAGAACCAGGTGAACCCGGCCGTGGAGACCAAGGTGCCCAGCCAGACGATTCCCGACAGCTTGCTCGGCATGATGCGGCGGTGCATGTCAGAGCTCCGTGGTCGATTCCTGCATCATGAAATGCAGGCCGGAAAGCGTGGGCACCGACGACAAACCCTTGAGCAGCTGCGAGGCGTCGTGGCCGCGACGGAATTTGACCTGGTAGGCGCAGTCGAGGCGCTTGCCCCCCGACACTTCCCGCATGGACACGAGGGCGAAATGGCGCAGGTTCCGCTTGAGTTCGTGGCCGATCGGTTCGCGGGAGGCCTCGGCGTCCTCCACCGTGAACCGCACCAGGCCGTCGAAGGCCAGATGGTCGCCGATGTCGGCGCGGAACAGCACCCAGGCGGTGATGCAGAACGCCACCGTGCCCACCACCGAGATCAACCAGGCGTAGATCCCGCAGCCCAGCCCCGCCGCGATGGCGGCGAACATGAAGACGAGGTCCTTGGGATCGGTGAAGCTCGTGCGGAATCGGATCACGGCCAGCGCGCCCATGATGCCCAGGCCGCGCGCGATGCTGTCGCCGATCGCCTGCATCACGGTGGCGGCCGCGATGGAGACCAGCACCATGGACTGCAGGTAGTTGCGCGAGTAGGAAAGGCCGTGGAACGTGGCGCCGTAGGTCCAGGCGATCAGTCCGGAAAGAACGGCCGTGAGAAGGCTCGCGTAGATCACCGACAGCGCGGCGGAATCCTGCGATGCGGCCTGGATGGAGGCGAAATCGAACATGGATCAATCCCTGTAGGGGCAGGTGTGGTTGGCCAACGACGAGTCGACCACGGCTTTGCGGCTGGACGCGAACGCCAGGAGCTTGGCGGGACGGGTGGCCGCGTCGTCGAGCCCGGAAAGGGAGGGCCCGGCGACGGCGTTGATCCGGGCGGCCAGGTTGGTCGGCGAAAGGGGGCCGCTGGTGGCGACCAGAGCGCCGACCTTGGACTTGTAGGATTCGCACAGGACGGAGTCGCGCAGGACGTTGGCGATCAGGGGCCAGGTCGCCGAGGCGCCGGGATGCCAGATCCCGCGCGTGGAGCCCTTGATCGCCTCGTCGAGGTGGAGGGCCATCCAATGGAGCTTGCCGCCGTTGGCGTAGAGCGCGAAGTTGTCGGGTTCTTCGCCGTAGCTGCCGCGATCGCCCAGAGCGGTCGATACCGCCAGCCAGTCCACGAATCCGTCCAGGTCGAAGGTCTGGCCAAGGGCGTTGCGCCAGGCGTCGGGCGCGGTGGTGCGGTTGGACGCGTTCAGGGCCCCCACGAACGCGCTGGCGTCGGCGAACGACCCGTCGTGGTCGCCTTCGTCGAAATCCCCCGGCGCAAAGCTGGATAGGGTGGATGCCGGTTCGTACAGGTTCCCGTCGTTGTCGGAGAACCACCGTGAAAGGAATGGGCCGTCGATCATCTCGCGCAGCGAGTAGAGGCCGAGGTCGAGCGTGGTGGAGCCGTGGGTCAGCTTGAGCGTGACCAGGGCGCTGCGCAGCGCGGGAACGCCCTGGGCGCGGTAGATGGCTCCGGCGACCTGGTGGCGCAGTCCGGTGGAATCGTTTTCCAGGTTCTCCAGCGACAGTTTCTGGAATCCGTAGAACCTCTGGTTGTCGATCGCGGGGATCTCCTTTTCCCACTTGTCCATGGTGATCCGGAACGGGAACCGGTTGCCGCCCGCCTTCCATGCGTCGGCGACCTCGCCGTTGGACGGCAGCTTGATCCCGATCGATGCCCATTTTTTGCCATCGGCCAGAAGATCGGCCACGCGCCAGGCCGACACGCTGTCGTGGTCGTCCAGGCTGCTGCCGGTGCATGTGGCCGAAGGCCCGCTGCCTCCGCAGGCTTTCTCGAGGCTTTCCACCATGGAGGTCCAGGCGGCGTCCGACATCGAGATGGTCAGGATCCGGCGCGCGGCGGGAAACGCCGCGGTGGTGTCGGGCGGGACCTTGCCGTGGGACGATTCGGACCATTCGGGGCCGCGGGGCGCCGTATCGTCGTCCTTGTCTTCCGCTTCGGTGGACGAGCCGCAGCTCCACAGGAGGCAGGATGCGAGAAGGAACGTGCCTGTCCGCAGGCGGTTCTGGAAGGGGCGCATGTTCATCTCCGGATCTCTTCGTGCCAAGAACGGACGGTGCGGGAGCAGTCGCGTCGACGTTGGTCGACCCGACCGGATGCTCCCTGGAAACCCATCGCTTCCCCGGTTGGGTCGGCGGATTCCCGCTTCGGGTTCACGCCGGGATCCAGGAGGGGAGTGCAGGTTGGGCTTGTGTTGTGGCGATCCATCGTCTCTTGGGCTGTGAATGGGTGTTTTCACAAGGATACCGGATTTCCGCAACACTGCGGGAACGATTCCGAAACCCTTGCGAAACGGTCGGTGGCGACAAGTCCGAAGATTAGTTCCAACGACCCGTTGCCGCCACGCGTTCTCGCGCGAATCGGTGACCCTCTAGTCCCCATTCCGGACGGTGCGGAAACCTTCGTTGTAGGAGAAATAAACCCGGGCGTCGAACGTGCGGTTGGACGACCGCAGGTTGTTGGGCTCGATCGCCCAGTGGCCACCACGTCGGGGGAGATCGTGGTTCTCGCCGGTGGGGGTGCCGGGGTCCGGAGCGGTCATGGGGTCGAGCGCGGAGCCAGGCTTGTAGCCGTCGTAGTCGATCACGTCCCAGCACCATTCGGCGATGTTTCCGTGCATGTCGTACAGCCCGTAGGCGTTGGGCGCGCGGGTGGCCACAGGGTGGGTGCCGTATTGCGGCGAGGCGTCGCCCACGTCGAGGGCGTTGCCTTTCCAGATCGCGTTGGCGTTCATCTGCGCCTCGATCTCGGACGTGGTCAGCGACATGGGACCCCACGGGAAATCGGTCGTGGTTCCCCCGCGCGCGGCGTATTCCGACTCGGCTTCGCTGGGAAGACGGTAGCCCGGCTTGGAAAGATCCGCCACCACACCAGACAGCGAGGCGTGGGAAGACGCCCCGTCGCGCGAAGTGTAGGTGTAGACGGTGTCCAGGCCTTCCAGCTTGCTGCGCGCGTTGCAGAACAGGATCGCGCCGCCCGCCGTGGCACCGTAGGCGGGGTAGGCGGGACCCAGGCCGAACATGGCGTTCCAATCGATGCTGCCCGTGTAGTCCGGGTAGACGGCTTTCATGACGCTGTCGTAGAGCTTCTGGGTGGTCTCGACGGTGTCCATCCAGAAGTCGCGGGTGAACTTCACGGAGTGGCGGGGCGATTCGGGGATGTCGAATTCGTCCCAGACCGTGTTGGAG
>JAKPQQ010000195.1 GCA_029557215.1 Fibrobacterota bacterium | reverse complement strand
CATCGGTGCTCGAGGGAAGCTGGGGTCTTCGATCTTCGCGTTCGACACCTTGATCGACATCGCTCCGGGATTCGCGTCCCATTGGTCCGTCCCCGATGTCCTGGCTCCTGGCGATACCGTGGATGGTTCGTTGTTTCTTTCCCCAGGCGATTCCGCCGAACTTCCCGAACTGGTACTCGAAGGCGCAGCCTGTTCAATGGCCGATTTGCCAAATTCCGTCTCAATTGACTCGGGACCCGGCTTGCGCTTTCGCCTTGCCGCGGTCGGCGAAGGAAAAGCGACATTGATCCTGCGATCCCGGAAGACGCATCGACATCTCGCATCCAGGGATGTCGCCGTTTCGTCTGGAGCCATCGATTCTGTGTTCGCCGCGTCGGTGAAACAAATTCTGGATACCCAGCCGATCCGGCTTGTGCGCAGGATGGACCGCGTCGATTCGGCGATCCTGGTGTTCGAGACGATCTCCGAGGACTCGCCGCGAAGGTGGATCGAGAGGCTCCTGGAATGGGAAGCGCAACGAGGCACATCTTCGGTACCGGTTTCCGTCTATGGTACCGGTTTGTTCCTGGACGAGAAGGATCAAAAGGTCGTCCGGGCGCGCGACCAGACGACCCTGCGGCTGGCCAGTTGGGCCTCGGAAATCGAATGCTCCTCCCCGCTTCCATCGAAGGATTCCGTGGCATGGTGGAGCCTCCTCGAAGCCTTCGCGATTCTCCACGACGCCAAGACGCGAGGCTTCGGACTTCCTTCCGGATCCCTTGCGCGTTGCGATTCCGTGATGCGGGCCAGGTTGTTCGGACCCGACTCGGGATCGTTCTCGGCGTTGCAGAGAGCCGTGTTCCTCTCCATCTCGAATCAAGCCGACGACACTTCCCGGCTGCGTCGGTTGACAAGCGCGCACCCCGTGAATCCAACTTCGTGCCGGTTGGCGAGCGGGATCCTCTCGCGTCGTGGGCTATCCGATCGCGCCGCGGTTTGTCCACCGGCGGATTTCCCTTCGCGCGCCGGAGGTTATCTGGATTTTTGCCCAATGCTCCGTGCGGCGATGCTGCATCTGGATTCCGGGAATCGCGCATCGGAGCTGTCGGAGTTCGCCTGTTCGCAGATCGGCGGGAGATGCCATCGCAACGGCGACTTCTGGCTCTATCGCGCGCTTGCC
>JAKPQQ010000188.1 GCA_029557215.1 Fibrobacterota bacterium | reverse complement strand
GAAACGGTCCAGGTCCGCATGTCGGCCGCACCCGATGCGGTGTTCCAGGTCAGTTCCGCCTGCACCGCGGCAAGGGCGCCGCGCATGTACACGCGCATGGAATCGGCGCGCCCGTCGCCGTCGCCGTCGAACAGGTAGGCGCGACCCGAAGGCTTGAGCTTGAGGGGAACCCATTTGGACGAACCACCCACGGCTTTGCCGCCGTCGGAGACCCCGCCACCCAGCCGCGCCCAGGCCATGTCGTCGGCGATCGACCCCGACGGAACCACCAGATCGATCGAGACCGTGGACGCCCCCCGTTCGGAGTTCGCGTTGGAAAGCGCCGTGGGAGTGGCGGATGCGCTGTCCGCCCCCAAAAGAATCCAGGTGCCTGCCGATTCGGTCAGGAACGATTCCGAAACCGTCACGCGAACCGTGTCGGGATCCTTCGCGTCCAGGCCAAAAACGACAGAAGCCGTCATCGCGACCGGTGCCACGGAATCGAGCAGGGAGAACCTCGATTTCCGGTCGCCCAGATCCAGTTCGAGCTGGCACCCGATGCAGGAAGTCGCGTCCTTCAGGATTCCTGCGGGCAGCTTGATGCCGGTGGTCACTCCGCCCGGTGTGGCGACGGTGAATACGGTGTCCTGGCCCGATGCGTTCTTCCATCGGATTTGCGCCGAAACGGCCTTGGACAGATCCCCCTTGGCACCCACTCCGATCGAATCGGGCGAGCCGTCGCCGTCCATGTCGAGCATCCAGGACTTGGCGACAGGATCCGCCTTGAGGTACACCCACTTGGAGCGTTCGCCAGGAGCGTTGCCCAGGGCGTCGGCCGAGCGTCCGCCCAACCGGATGGAATCGCCAGGCTGGATTGGGTTGGAAGCCGGATCGATCCCGATCTTGAGAATGTTCCCGACAAGGACTCCCGCCCCGGGAACCAGACGAGGAGCCGTCGCGCGACCAGCCAAGGCGTAGGCGTCCAAGACCGGGGCGACCAGGGCGGGATTCGCCGCCAGGGCCTCGGAGGCGATCACGAAAAGGGTATCGAAGCCCGCACCCGTGGTGTCGTAGATCATCCATGCGCTGTCGGCCACCGGCGCCATGCCGTCGGCGAGGCGGGTGATGGGATTGTTGACCGTATCGGTGCCGAACCCGGTGTAGGCCCAGCCCATGGCTCCGGTGCAACCGGCGGGTGGGCAACTGGTGCGCGGAGGCAGCGCTACGAACGTTCCCGTCATCACCGAATCGCCGGGCAGACGCACCAGCGAGGCGACGGGGACCACGACGGAATCTGGCATGCCGGCCCGATCGGCCCAGCGCAGGACGGTTCCCAGCGGCTTGGAGAACACCGGAGCCGACGACACCACATGGAGCACCACGCTGTCGGCGGCGCCGTCTCCGTTGGCGTCGAACAGGGTTCCCGCCACGTCGACCGCGCGCGAAATGTTCGAGAACGGATAGGTCCGCAACTCGGTTCCCATCTCCACGCGGATCTGGTACTGGCCGCTCATGGCAAGACGACCGGACTTCTGCAGACGGGACGTGTCGATTTCGAACAGGCTGCCGTTCCGCGGAATGGATACCCCCGGCAGCGCGAGCGCCACGTACTGCGAATCGATGGGCGTTTCGGTGCCGTCGGGGAACATCAGGATGTAGAGAGGACTGCCCCGCCGCCGGGTCGTGACGCTGGTCGCGCCTTCTTCCGGGCACTTGCTGGCGTCGGCGGTGGTTTCGGTCACCCACGATTCCAGAATTTGTGTGGAACCGCTGGACTTGGTGGTGTCGAACAGCACGTCGATCGTGGGCACCAGGTTCATGGTCGTCTTGATCATGATGCTGGAGCCGGTCGTGTGGCGTTCGTTGTAGAACATGTCGAACTGGTAGGAGCGGCCTTCCACCAGTCCAAGAGCGTCGATATTGATGGAACCCGCGGTCGCGGCATGCATGCCACCCAGGTCCAGCACGAGTTTGCGGTCGATGAAGATCCAGACGTCGTCGTCGCCGTTGAACTCGAACTTGAGCCCCGGGACGTATTCGAACGCCGCCTTGGCGTGCATGGCGAAGTGGAAGTCGTTGCCGTTGACCGGGCGGTACGGCATCGGGATTTCCTTGGCCGTGTCCAGCGGGAAGAAGCTCGGGTTGTTGTAGCCGTAGTACTGGCCCGTGGCATCCAGCTTGAGCGGAACCCGGATGCACTTGAACGCGTTCAATTGGGTCGCGCCCGGCGTGTAGGTCTGGGTGTAGGTGCCCGTGGATGTCTTCCAGAGCGTGTCGTACCAGAACTGCGGCCCGTGTTCGGTCTGCCCGATATTGCAATCCACCTTGCCCGACCAGACGGGGAACCCTTGCGCGTTCAAGGTCGGAAGCACCAACCCCTTGGATGCACCACCACCCGCGTTGGGGCAGTTGTCGGTGGTCTTGTTGGTTCCCGGGAAATTGACGCCGGAGTGTTGTTCGGCGAACGGAGGATACCGCGAATAGGCCGAATCGCCCATGGTGTAGTCGTAGGTGCTGAACGCCAAGTATTTGACGTCGCACTTTTCGTCGACCGGAACCCCGCTGGAAAACGCGGGCTTGAGACCATCGGTGTTCATGGAGACGATTCCGCCTGTCAAGGTGTAGGCGGAGATGTCGATCCAGTTGGTGAACGTGGCCAAGTTCGTGGGCATGGCCCCTTTGCCCGTGGCGCCATAGATGGTATCGCCCATGGGGTTGGCCAACAGGATCTTGGAAGGCACAGCCCCCTGGTAGAAGGCGATCTTGAACCAATTGCAGTATTCGGTGGCGGTGGCGGTGAACCGGCTGTCGTTGCCCTGCCAGATCACACGCACGGCGCTGGCCGACCAGCTCGGCCGCTTGATGTACAGCTCCAGCAATTGCGCCGGAGCCTTCGTTTCCACCTTGGGCGCCCCGGCCGCATCCACGGGAGGCAGAATCCAGACCTCTCCCCCTTTGCCAGGAGCGGCGGTGAAATCGAACGGCACACCCGACGCCTTGTTGCCGAGACCTCCCAGATCCATGTACTGGACCGCGCTGGTCTTGGTGGGATCGGCATTGGCCAGACGCACCTTGAACTCCTGCGGAGTGCGAGGATC
>JAKPQQ010000165.1 GCA_029557215.1 Fibrobacterota bacterium | reverse complement strand
TCCCGGCGACGTCGACGAGGACGAGCTTCCACGAATTGTCCCCGGGCCGGAGCCCGGAGGCCTCGAAGACCACGAAGGAATCGAGAACCGAAGCCCGCGCGCCGAGCGCGGGAACGAGCCGCGCCTCGATCCCGCTTTCGTCGCGGTACGGGATCCGCAGGCGCACCGATCCACCTTCGACGGAATCCGTCACGACCGGCGCGACGACGGGGGATGCGTCGTCGAAACGCACGACCATTTCCCGCGACAGGACCCTGCCGTTGCCGTCCCGCAACCGGAGACCGATGCGATTCTCCCCTCTGGACAAGGCGACGCGATGGCGGAACACGCCCCCCCGCCCGATCGACAGGTTGCGACCCGAAGGGGAAAGCGCGAGGGAAAGCGACCCGACCCCGGATGCGGCTCCGGAGAGGACGATTTCGGAGCGCATGGACGCGGCGGGCACATCGTCGACGGCCAGGAGCGGCTTGGCGCGGTCGCCGTCGCCTTCCATGCTGCGGATCTCCAGGGGAACGCCTTTGGAGACCGCCATGAGATCGATCTGGATCCTCCCCTTGGCCTCGGGGGGAATCGACACGACGTAGTCCCTGCGTTCGGAACCGGAGACCGAGAGCGGGACTTCCAGAGCAGGCCACTCGGGAAGCCGAAGCCACGCGTGGAGAGCGACGGAATCGGGAAGCGGAGTCGGAAGCCGAAGACGGAATCCGTCAGGGACGTTCTCGAGGGAATCGGCTCCGAGCAAGGTCGTCTGGATCCGCGAGACGACCGCGCTCCGGCACCCGACGATCAGACGCCCCTCGTGGAAGAGGACGTCCCCTTCCGCCGTGTCGCCGGGGGGCAGTTCCACGATCCATCTCGCCAGGCTCCGGGAATCGACCGCCACCAGACCGTCGATCGACGAGGCGTACAACGTCCCGTTCACCTGCGTCATCCACGACGGCGACATGCCGTCGGCGACGCGCCGGAACCGCAGCGAGGCCAGATCGAGGGCGTCGATCCCCGTCGAGGTCCCCACCACCAGTTCGCCACCGACCCATTCCAGACCGACCACGAGGTCCGATCCCATGCCGTCCGCGACCCCCAGCCTGGTCCACCGCTCCGACGCGGTGTCCAGCACGAGGAGTCCGCCCGAATCCGTTCCCACGAAGATCCGCGTCCCCACCCGCAGGACACCCGTCGGTTCGATCTCCTGCGGCAATTCCCATTCGCGCCAGGAATCCTTGTCCCCCCCGGAATAGGCGCCCACCCGCTTGGCGCTGGCAAAGACAAGCATCCCGCCCGCCTCCCGCAAGACCTTGGCCCCCGAGCGCATCGCCGGAGAAATCGCCGACGGCGCCGCGCCGAGACCGGATCCGCGCAGGTCGTACCGGGACAGCCCCTTGCGGGAAGCGATCCAGAGATCTCCCTGGAACCAGGATAGAGACGAAATCTGTCCGAGACCGGCCCGGTCTCCTGCGATCTCCAGGGGAACGCCTCGCAGGTCGTGGTCCTGCAGCACGACCTTGCCCGAGGTGAATCCCACGGCCAGGCGACCGCCGGAGGATGCGATCGCCGACACCAGCCCATCGGCCCTTGGAAAGACCGCGGAACTCCATGGCCCGGGTTCGGCTCCCGTCGCCGACACCGCCAGCGACGCGAGGATCCAAAGAAGACCGGCCTTCATCGCAACCTCGCTTGCTTGCGCTCGACATTCTCCAGATACCGGGAAGCCTGGACGCAACCGGGATCGAGCGCCAGAGCATCCTTCCATTTCGCCATCGCAGCCGGGTAGTCGCCTCCCCGGTAGGCCGAGATCCCCGCCATCACCAGCGCATTGACCTTCGCCACCCCCTCCTTCGAGAGTCGTCCCGAAACCGGAACCGCGGCCGGCTTCGCGGGCGCGACGGGGGGCCTGCGCGACGGTGCGAGCGTACCCGAAAGCGCCTTGGCGACGGCATTGTCGGGCTGGATCGCCAACGCCTTTACCGTCCATCCCCTGGCGGCGGCGGTGTCGCCCCGAGCAAGCGCCTTGCGGGCTGCGCCGAAGGCATCCGCGAAAAGCGCCGCGCGCCTCTCCCTTGCGCGGACCGAATCGATCTTCGAACCGAACCTCGCCAGCTCCTCTCCGATCGCCCCTTGGGCCTTCATCCGCTCGACCACCGACTGGGCTCCCTGGACATCCCCTTGCGCCAACGCCGCATCGAACGCGACCGACAGGCTGTCGAGCGCGTCCTTTTTGCGTCTGCGAAGAATCCTGTCGTGCAGCGCCTCGCGGGCCTGCGCGATCCCGGGATCCTCGGGGAAAGCCGCCCCGACGGATTCCATCGCTTCGGCCGCTTCCTGGAACCTCCCGGCCCCGAACAATCCGTCGATCGCCGACAACCGCTCGGCCACGAAGGATCGCCTCGCCGCAAGCAGGGAATCCTCCGTCTTGCGGAACCCGGGATCATCTGGATGGGCTACCCGCGCCTTGGCGACCAGCGCGATCGCCCCACCCGCATCGTTCCTCGCGAGCACCTGCCGAATCCCCGCGGCGAACGCCGCCAGGGAGATCGCCATCGCCTGCTCCGCGTAGCCGATCTCGGTGCGCAGAACGGGATCGTCGGGCTTGAGCGCGAACGCCACGCGCCGCTCCTCGAGCGCTTCGGACAAGGCACCCCTCGCGACCGCTCCCTCCGCCAGCTGGCGATGGAACGAAACCAGAGCGTCCTGCCGAGCCTTCACGTCGGCGTAGGCCTTGAGATGCTCGGATTTCGGGGACCTGCCGTTGGTCAAGGCGCGCAGCACCTTGAGCGCCCCGGGAATGTTCTCCGTTTCGGCGAGCTTGCGCGCCACCAGGTACATCGAATCCGGGTTTCGTTTGACGGATGCGAGGTAGGATTCCTCGGCCTCGTTCCAATCCGCCCCGGCCCCGGGAACCACCCACCCCCCGAGCTTGGCTCGGCACACGTTCATCATGTGGTCGATGTCGGCCTGCAGGGAATCCGCTTCCCGTGCCTTCTGCAGGAGCACCAATGCCTTGGCAGGCTGCCCCTGGCGGAGCAGTTCCTCGGCGTTGCGCCGCAGCAGAAGAACCTCGTCGACCATCTTCTCCGCACCGCAAAGCGACATCGCCACCGAAAGCAAATGGACTGAGAACGACATTGCCGAGCCATGGTACCACCACCGGGGGCCACACCGCAACGCGAGATCGCGCGCAACGCCGGGGGTGCCCGGATCCTGTCCTTCTCGAGAGCGGTCGAATCGGGGGCCTGTACCCCGGGTTTTGTGGCATCCCCGGTTTCCCGGAGACCGATGGCCATCCATCTGGGACCGCGATCGCTCGCGGCCTCTAGCGGCTACCCGTGGCGCCGGGAGCGGGCCGCTCCTGTGCCCTTTCGGGCCGTCCACTGTTCGCCTTGCACCGAGTGGGGTTTGCCTTGCCTTGCCTGTTGCCAGCCAAGCGGTGGGCTCTTACCCCGCCGTTTCACCCTTGCCTGTGATCCTCGCGGATCCATCGGCGGTCTTTTCTCTGTTGCACTTTCCGTCGCGTTGCCGCGCCCAGCCGTTAGCTGGCACTCCGCCCTGTGGTGCCCGGAAGTTCCTCCAGGCTTTCGCCCAGCGGCCATCCGGCCCCCGACTCGTCCGATCTCGAAACCGATGCCTCACGGCATCGGCGGAGGGCAAAGGTACACCCTCCGCGACCGGATGCGTCAGTCGAATTCGATCTCCAGGCCGTCGTAGGCCGGACGCATGCCCGCCGGGAAGCGCTGTTCCAACTGCCGGTGGGTCAGGCCGTGCGCGAAATGGGTGAACCACGTCCGGCCCGCACCCACCTTCCGGGCCACGTCGATGGCCTGGTCGAAGCTGAGGTGGGTGGGGTGCGGCTCTTCCCGCAACGCGGAAAGGACCAGGATCTCCAGCCCTTCCAGGAGGGAAAAGGTCTCGTCGGGGATCGTGGAGACATCGGTGAGGTAGGCGATGTTCCCGATCCGGTAACCGGTGACGGGAAACGGCCCGTGCCAGGCCGGCAACGGCACCACCTGGCCACCGCCGAACTCGAACGCTCCATCCAGTTGCGTGGCCACCAGGAGCGGATGCGAAATCCCGGAAGGGTCGATGTCGCTGCGGAATGCGTAACGGAACCGGCGCACGGTTTCCTGGAGGGTCGACTCGCTCCCCCGCACCAGAAGGCGCCTGCCGCCGGAGCAATAGACCCGCAGATCGTCCACTCCGTTGGTGTGGTCGGCGTGGTCGTGGGTGAGCCAGACCTCGTCGATCGAGGTCATGCCGGCCCGCAACGCCTGCTGCCGCAGATCGGGCCCCGCGTCCACAAGGACCGAACCTCCATCGCGCCGGACATGGACGGACGCCCTCAGGCGCCGGTCGCGCGAATCGTCGGAAACGCACGACGGACACGCGCATCCGATGATGGGAACCCCGAAGGAGCCCCCCGTCCCGAGGAATGTCAAGGTTCCGGCCATGGAAAGGAAAATAGCCATCCGCCCCGGCCGCGGACAGTGCCGCGGGACATAAGCTCGATCGCGGTTTCTTATGGCGGTTCGGCTGGCGGATCCGCTTGGATCGTGGTATCCTGGGGTGGTCATGGAGTTCCGTCTCGACAGGCCCGAAGCGGTCCAGTGCGTGGAATGCGGCAGATTCCGTCATGACGGAATCTGGTCGGCAGATCCGCCGCGCCGAGGACAGGTGGTGACCAACACCATCTGCCCGTCCTGCCAGCCGACCATGCTCGACCACATCAGGTGGGACGTGGAATTCCCCACCTGGCCGCTGGAGAAGCAGATCGAGGCGATCCGCCTTCGGGTGCGCCACGTGCCCATGGACGCCACCGCCGTGCGCGAGAAGATGCGCTCGGTGGGGATCGACGACGACGAACGCCTGGAGCGCCTGTTCGAGGAGGTGAAGCCGTTCCTGGTCGACAGGCTCTGTCCGTACTGCAGGCTGCCCATCCAACCCGACGACGCCGTCGCCGAACGCGCCGGCTACGTCCTGCACGACGCCTGCGCCGCCAACCTCACCGATTCGCTCCACGTGCTCAACGAGATGGAACCCCCGTCGGAGCACCTGGACGCCTACATGGACGTCGCGCGAATCCCGCACGGCGTGCGCCAGGGGGTGCGCAAGGACATCGAGGAATCGCCCTCCTCCTGGCGGACCGCCTAGGATCGAGGTCCCGGGCGGTCGTTCCCGCGTCCGCGAACTCCCCTACGGCCTACTTGGCCCAGGGGTCGTCGGAATCCTGGGGCTTGCCGCCTGCGGAATCCGCGGCGGCCGCGGCGGTCCACGGACGACCCGCGACGGAATCGCGGTCGGCGTTGAACTTCACCCAGGGATCCTGGAGGTCGAGCTTCACGTCGAAATTGGCCCGGCTCCAGGTGCCGTCGCGCTTGAAGGTGACCTCTTCGCCCCGCAGAAGCCGTACCCAGTCTTCCAGGCTGACCTCCTTGGGTCCGGCCACTTCTCCGCGGGATCGGGCGATGCTGTCGGTCTTGGCCGACCCGACATCCACCTTGCCTTCGTACAGGCGCACCGAGGAAGCCGAATCCTCGGCGTTCACGCGGAAGACGGTGCCTCGCACGGCGGCCACGGCGGTGGGGGTGCGCACGCCGAACCCGGTGCCTCCCTGGCCGATCTTCTTGACGTTCGCCCAGGTCTTGCCGCTCAGGAGCGTGGGTTCGGGCTTGTTCCTGGTCCGGTTGGTCAGGACCAGCCGCGAGTTCTCGTCCAGGCGCAGGAGGGTGTTGTCGGGATAGCGGATCTCCAGGCGCGAAGCGGTGGACGACACCAGCGTGTCGCCGACCTGGCAGGCCATGGAGACCCGGACGGGAAACGTCTTGCCGGCGCGGCGGGCCTCGACCTTTCCGACCAGGTAGGAGACCTTGGCCGCCTCGTTCGCCGACGCGACGGCGACGAGGGCGAACGCGAGCGAAGCGATGCGGGGAATCGACATCTCAGACCTCCAGGAGGGTGGGGTTCTCTTCCAGGAACTTGGTGGTGAACTTGCCGGAACGGAACACCTTGGAGTCCAGCACCTTGCGCTGCAGGCGCGCGGTGGTGGCGGGGCCGTCGACCACGATCTCGTCCAGGGCGCGGATCATGCGATCGATCGCCTGGATGCGGTCGGGAGCGTGCACGATGAGCTTTCCCACCATGCTGTCGTAGAACGAGGGGATGGTGTAGCCCGCGTAGATGTGGCTGTCCCAGCGCACGCCCAGGCCGCCGGGCACGTGCAGGCCCTTGACCAGGCCCGGGCACGGCCTGAAGCCCTGGGAGGGGTCTTCGGCGTTGATGCGGCACTCGATGGAGTGGCCCTTCACCTTGATGTCGGACTGCTTGAACGCGAGTTCCTCGCCCATCGCCACCAGGATCTGGTTGCGGATCAGGTCCACGCCGGTGACGAGTTCCGTCACGGGGTGCTCCACCTGGATGCGGGTGTTCATCTCCATGAAGTAGAACGAGCCGTCCTCGTCCAGAAGGAACTCCATGGTTCCGGCGTTCCGGTAGCCCACCGACTTCGCGCCCTTGACGGCCGCCTTGCCCATGGCTTGACGGATCTTGTCGTCCACGGCCGGCGAAGGCGATTCCTCCACCAGCTTCTGGTGGCGGCGCTGCACCGAGCAGTCGCGCTCGCCCAGGTGCAGCACGTTGCCGTGGCTGTCGGCCAACAACTGGATCTCCACGTGGCGCGGGCGCTCGAAGTAGCGTTCCATGTACACGCGGCCGTCGCCGAAGCAGGAAAGGGCCTCGGCGGTGGCCACCGGGAACTGCTGTTCCAGCTCCTTGATGTCGCGCACGACGCGCATGCCGCGACCGCCGCCGCCCGACACGGCCTTGATGATCATGGGGAACCCGACGACCTTGGCCCACTCGCGGGCCTCGTCGAAGGTCGCCACGGGGCCGTCCGAGCCGGGGATGGTGGGCACGCCCGCCGCCTTCATGGCGTCCTTGGCCTGCGACTTGTCGCCCATGCGCGAGATCGCGTCGGGCGACGGCCCGATGAACGTGATGCCCATCTTGCCCACCAGCTCGGCGAACCGGGCGTTTTCGGAAAGGAATCCGTACCCCGGATGGATCGCGTCGGCGCCGGTCACCTGAGCGGCGGCCAGGATCTGCTTCATGTCCAGGTACGATTTCTTGCCGGGAGGAGGCCCGATGCAAACGTCTTCGTCGGCGAGTTTCACGTGCAGGGAATCGGCGTCGGCGGTGGAGTGCACCGCCACGGTGCGGATCCCCATCTCCTTGCAGGCGCGGATCACGCGCAGCGCGATTTCGCCACGGTTGGCGATCAGGATCTTCTTGATCATCTTAGGTCATCCAGCTCCGGTCGGTCGCCCCTTCCACGCCGCGCAGTTTCAGTTCGAAGTCGGCCGGGTTCGAAGCGCTCCGCAACGCGACCTCGTAGGAGATCACGTCGTCGGCGAAGAGCTTGAAGATCGACTGGTCGAACGATTGGCTGCCGTACTGGGCAGTCCCTTCGCGGATGGCGGGTTCGATCATGTGTGTCAATTCCTGGTCCACGAGGTAGTCGTGGATCGCGGCGTTGTTCACGAGGATTTCGGCCGCGGGCACGCGCCCCTGCTTGTCCTTGCGGGGCAGGAGGCGCAGCGAGATGATGGCCACCAGCGTGTTGGCCAGGAGCAGGCGGACCTGCTGGTGCTGGTGGGGCGGGTAGAACGACACGATG
>JAKPQQ010000163.1 GCA_029557215.1 Fibrobacterota bacterium | reverse complement strand
CTTGGCCTTCGGGCAGACCGCAGGCGCGGCCGACCATCTTCTGTACCAAAGTAAAGCCGGCCTTGGTCGCGGCGGGCGCTGTCGGCAAACGGAACTGGGTGGAAGCGGCCAGACCCAGGAACTCACGAGCCTTGGCGGTGAGCGAACGGCCAATGATCAGGTTGATACGGCCACCGGCGCGCACTTCGTCCAGCAGGACATCACTCTTGAGCTTGAACTCGACCACGGTTTCACCGTTTTTGACGATCTTGCCATCGTAGGGCAGCACGTCGATGACGTCGCCCATTTCCAGCTTGGACACGTCCACTTCGATCGGCAGGGAACCGGAGTCTTCCTGCGTGTTGAAGAAGATGGGGGCGATCTTGCCGCCCAGGCACACGCCGCCGAACTTCTTGTTGGGCACGAACGGAATGTCCTCGCCGGTCCACCACAAAACAGAATTTGTCGCCGATTTGCGGGAACTGCCCGTGCCCACGACGTCGCCCACGTAGGCCACCAGGTTGCCCTTGGCCGCCAGATCCTGGATCAGCTTGATGGGTCCGCGCTTGCCGTCTTCTTCCGGAACGATCCCGGCGCGGGCGTTCTTGAGCATGGCCAAGGCGTGCAACGGGATGTCGGGACGGCTCCAGGCGTCGGGCGCCGGCGAAAGATCGTCGGTGTTGGTTTCACCGGTCACCTTGAAGACCGTGAGCTTCATGGACGAAGGCGTCTGCGGACGGGAAGTGAACCACTCGGCATCGGCCCAGCTCCGGATCACGGCCTTGGCGTGGACGTTGCCGGATTTCGCCTTGGAGGCGACATCGCTGAAGTAGTCGAAGATCAAAATGATCTTCTTGAGGCCTTCGGCGGCGGTTTCGGCCAGCGAAGGGACATCCAGAAGCTCGATGAGCGCCGCCACGTTGTAGCCGCCCACCATGGTGCCCAACAACTGCACGGCCTTGGCCGGATGGATCAGCGGGGTGTGGACCTGCCCGTGCGCGACCGCGGCCAAGAACGACGCCTTCACCTTGGCGGCGTCGTCCACTCCGGGCGGCACCCGATGCGTGAGCAGTTCCACCAGGAAGTTTTCTTCGCCTTCGGGTGGATTCTTGACCAGCTCCACCAGTTCGGCGGTCTGCTTGGCATCCAGCGGCAGCGGCGGAATCCCGAGGGCGGCGCGTTCGGCGACGTGTGTGCGGTAGGCTGCGAGCATGGATCGATTCTCCCACGAGTAGTGGATGCACTGGTGTTGTGGATCAATTTGCAAAAATTTCGCAACGAGCACCAGAGCCGTGAAGCGGCTCCAAGGCCGGAATCAGTCGATACGGGACTCCATTGTCGCATTCCGGGAATCCGGGAAGATCCCAAAATCCCATTTCCGGAATCGGGACCCGATCAGCCTCCCGAAAGCGCCTGCGCGAAGTCGGCTTCCAGATCTTCCACCGATTCCAGCCCTGCGCTCAGTCGCACGAGTCCGTCGCCGATCCCTCGTTTGAGGCGTTCGGAACGCGGCATGGACGCGTGGCTCATCCGGCACGGCCAGGAAAGGATCGTCTCGATCCCGCCCAGGCTGACGGCGGTGAGCGGGATCTTCACGGCTTGCAGGAACGCCAGGGCCGCGGCTTCCGATCCCAGATCGAACGACAGCACGGCCCCCGGACCCGAGGTCTGCGAAGCATGCAGGTCGTGGCCGGGGTGCGACTTCATGCCGGGATAATGGACCGCCGACACTTCCTGCCTAGCCGCCAGCCAACCGGCCAACCGCGCGGCGTTGCGCTGCTGCGCCTCCAGTCGCGCCGCGAGGGTGCGGATGCCGCGCAGGACCATCCAGGAATCGTCGGGCCCCAGGATCGCGCCGAATCCGTTCTGGACCGCGTACAGACGTTTTCCGACCGCGGCGTCGGACACCGCGACCAATCCCGCCACGACATCGGAATGCCCGCCCAGGAACTTGGTGCCCGAGTGGACGCTCACGTGGAACCCCAGGTCCAGCGGACGCTGCAGCAGCGGCGTCTGGAACGTGTTGTCGACGATCGCGAGCAGGCCGTGGGCGTGCGCGATGCGGGCGATCCCTCGCAGGTCGCAGATGCGCAGGAGCGGATTGGAAGGTGTTTCCACGAAGACCGCCTTGGTGGCAGGCACGATGGCCTTTTCCACCTGCTCCAGGTCGGATGCATCCACCCAGGTGACTCCAAGACCCCAGCGCGCGAAGATGGTGGTGAGGGTGCGAAACGACCCGCCGTAGATGTCCTCGCCCACCACGATGTGGTCGCCGGTCTGGAACATCATCAGGACGCTGTTCACCGCCGCGATCCCCGAAGCGAACGCGTAGCCCGCAACGCCTCCTTCCAGCTTGGCGATGGCTTCCTCCAGACCGGCGCGGGTGGGATTCCCCGATCGACCGTAGTCCCACCTGGAATGCCCGCCCAGGTCCTTCTGCGAGAAGGTGGATCCCCGGAAGACGGGCAACGAACTGGTGCCGGTGGGATCTTCGTCCCAGTGTCCGGCGTGGACAAGATCCGTCAAGATGTTCATGCGTTCTCCAATGCCTGCTTCATGTCCTGGGCGAGTTCCGAAACGTCTTCCAGGCCCACCGACAGGCGCACCAGGCGGTCGTTGATCCCCAGCCGCTCCCGCACCTGGGGCGCGACGGCGGCGTGGGTCTGGACCGACGGCACCGTGACCAGCGATTCGGTGCCGCCCAGGCTTTCGGCGAAGATCCAGATCTTGACGCGTCGGAGCATCGATTCCACCCGCTCGGGCGAATCGGCCTCGAACGCGACCATCCCCCCGCGTCCCGGATACATGACGCGCTCCACGCCGGGAAACGCCGCGAGGGCCGCGGCGAGCTCGCGGGCCGATTCCTGCTGGCGCGCCACGCGCAGATGCAGCGTCTTGAGCCCGCGCAGGAACAGCCAGCTGTCGAACGGCGACAGCGCCGCCCCGGTGGTGTTCTGCAATGCCGCCAGGCGTTCGGCGAGCGCGGCGTCGCGCACCACCAGGACTCCGGCGGTCGTGTCGTTGTGGCCCGACAGGTACTTGGTCCCCGAGTGGACCACCACGTCGGCGCCCAGCTCCAGGGGCCGCAGCAGGACCGGCGTCAGGAACGTGCTGTCGACCACGGACAGCGTCCCGGCGGCCCTGGCGGCGCGAAGGATGGGCGCCGCGTCGGCATCCAGCAACGTGGGGTTGGTCGGCGTCTCGAACAGGAGCATGTCGGCCCCCGACAGAATTTGCGCAGGCCGCGAAGCCAGGTCGGAAAACGGCACCCACCTGAGGTTCACCCCGGCGGGAACCGACAGGTTCTCCAGGATGCGCCAAGTCCCGCCGTAGATCTCTTCCGGCACCACGATGGTCCTGCCCGGCGGCAGGGTTCGCAGCAGGCAGTCCAGCGCCGCCATCCCGGTGCTGAACGCAAGCGCCCTGGAGCCGCCTTCCAGCCGCGCCAAAAGCGCTTCCAGCACGTCGCGGGTGGGGTTGCCCGACCGCGAATAGTCCCAGCCGGTGGACTCCCCCAGGGCGGGATGACGGAACGTGGCGGCCATGTGGATGGGCATCGAAACGCCGCCGGTGCGCACGTCCCAGCGCGAACCGGCCTGCGCCAGGAGGGTGTCCAGGGAATTCGCTTCGACGATCGATGTGGCGGTGGCCTGGTCCATGTTCGGGAGTATACCTATCGGAAGACGTGGATCTCTCGGAAGGAGCGCGCGAGCGGATCGCGGGATCTCCCTTCGTTCTTCACTTGCGGGCCTTGCGTTCCAGCCAGGCCTTCAGGACCACGGTCGCGCCCGCGACCAGGGTCAGCAACGACGCCACCGCGAACGCGCCGGTGAAATCGTATTCGTTGTAGAGGATTTCCGCGTGCAGCGGCAGGGTGTTGGTTTCGCCGCGCACGTGCCCCGACACCACCGACACGGCCCCGAACTCGCCCATCGCGCGGGCGTTGCTCAGGATGAGCCCGTACAGCAGGGCCCACTTCACCGAAGGCAGCGTGACCCGACGGATCGTGTCCCAGGCGCCGGCGCCCAGCATGACGGCGGCCTCTTCGGCCTGGTGGCCCTGTTCCTCCATGACCGGAATCAGCTCGCGGGCCACGAACGGGAACGTCACGAACACCGTGGCCAGCACGATGGCCACCGGAGTGAAGATCACGCGGATCCCGAGGTCCTCCAGGATCGGACCGAACCACCCCTGCGACCCGAACAGCAGCACGAACACCAGGCCCGAAATGACCGGACTGACGGAAAACGGCACGTCGATCAGGCTCACCAGGAAATCGCGTCCGGGAAACCGGAACCGGGTCACGAGCCACGCCGCGGCGAACCCGCAGACGGCGTTGAACGGCACCGAGCAGACGGCGGCCAGCAGGGTCATGCGCATCGCGGCGAGGGCGTCGGGATGCGACACGGCCTCCCAGTAGGCGCCGACCCCTTCGGCAAAGGCGTTCACGAACACCGACACGATGGGAACCAGCACCACCAGGCCAAGGAATCCCAGCGTGACGGAAAACGCCAGGATCCTGAGCCACGCCGGATCGCGCGTCGAACTGGATGCCGCCTTGCTCACGATGCCCTCCGGCGCAGGCGCCCCTGCAGGTAGTTCCCCAGGAACAGGAACACGAACGACACCAGCAGCATGACCGTGGCGATCGCCGTGGCCTGTCCGTACTGGTACTGCTCGAGCTTGGTGATGATCACCAGCGGCAGGATCTCGGTCTGCAGGGGTATGTTCCCCGCGATGAACACCACGCTTCCGTATTCGCCCACGGCCCGCGCGAACGACAGCATGGCCCCGGTGATCACGGCGGGCAGGATCGCCGGGAAGATCACGCGCCGGATCGTCTGCAGACGGCTCGCGCCCAGGGCGGCGGCGGCATCCTCCACTTCCGAAGGCACGTCTTCCAGCACCGGCTGCACCGTGCGCACCACGAAGGGCAACCCCACGAACACCAGCGCGGCGACAATTCCCGTCCATGTGTAGGCGACGCGGATCCCCAACGGCTCCAGGAAGCGCCCGTACCAGCCGTCGGGCGCGTACAGCGAGGTGAGCGTGATCCCTGCCACGGCGGTGGGCAGCGCGAACGGAACGTCCACCAGCCCGTCGACCAACCGCTTGCCGGGGAACTCGTAGCGCACCAGCGTCCAGGCCAGGACGGGCCCGAACACGGCGTTGATCGCGGCGGCGGCCAGAGCGGCGGAAAAACTCACCCGGAACGCCGACACCACCTGCGGATCGAGCAAGGTGTCAACGAATTCCGTCCACCCGATGGTCGCGCTCTTGAGGAACATCCCGCCCAGCGGAATCAACACGATCAGGGAGAGCCAGGTCATGGTCACGCCCAAGCTCAGACCGAACCCCGGCAGCTTGTTCGAGCCCTTCACACCGGCCCCCGCCAGCCCAATTTATAATAAACCATATATGTATAGTATGTTTGATTCCAGCTCTTGTCAAGTACCCGGCAAGTCCTTTATGGGCAAAATCATCCAGCCGCCCCCGAATCCTCCCGTTTCCTCTTCGCACATCGCCCAAACATCCAACGTGGCTCGCGATCCACCTAAAAGCCCCCGACAAGTGACAATCAGGTTTTCCAAAACCGCACACTCCGCTGACAAAGTCGGAGATTTCGACAACAACCAGCAAATGTCCAGCTCGACCACCTCATTGTCATTCCCCCAAAAAACCGCCAGAGCACCGCAGTTCTGTACTCCCGATTGTCGACGCATCGGTATCGCTCTTCGCGAAGGCATCGGTTCGGCACGCGACTTGCCAGTTCACGAATGCAGGACACCTCAGAAAGGAGAGCGGCCATGGAACCCATCCAACTCGAAACCAGGGACCTCTTCGGATGGTTCACGGAAAAAATCCTGGAGACGCGCCAAGCCCGCGAAAGGCACGACGCGCTCACCCAGGAGGAACCCCTGAGCACCCTCTATCTGGCGGGCCTCCTCACCAGACTGCTCTCCACACCTTGGCTCGTCGCGCTGGAC
>JAKPQQ010000157.1 GCA_029557215.1 Fibrobacterota bacterium | reverse complement strand
TCCCGCGGTTGGTGGCCCCAGCCGCGCTTTCCGCGTTGACCCGGTTTCCCGTTTCGCTGGAAGTCTTTGGCGACGACGGTTCGGTGTACACCAGGCATATCGATACCGCCCAATGGGCCGACGCCTACCTGGTGGCCCCGGCCACGGCCAACACCCTGGCGCGGTTCGCCGCCGGGATGGCCGACGACCCCGTGGCGTTGGCATGGCTCACGGTGCAGGGCCCCAAGCTGCTGTGCCCGTCCATGAACACGCGCATGCTGGAAGCTCCCGCCACGGTGCGCAACCTGGAAACCTTGCGCCGCGACGGCGCCAAGATCCTGTCGCCCGACGACGGCTACCTGGCCTGCGGCGAGACCGGCGCCGGACGGCTCCCCGACCCTGATCAAATTTTGTCGGCCTTGGCCGCCTGCTTCGCGAAGAAGGCCGAACGGCCCCTGCGGATCCTGGTCACCACCGGCCGGACGGAAGAACCCATCGACGACGTGCGCGTGCTCACCAACCAGAGCTCGGGACGCACCGGCGCGGCCATCGCGCGGGAAGCCTTGCTGCGCGGACACCATGTGACCGTCGTGGCCGGCCCCAGCGAAGCCGAGATCGCCTCCGACGCCCGGGTGGTGCATGTGCGCACCTCGCAGCAGATGCACGACGCGACCCTGCAGGCCTGGCCCGACCACGACGTGGCGATCTGCGCGGCGGCGGTGGCCGATTTCCGTCCGGCGACCAGGGCCGAAGGCAAGATCGCCGCGTCGCGCCAAATGCGCACGTTGGAACTGGTCCCCAATCCCGACATCCTGGCCGCCTTGTGCGCCGCCCGCACGGGCGGACAGAAAGTGGTCGGGTTCGCGCTGGAAACCGCCGGCCTGGATCGCGGATCAAGGAAGCTGGCCGCCAAGGGCGCCGACCTCGCGGTATGCAACGATCCGTTGCGCGATCCCGCCACCGGCGGATTCGGCAAGGACCGCACCTGGGCCTGGATCGGTCCCGCGGGCCAGGAACCGGCGGCCGAATGGATGGCCAAGTCGGAACTCGCCTCGCGCATCCTCAACTCGATCGAGGCCTTGTGAGCATCCTGCCCGAACCCGTCGCCCGCTGGGTGCGGCTCCAGCGCGAGCTGGGGATCGAAGACGTGATCCTGGACCAACCCTGGAAGCCGGATTCCCGGAACCAACCCTCGGCTTCGACAGGCTCAGCCCAACGCCCAACCTTACCTACTCGGGAGGGAGAGTTGGGGAGAAGTCGGCCGAATTCGGGTGGGGATCTTGGGGTACCGCAGCAGCGGCAGGCGCCTCGGGCTCCTGTGGCTCCGGCCCGCCCCGCCGCGCCGCAAAGACCGGCTTCCAGTGGGCCGTCGTTCCAGATGCCTTCGTTCCAGGCTCCCGTGGCCAAGGCACCCGCACCGGCACCCGTCGCACCGGCCGCTCCCAAACCCGTGGTGAGCCGTGCGGCCTTCCCGGTGTTCCAGAGCCTGGCCGAACTGGAATCCCACGCCAAATCCTGCCAGCGCTGCGTGCTGGCCCGCCGTCGCAAGGGCGTGGTGCCTTCGGGCGGACCGGAAAAGGCCGATTGGGCCGTGCTCACGCTGTACGCCTGGGCCGAAGACCTGGACCGTGGTCAGATTCTGGCAGGAAGCTACGCCGCCGAGCTGCTGGAGATGGCGCGATCGATCGGGCTGGGCGCTCCGGCTGCCACCGCGATCTTCGGTTGCACCCCCGACGACCCGGCCGACACCACCATCCAGGGCTTCACCGAGGCGGTGCGCTGCCGCGGGCATTGGCTGCAACGACTGAAATTGTCGGGGTGCAAGGCGATCCTGGTGCTGGACCACAAGGCGACCCTGCTGGCCCGCGGACCTTCGGCGCCGGTGGAATGGCCCGCGCACCGCGGAACCCGATGGGAGATCGACGGGATCCCGGCGGTGAGCACCCACCACCCCACGCGCATGGCCCGCCAGGCCGCGCTGCGACCCGAAGTCGAATCCGACCTGAACCAGATCCTGTCGATCGTGAAAGGCGCGCGCTGATGGACCCCCGGATGGGACTCCCCCGCTCGGAAGAAGCCGAACGCTCGGTCCTGGGCGGCATCCTGCGCGATTGGCGCGTGATGGACGATCTCATGAGCGAGATCGAGCCCAACGATTTCTACGCCGAACGGCATCGATTGATCTTCGACGCGATGCGGAAATTGTCGCAGGAGCAGACGCCGGTCGACCTGGTGACCCTGAGCGAGCGCCTGCGGCGCGACAAGAAGCTCGAACCGGTGGGCGGCGAATCCTACCTCATGGATCTGGCTGACTCGGTGGTGTCGGCGGCAGGCATATCGGCCCACGCCAAGATCGTGCGCGACAAGAGCCTGTTGCGCACCCTGATCGAAAGCACGCGCAAGATCAACGAGCTGGCGTTCGAGGACGGCGAAGACACCGCCGTGGTGCTGGATCGGGCCGCCACCGAGATCCTGCAGGTCTCCAACCGCCGCGCGGCCCACAAGCTGCTGCCCATCAAGGACCTGATCCACTCCACCCTCCAGAACATCGCGAGCTACGGCGACGGACTTTTGGGGACCCCCACCGGCTACCGCGACGTGGACGAAACCCTGCGTGGCCTGCGTCCGCACGCCATGATCGTTCTGGCCGCGCGCCCCGGCGTGGGCAAGACGGCCTTCGCGCTGAACATCGCCCTCAACGCGGCGCTGGGGATTGGAGACCCCGAAGGCAAGCCGCATCCGGTGGCGATCTTCTCGCTGGAAATGGGCTACATGGAACTGGTGGAGCGCCTGATCTGTTCGGCGGCGGAAATCGACAGTCGCGAGCTGCACAAGGGCAACTACATGCCCCAAAAACTGCAGCGCGACATCGAACCGATCTACCAGGCGCCCATCTTCATCGACGACACGTCGGGCCTGAACATCCTGGAGCTGCGCGCCCGCTGCAAGAGGCTTTCCAGCCAGCTCAAGCAGGAAGGCCGATCGCTGGACCTGATCGTGATCGACTACCTGCAGCTCATGGAAGCCCCCACCGGGAAGGGTGGCGGCGGCGACAACCGGCAGGCCGAAGTCGCCCAGATCTCGCGCGGACTCAAGACGCTCGCCAAGGAACTGGACTGCCCGGTGCTCGCGCTTTCGCAGCTTTCGCGCGAACCGGCCAAGGGCGACGCCCGCCCGCGCCTGCACCACCTGCGCGAATCGGGTGCGATCGAGCAGGACGCCGACATCGTGGCGTTCCTGCATCCGGACATGGAAGAGGAAGGCAAGGTCTGGCTGCTGATCGACAAGCATCGCGCCGGCGCCCAGAAGGAGATCCCGCTCCTGTTCCGCAAGAGCTTCACGCGGTACTACGAGTATTCCAACCGCGAAGAGCCGGAATATGGGTACTAGGCTCCCGTCGCCGCTCCTGTTCCTGGAG
>JAKPQQ010000151.1 GCA_029557215.1 Fibrobacterota bacterium | reverse complement strand
TGCTCGGGCTCGCGCTCCTGCGCGGGCTGCGCCTGCGCTGGCGGGAATGGAGCCTTTCGGGGGCCATGGTGGTCCTCACGCTCCTGGCGGCGATCGTCCCGTTGCAATCCGACGTTCTCACGCAGGGGTCGTTCCGCGCCTACATGCGAAACCGCGAGCAGGTCGTGTACCGCAAGGACGGCGCCGCGACCACGGTGTCCATCCATCTGCGCCCCGGCGGTTACGCGGTGATGCGGAACAACGGCAAGCCCGACGCGTCGCTTTCGCTGGTGGGGATTCCCGGCGCCGGCGACAACAAAACCCAGGGGACGCTGGCCTGGTCGCCCATGTCCACCCAGCGCAAACCCTATCGCGCGGTGCTGATCGGGCTGGGAAGCGGCATGACGGCCCACTACCTGCTGGGCGATCCTCTGCTGGTGAGCCTGGACGTGGTCGAGATCGAATCGGCCGTGTTCGAGATGTCGCGCCACTTCAAGGCGCGCAACCACCGGATCTTCTCCGATCCCCGCATGAAGTTCTGGGCCGAGGACGCCCGGACGTTTTTCGCCACCCACGGCGGCACCTGGGACCTGATCGTGTCCGAGCCGTCCAATCCGTGGGTGTCGGGCGTGGCCAGCCTGTTCACCAAGGAATTCTACCGCGACATGCGCCGCCACCTGTCCCACGACGGCACCCTGGCGCAATGGCTCCAGAGCTACGAGTTCCGCGACGAGCTGTTCCTGTCCATCCTGAGCGCCATGCACGAGAGCTTCCCCGAGATGGCCCTGCATCCGATCCCGGGAACCAGCGCCGACGTCCTCCTGCTGGCCGGACGGAATCTGCCCATCCCCGATCCCGAGCGCCTGTCCAAGGGGGTTCCGTATTCCGACATTTCGGCCGAGGAACTGACGCCCGAAATGGTCGCCGCGCCTCCCATGGCCACGCCGCGCATCCTGGGCGCCCTGGTCAAGGACGTGGTGCCCAATTCCGACTTCGCACCCATCGTGGACGCCGGGGCGGAATTCGCGTTCTTCACCAAGACGCGCGTGACCCTGCCGTTGCTTCTGGCCCCGCGTCCCACGGGCTGGTTCCGCGCACTGGACCCCCAAGGCTGGGACACCACCCGCGCCGCGTGGGAAGACCGCTGGTTCCGCATGGTCAAGCCCGAGAACCTGGAGGTCTATTCGCGCGCCGCCCAGGCCCACGCCAAGTCGGGAGTGCCGGTGAGCGCCCGCGAACTCGCGTGGCTCGACACCCTGGTGCCGTTCCCCGCCTGGCCCGAATTCGCCCGGCAGGATTCAGGACTGCACTGGATGGCCCGTTCGGTGGAGCGTTCCCCCGAACTTCCCGAGATGGACAGATTCCGGTTCCTGCACCGCTGGGCGGTGGTCCGCGACGACATGGATTCGGCCGCGCGCGTGGCCGCACGCATGCGCCTGGCCGTGCGCAAGGAGAACCGCCTGTTCCCCGAGGTGTTCGGCACCCTCTGGACCACCGGACGCCGGGCGGACATCGACCGCCTCACCGGCGACAGCGCCTGCTGGGCTCCGTTGTCGTGGCCCGAGAAGCTGATCGCCGTGCAGCTCAAGAGGTCGTCGGGGATCTGAGATCCGCAAACACGGACTTGATGCCAAGTTGCCTTCTTGATGCAAAAAGCGTAAATTCAGCATCATGAGAACCACTTTGATGCTGAATGATCACCTCGTCTTCGAGGCCCGCGAGATCGCCCTCAGCCAGGATCTGAGCTTGGGCGAGGTGATTTCCCAGTTGGCCTTGCGAGGGCTCGAATCGCCTCCCCCACCCGACCGCACCACCGGACTCCCGGTCTTCCGGCGCCGCAAATCCTCGCGCAAGGTCGCATTGGAAACCGTGCTCCGTGCCGAAGACGAAGACTGATCCCGCCACGCGGCGATACCTTCTGGACGCCAACCTGCTCTTGTCCTTGTGCTGGGAAGAGCTGGAAACCCACGAAACCGCCAAGCGCTGGTTCCTGGAAACCGGCATCCACGGTTGGGCGACCTGCGAACTGACCGAGGCGGCGTTCCTGCGCCTGTCCATGAATCCCAAGGTCTTCCCCGAAGCCGCGAGCTTTCGCGAGGCCGTCGGAACCCTGGAGGCGTTGCGCGCCACCGGCAGTCACTCCTTCTGCGCGGCGTCCAAACCGCACGATCCGAAGCTTCTGGAAGGCTTGACCGTCCGTGGCTACCGCCAAGTCACCGACGGACTTCTTCTGGCCACGGCCCGCGCCCATGGCTCGGTCCTGGCGACCTTCGACCAAGGGATCGCGCACCTGGCAGCCAAACCGGAATGGAAATCGGCCCTCCTGGTGCTCCCGCGCTGACCTTCGCCATCAAGTCCTGTCCGGAAACGCTCCCGCCACGGCCGCCGCGAAGTCGGCGGGCCAAGGCGACGTGAACGACAATTCCCGTCCATCGGGATGGATCAGGCGCAGCTCGCGGGCGTGCAGGCACTGGCGCGACAAGGGAGCCAACGCCGCTCGCGCGAGTGCCTTGTCCAGGGGCTGCACCTGCGCCAGGCGTTCCTGGCCGCCGCCGTAGACCGGATCGCCCACGACCGGGCAGTGCAGGTGCGCCAGGTGCACGCGGATCTGGTGGGTCCGGCCCGTCTCCAGCCTGCATTCCACCAGGGAGCACGGCGCGCCGGAGCGTGTGACGGAAATCGTCGTGGCCGCGAACCGTCCGTCCTGGACCACCGCCATGCGCACCCGCTGGTTGGGATCGCGCCCGATGGGAGCCTCGATGCGGCCCTCCTGCGGCGTTCCCCACACCAGGGCGTCGTAGACCCGCGAAAGGCTGCGGTCCAGAAGCTGCGCGGCCAGGTGCCGGTGGGCGTCGTCGTCGAGCGCGACCACGATCAGGCCGGTGGTGTCGCGATCCAGACGGTGCACGATGCCGGGCCTGCCCGGCCCGTTGACGCCCGACAGATTCCGGTAGCGGAAGGCGATCGCGTTGGCCAACGTGCCGTCGGGGCAACCCGCGCCAGGATGCACGGTGAGCCCGGCCGGCTTGTCGATCACGGCGATCCGGTCGTCCTCGTAGACCACCGAAAGGGGGATGTCCTGGGCCACCACCGGACGATCGGGCGAAACCTTCTCCGGAAGGCCTTCGGTGGCGATCTCCATTCCCGGTTCGATGCGGAACGACGGCTTGCGCGCCGCGCCGTCGACCGTCACCTTGCCCGACTTGATCCATTCCTGGAGCACCGACCGCGACCAGTCCGGGAACCGCTCGGCAAGGTGCTTGTCCAGGCGGTCGTCGGAGGCGTCCTCGTCGACGATCCACGACGGATGCGGATTTTGTCCGCTCATGCGTTGCCGCCCGCCGAAGGAACGCTGTCCGGCCCCTGTTCGTCGGACTTGGGAACCGGCACGCGACGTGCGTCGCGATGGTCCCTCTGCAGGACCACCTGCCGCTCGCCCACCACCAGCAGCACCGCTCCGATGCAGATGGCGGCGTCGGCCAGATTGAACGTGGGCCAGCGCCAGGTGATGCCGGGAACCCCCATGGAAATGAAATCCACCACGTGGTCGATGCGCACGCGGTCGATGAAGTTCCCGACGCCCCCGCCAAGCACCAGCGCCACGGCGGTGCGCACCAGCGGGTTCTTGCGGTCGATCCACAACCGGCCCAGAAAGTAGCCGACCACGCCCACCAGGACCCCGTAGAACAGCGTCGGGTGCAGGAACGGAACCAGTTTCTGGGGAGCGAAGCTGAACACCGCCCCGGGGTTGTAGGCCACGAACAGCCAGAGGAAATCGCCCACCAGGCGGCGGGCGTGGTCGGAGCGCACCGCTCCGCCGAAGACGCTGTCGCCCAGGACGCTCAAGGCCAGCGCCTTGGAAACCTGGTCCAGCGCGACCACGGCCAGAAGGATCCCGACGGAAACCGACGGGCGTGCCAGGAGATTGATCTTGCGTCGGGTCAAACGGGGGCTCCGGAAAGCAGGCGCTTCATGGCGCGGTTGCGCCACCAGAACTGCAGCCGCAGCAGGGAATTGCTCCAGCAGGTCGCCATGGTGGAATAGACGATGAGCTTCACGCGGCGGCGCCCGATCTTGATGCGCGCCTCGGGGGC
>JAKPQQ010000164.1 GCA_029557215.1 Fibrobacterota bacterium | reverse complement strand
CCACCTCCACCCGCGGGCTCTTGGCGGGTTCCTGCTGGCAGTACTTGGCCTCGATCTCGAACGGAATGGGCTTCGACAGATCGGTGCCCATCTCGTAGACCAGCTTGCCGGTGGCCTTGACCACGACCGGGTCGGCCTTGGGATCCACCGATTTGCCGCTGCCCAGCCAGGTGTGGACTTTTGAGCGTTCCTCCTTGCCATCCTTGGTCAGGAAGCTGTACAGACGAAAAGTCACATTTTCCAGATTGGCGCTGCCGGTGACCTTGGCGTCGACGGCCATCTCGAAGGGCTCGTCGCAGCGCAGCTCCTCGGTGGGAGTCAGAAACCGGCAGTTGGACAGGGCGACCTGGTCTTGCGAGGCGGCGGAGCTGGCGGGCTCGGGGTTGTCTTCCCGGCACTCCTTGAGGTAGTTGGGATTCACGGTGCCCTGGCCCATCGAAGAACCCGCGGCAGGTCCGCTCTTCTTCTCGAAGATCGACTTGTCGATGCTGCCGGGGTGGGCGGTGGACTTGTCCAGGAGAGATGGGCCGGTGGGGTTGCTTGCGCGGGAAACGTCGGTCATACGGCATAATCCTGGATGGAACTTTGGGCACATGGAACCCATGGGGAGGTTGAGCAAGGAAAGTTAAACCAACCCGAGATCGTAGATCGATACCTCCCAGCAGGATGTGAGCGCCGTCACGGGAAGGGACGGCGCCAACTCATGCCGGGCCATGGGAGATTAAATTCCGAGTCATCTCCAATTGTGGACTCGATTGAGTCCTGAAAAAGTGTTAACCCCTATGCGCACAAATTCCGCTGCCACCACCCCATTCCTGGACCACCCCACTCCATGATGAACGTTCTCGCCCAAGACTCCGTCCGAATCCACAACGAGATGATGCACGGCAACTACGTGCAGTACTTCAAGTACGCGATTCCGGCATTGGTCGCTTTGGGTCTGCTTTGGGTCAGATTCGCAAAGAGCTAATTCCGGGCCGACACGTCCATCGTTCAGGAATAGATCCGTTGGGGGGGTGTCCCGTTTCCTAGCTTTTTAGGACCATGCAGATGAAAGAAAAAGACCCTTCCCTGACCGGGGAATCCCTCGAAAATCTCGAGCCTGTTTCCGATCTCCAAATCTCTTCCCAGGATGATTCCTCCGCTTCGGACGTGTCGTCGACGGAAGAGGACACCGCCGGATTCGATCCGTCCAAGCTTGCCGAGGAGATCAACTCCCAGGCCGACGACGACATCACCGACATCGTCGAACCCGACCCTCCGCTGCCCGACTTCACGTTCGAGCAGGCGTCGGAGGCGATGAAGGCTTCGGTCGCCAAGCAAGGCTGGACCTCGCCCATGCTGGTGCAGCGCAAGGCGATCCCGTACCTTCTGGCCGGACAGGATCTGATCACCCAGTCCCGCACCGGATCGGGCAAGACCGGCGCCTTCATGATCCCGCTGGTGGAGGTCTGCGAAGTCGCGCACCGCCACCCGCAGGCTCTGGTGCTGGTCCCCACCCGCGAACTCGCCTTGCAGGTGGCCAAGGAAGCCGAGATCCTGGGGGCCGACAAGGGGATCAAGACCGTTGTCGTCTACGGCGGCGTGGGCTACGAAAAGCAGATCGAAGGTCTCAAGGACAGCCACATCGTGATCGGCACGCCCGGTCGCGTGATCGACATGCTCCAGAAGGGCCATTTCAATCCGTCGTCGGTGCGCGACCTCGTGCTCGACGAAGCCGACGAAATGCTCTCCATGGGATTCTATCCCGACATGGCCCGCATCCAGAGCATCCTGCCCAAGGATCGCTGCACCTACATGTTCTCGGCCACCATCACCGAGAACGTGAAGCACCTGGCGCGCGCGTTCCTGCGCAACCCCAAGTTCCTGTCGCTGTCCCAGAAGAAGCGCTCCGTCGACGCGATCTCGCACCGCTACGTGGTGGTCGACAAGCTCGCCAAGGACAAGGCAGTGTTCGACATCCTGGAACACGACCATCCCGAGATGGCGTTCATCTTCTGCAACACCCGCCGCGACGTGTCGTACCTGTCCGACTACCTCCGCTCGTGGGGCCTTTCGGCCGAGCCGTTCTCCGGCGACATGAGCCAGATCGCCCGCGAAAAGGTGATGGCCCGGTTCCGCAAGCGCGAAACCCGGTACCTGGTGACCACCGACGTCGCCGCCCGCGGCATCGACGTGCAGGACATCCCGTGCGTGATCCAGTACGAGATGCCCATGGAACCCGACGTCTACGTGCACCGCGCCGGACGCACCGCCCGCGCCGGCAAGACCGGCGTGGCTTGGTCCGTGGTGTCGGAGCTGGAAGAACTGGCCGTGAAGGCCATCGGTCGCCGGTTCGAGCTGCGCTTCGAGAAGGTCGCGTCGTTCAAACCGGAAACGAGCGCAGCGGTTCTTGTCGAACGCTGCGTGGGCCTGCTGGAACGCGCCGAGCGCGACAGCTCGCGCGCCGTGCGCCGCGCCGCCGAAAAGCTCGCGGGAGCCCTGCCGGAACTTGTCCAGGCCGAATCGACCCGCTTGGGATTGGCGCTATTGATGTCCAAGGCCTACCGCGAAGAGTTCTACGGCCAGAAGGACGCCACGCTCACCGGCCAGGAAATGGCCAAGATCGGCGTGGAAGAGGAAGGCGACGAAAAGCCCCGCCACTTCGGACATGGTGGCGGCGGACGCCGCGATGGCGGACACCGCAGCGGCGGTCGCGACGGCGGGCGCCCCCGGAGGAGGTGAGCCTTCTCCCGGTCGCCCCTCGGCGACCGTCGAATGGGCTGGCATGGGAATCCCTGTGCAACCCATTCGACAATGGGTGTTGCGATCTCCCCTTGCAAGCTTCACCCGCCCTGTGCGCTCGATTCCCTAGGCAGGCAAATGTCAGGCTTCGGCCAACGCTTGCCGAGTGGCCTCCAGGTAGCTCCGGCCCCAGCGGTGGCACGGCTCGAGATGGTTGCCTTCGGCCCATTCGTTCCATGCATTGATGAAAACCAGATCGTCGCCCAGCGACTTGGATCGACGGATCGACTCCATCAACCAATCCTTGTACAGCTCGGGCGTCGAACCTACGAAGATGGTCGCGCCCTGCACCCGACGCCGCGCCGAATTATCCCACATGGGCGTGACGCAGCGATGGCAAGGCCAAGGAGATTGCGCCGCATCCAGCGAACGGCGAACCAAATCTGGATAGGAGCGGACATCGTGATCGAGATGCGCACGCGGGAGTAGCCCCAGACGCATCAGCTGCCGCCGCAGGAAGCCCCGACGCAAGGGACGCTCGAAGTGTTTCCGGGAAGGCTGGAACTCCAGGGACGCATCGAAGCCCTCAGGTAGCTGACAGCATTCCGTGGGGAAGCTCTCCACGCGCACCAGGTGCACCCCGGAAAACCCCTTGACGGCGGCCTCTTCGCGCAGGATCGTCGCGAATCGTTCGATCTCGGGGATCTTCGAGGCACGATACACGAGGAAGACGGGGCGCCCCTTCTCCTTGAGGTAGCGTGGGTCGGCGAACGCCGACGAAAGCCAGCGCGCATGGGCGCGGAAATCGTCCTCGCCATGCGTCTGTTCGAGAAGTATCTGCTGCTCCCCGCCATCCCAGGCCCGTGTCCAGTTCTCGTTCGCCCAGCACAGGCAGAAGGGGAAGTCGGGCTCTCCCGAAGCGAGGATCTCGTCGACGGGCCGTTCGAGGATCCGACGCCCCGAAAACCAGTAGTGGTAGTAGCAGAACGCGTGGATTCCGTATTCGCGGGCGAGATCGGCCTGGGCCTTGCGGACCTCGGGGAGCCGGAGATCGTAGAACCCCAGATCGGCGGGAAGATGCGGCTGGGCGTGTCCCGGGAACAAGGGACGCGCGCGCGCGACGTTGGTCCACTCCGTGAAGCCCTTGCCCCACCACATGTCGTTTTCCGGGATCGGATGGTACTGCGGCAGGTGGAAGGCGACAAGTTTCGTCATGAACGCGCGATCTCCTCGAGATTGCCTTCCAGACGATCGATCGAGGCCTCCAGGCTCCAGCGCCCCAGGGCGCGTTCGCGCCCGGCCGATCCGAGGCGACGCGCGAGCTCCGGATCGGCGAGGATGCGACCCAGTGCCGCACCGAGTTCGCACGGACCTCCGTCGACGAGAAGCCCCGTCACGCCGTCCTCGACCGTTTCACGTACCCCGCCCTCGGCGATCCCGACGACGGGAACCCCGCAGGCACCGGCCTCGATCGGAGCGTAGCCGAAGGGCTCAAGACGGGGGGCGTAGACCATGCATCGAGCTGTCCGGATGGTTTCGACAAGCTCGGACTCGGGCAGCGCCAGGCGTGGCGAGAATCGCACCCCCTTTTCTCCCGCCCTGCGCTGGAGCGTTTCGACATAGCCCTTGTACGCGACATTCCCCACCCAGACGAGTTCGGGTCGCGGATCGGGAAGCATGGCCACCGCATCGATGGCCAATTCGATGTTCTTCTCCGGAGCGAACGCCCCGATTCCGACCAGATGGTCCCGTGGCGCCACCGGCTCCCCGAACCTGCTCGCATCGACACCGAGATAGCAGACCTTGGAGTCGAGACCGTAGGCCCGCAGCACGGACTCCCGGGAAAAGCGCGAGTTCACCAGGATTCGGGAAAACGCCTTGGCGGAACGGATTTCCTCGGCGACCTGCAACCGCATCGCGCGCAGCCGCGACCGGTCGTCCCACCATGCCGACGGATTCCGCCACGGCGAGAGGCGCGGCGAGCGCCAGGGATTCTCGGGCATCGCCTCGTAGAGAGGCCGATACGGCTCCTGGAGATAGATGGTCGAAGGAATGGACGAGAAGCGGGCGATCGGCGGAGTGCGCGTACTCCGGCAGACGCCGATGAAGAGGACATCGCAGCGCTCCTCCTCCATGCGTCTGGCCACGTATCTGCAGTGATCTTCCAGGGCGGACAGGAAACGCGAGACTTCGGACCAACTCCCGATGTTTGTCCTTGGAGGCGGACGTCGCACGGCCCATCGTTCCTGACGCACGGAGGACGGCAACCCCAGAAGACCGTTTTCCGAGCCGTCCGGAGACCAAACCAGGATCTCGTGCCCGCGACGGCGCAGACCATCCACTTGGTCGTGCAACGCGCGCATTCCGCCACCGGAAGGGAGGTTGTGCCAGACGCCGATGCGCATCAGGGAGTCCCCGGCATCGTTATTCCAGATTCCAGTCGAGGCGAGGAGCGACGACGCCTTTGCGATGATCGTCGCCTCGTGTCGTCGTGCGCGTTTCCTGCACCTCGAAGGCCGGCACGCCATCCAGCAGATCGAAGGAAACCACTCCAGGGATGTGGAGATTGCACAGGCACGAATAGCGGCCTGGCGCCAGCAGTCCAGCCGGAATGCGCACACCGAGTTTCCTTCGCCCCACTGCGGAGCAGAAGTCGAGGCCGACGTCTTCCGGAGCGGTCGTGAGGACTGGCAGCCCCTCGTCGTTGACGATCCGTACGGCCAGTTGCGCGGATCGTTCACGGCGGTCGATTTCGATGTCGAACTCGAGATCGATCGGAGCATCCGTGCCGCGCACCGCGAGTTCCTCCACGCCCCCTCCCGCGACGCCGACACGCAGGAACCGCATCGGTGCCTCGCGTGCATGGTCGGGTGGCGCGATCCAGCAGCTCGGAGAGCTTCCCCCGAGGGAGGACAGGTATCCGGAAATGGCCTCGTCGATGCCCGTGTCGAGGGACAGGCGTCCCTTCTCGAAGACGATGCCGCGACGACAAAGCGAGCGCACCTGGGCGAGGTTGTGGCTCACGAAGACGACGGTCCGGCCTTCGCTGGCGACAGCGTCCATCCGACCCAGGCACTTGCGCTGGAACTGGGCGTCGCCCACGGCGAGCACCTCGTCGACGAGGAGGATGTCGGCTTCCAGATGCGCGGCGACGGAAAACGCCAGCCGCGTGTACATGCCGCTGGAATAGCGCTTCACGGGAGTGTCGACGAAGGCCTCGACTCCGGCGAAATCGACGATCTCGTCGAAGCGGCGACGGATTTCGGCACGGGAGAGCCCTAGGATCGCTCCGGCGAGGAAGACATTCGCCCGCCCCGTGAGATCTGGATGGAATCCGGTGCCGACCTCCAGCAGGGAGCCGACGCGTCCCTTCAGGGTGGCGGACCCCGACGTGGGACGGACCACCCGCGAGAGGATCTTGAGCAACGTGGATTTGCCCGCGCCGTTGGGCCCGAGCAGAGCGACGGTCTCGCCGGGACGAATCTCCAGGGAAACGTCGCGGAGGGCCCAAAACTCGTGAAACGAGGATCTTGGAATCCGGCCACGGACAATGGATCCGAAGAGGTTGACAAGATCGTCGGCGAGATCGGTGCCGTACTTGCCGCGTGCCGACTGGCGGATCCGGTAGCACTTCGAGATGGAATCGACCGAAATCGCGGAAGTCATGTCAGATGTGGTCGGCGAGGGTGCGCTCGACACGCCGGAACACTTGGATGGCCCACAGCAGCAACGCGACGGCGACCGCCGCGGACCAGGCAAGGCTCCAGGCCGGTGGCGGAGTGGTTCCGATCATCGCGTGGCGGAACAGGAGAATCGGTGCGGCCAGCGGATTCGCCAATGCGGTGCTGCGCATCGATTCCGGCACCATGACGAGCGGGTAGGCGACAGGTGTGACCCAGACCAGTACCTGGACAAGCGTCGGAGTGGCTTGGCGGATGTCGCGCCAGCGCACGTTGATGGCGGCAAGCAGAGTGCCGGCGCCGAGAGCGAGCATGAGCAGGATCAGCAGGGCGGGAATCGCAAGCAGCATGCTCCACCCTGTGAATCCACCGAAGAACGGCAGAGCGATGAACAGGAGCGTGATCGCCACGAGGACATCGAGAAGGACCGAGCTTGCCGCCGCGAAAGGCAGAAGAAGCCGGGGGAACCACGTCTTGGTGACCAAGCGTTCGTCCTGGATGAAGCTCGTTCCTGCTCGTTCGATTCCCTGGGCGAAGAGGGTCCAGGCAACGGTCCCGCAATAGGAAAACAGGAAATAGGGCTTCCCTTCCGACGGTGCGGCGGCAAAGACCCCGAACACAAGCGAGTAGATCAACGCGAACATCGTGGGCTGCAGGACCACCCAAAGGGCGCCCAATGCCGTCTGCGCATAGCGGATGGAAATCTGACGGAACAGGAAGACCCGGAAAAGTTCCCCGTGCTCGACGAGCTCCCTGGCCATCTGCATGTAGCCGAGATCTTCTGGACGCACATGGCAAACACAATCGCGAGATGGCGGCGTGCTGCCGAGTCGTGGCACGTGAGTTGCTTCGGACATGAAGTCGTGCAATATACTTCTTTGCCATCACGAAAATCTGGCCCCGCATCCCATCGCGGGCTCGAATACCATGGGATGCACCACAGTCACCCGCCAACCCCGCCGTGCAAGATGGTTGGCGTATTCGTAAGCCACCTTGTACCCTCCGACAGGAACCGGCGAACGAGAGGGCAGGACGATCGAGATCCCTCCTCTATCCACGGGTAGACCCTCCAGCCTCGGGAACAGGCGCAAGCTTCCAACGTTCGTCGCAACCAGCCAGCCAGAACATCTGATCCAGCAACTTGATCTTCCAGGAACGCGGCCCATCTCCTCGCATCTTCATCCGCAGCGCCCAGGCCGCGGTCCACTCCCTCTTCGTCATCAAGCGCAACACATTTCCCCAATCGGACCTGAACACATCGAAAGAAACGACCTTTCCGTCGCGCCGGATCCCGCCCAGAACCTGGGGGAAGTGGCCTTCCGCCCCCTCCTTCGCGAGAAGTGCCCGGCATTCGCTTCGCGGATCGATCCCCATGGAGGCCAGAAGCCCGTAAAGCGGCCCGCCCACCGGCCTCGTGTGCGTCATCGAAACGGCGTCGACGATTCCGACATTGCGCCCGTTGCCGATCCTCCGAGGCCAGACGAGGTCCAATCCGTAGCTGCTTTGGCTCGCGGCGAAGGTGTCCAAGCAGATCCGGAGAGCGCGCGCACTGAAGCACGGCGCCATCACCTCCACGAAATTCGTGAACCTCAACTCGTAGCGCGCATCCTGGAGGGTGAACGGGTAGGAATAATGACTTTCCGGGGTCAACGAAGGCTGGGCGAGATCCAGTTCGCGTCGTTCGCACACCTCGAAAAAATGGTCGATGTCCCGCCCTTCGATCGCGAGGTCGTCGTCCGGAAGCCAGATATGCCGGTACCCGCTCCAATCGAAGGAGGGATCGGTGAACAAGGCATGGAAGGCCGGATACTCGGTTCCTTTGCGATCCACCCGCAACACTCCCGGTTCCTTGAACAGGGAGGGATCGTCGCCGTAGTAGCTCACGACGAGATCCCAACTGCGCTCGCCTTCCGGAACCATCCACGACGGGTGCAGGGAGGCGTCCCCCGCGCGCACCACGACCAGACGATTCTTGCGTTCCTTGGATCCTCCCATCAGTTCCTCCGTCCGATCCATTCCGCCAAATTCCGGCAAATCGAACTCCACCGATAGGATTCGGAATGTTTTCTGGTCGCTTCGAACTCCCGAAGCGGGTCGGATTCCCCCCGGAACAATCCTCCGAGTTCCCGCTCCAATTCCGGGGCGGAATGGACCACCTTGCCGAACCGCCCCCGAGCAAGGACATCGTCGATGGACGACACCGGAGTGGAGACGACATGGCACCCGAAGTGGATCGCATCCACCAACGCGAGCGAGAACCCCTCGAATCGCGAGGTCATGCAGAACACCTTGGCTTTCCGGTACCACCCGTAGAGCTCTTTGCGATCGCGCACCTCGCCAAGGAACAAGACGCGTTCCCGCAGATCCGGCCTGGCACGGAAGAAGGCTTCGATCTTCGGACGGAACGGCTCGGCGATCGGTCCAGCCAGGATCGCCTTCCAATTCCCGAACTCCAACCCGGAAAGCGCATCCAGCAGCAGTTCCGTGTTCTTCTGCACCGTCCCGATCCGCCCCACCACCAGCAGGACGTTTTCCTTGTCTTCGCGGCGGATCTCCATGAAACCTTCGCGATCCAGCCAGAAATCGTCCACTCCGTTGGGCAACAGCTTGAGCCGATCCCCTACCCAGGGGTAGAGTTCCTGGAACAGCGCCAGCGAAGTGGATGTCTCGGCCGTGACCAGGTCGGGGCGGCGACGGATCCAAAGATGCGGCTGCAGGTATTCCGCGAATGCGATCCAGCGGCTCGAGTTCCTGCGAGCGATCTCGCCGGCGATCCAAGGTTCGTTGGCATCGAGCTTGAGATGGAGGAATCCACCCGGGTTCCGCCACTTGTAGATGGAACCCAGGAGCATCGTTTCCCGGGTGTGGTTGAACAACTGCAGGACGTCGATTTCCCGGGAGGTCTTCCACAGGAAGGAAATGACGGATTTCGGAGGCCAGCGGAACTGTCTGTAGGCGGGATCGTCCTGGAGCTTCACCATCTCGAGCCATCGGGCCTGGTCCGCGAGGTAGGGGTAATCCCGCCCGCGATCCAGGCACACGAACAAGGAACGGAATCCATGCTCCCTGGCCAGGACGTTCCCCACCATCCCGATGTCCTTCACCAGATGGACGTTGGACGCGTCGGGGTAGACGCACGCGAAAGTTGGACGTTTCCTGTCGCCACCGGTTCCGATCGGGGGATTCATTTCCACTGGATGCGGGATTCCAGGCATCCGCGGACGCGAGCCGCGTACTTGTCAACGTTCAGTTCAGTCCGCACCGTCTCCCGAGCGGCTTCGCCCAGCCGGCGACGCATGTCGGGGTCGTTCCAGAGCGCCAAGCAGGCTTCGGCGAATTCGGATTCGTCGCGGCAGACCAACCCGTTGACCCCGTGGACGATCGGCGATTCCCTGGCGGGTTCGGCGAGCGCGACCACGGCCAGCCCGTGCGCCATGGCTTCCACGATCTTGACCTGCTGCCCTGTTCCACCGAACACCGGGCAGATCGCGAACCGCGCCTGCAGGTACCGCTCTGCCAGGTCGGGTACCACACCCATCGGAACCACGCCGTCGATCGGAGCGACCTTGCCGCTCAACGCCCCGGTGAGTTCGAGGACGAAATCCGGCTGGCGCGCCCTCAGCGATGGCAGGACCTTGGAGGCGAACCACAGGCACCCCTGGGCGTTGAACGCGTTCGGCCCGGCGGCGAGGATCGCCGCCCCGTCGCGCGAGTTTCCCACCGGTCCGCAGGCCATGGACATCGGGAGATGCACGACGTTCCCTCCGCGAGCCCGGATGCGTTCCGCTTCGCGGGAGGAGATGCAAAAACACAACCCGTACATCGAACAGACTTCGATCTCCCGATCGCTCGCGTCCTCGAACTCCGGACGATGGAACCAGTTCAAGTCGAGCAGCTCGCGCGGCACGGCCTCCGGATGGTATGGCGGAGGCGGAAGCGCACGTTCCACGCTCGCCACCATCCGTTTGTTGAGCAGTACCAGGTCGTGGGTCTCGAGGACACATCTTTTGCGGTCGAACCCGGCGGCAACCACCATCGGATCGGAAACGGAATAGTTCATCAGAAGCAGGTCCGGGCGGATCCGTTTCGCGAGCCTGCCGAACCAGCGAACCTGTCCAGGGGGTGTGAATCGCCAGGCCCCGATCGGAGCATTCCCCCTTCGGCCGACCATCATCCGACTCGCCCATCCGAGCAGGTCGTCAAGACGGCTGCGGTGGACATGGACATCTTTGACACCCAATTCCCGCATGGCATCCATGGCCTCCAACGGCCAGCCCGAACCGCTGTCGGGCGGATTCCAACCCGAAGCGAGATGGATCTCATGGCTGGTTCCGCACAGGGCACGGACCAGCTCCAACGCCCGAACCTGGGACCCCATCCTGGGTGCATGAAAACCATGCGGAAACCACACGAGGATACGCGACATCTCAACGAACCTTGAACGAAAAGCCGCGCCAGCATGTCCGACTGGTCGGCACCACATCGAACCGCCTCGCCGCTCCCACGAACGATCGAATCGCCTGGGCGGAGAAACGCCCCCTGTACGCGGGAACGAGCACCGCCAATTCCGGACATTTTTCCCGCATCGTACCCAAATCTAAGCTTCCGGAAGGATCGCCGGCGTCACCGGTTCGGCCGAATCGGGGACTCCGAGGAATGCGACAATCCCGGAAACCATGGATCTCATGCAAAACCAAACCCCGGTATCTACGTTTTCTTCCTTGAGCCAGAGCCCATCCACGAGCTCGGATCGGACCATCGTCCTGACCTGCAACTACAGCCCCTGGTCCCGATACCAGGGAGGTGGACAGAAATCGGCACACATGGTCGCGACCGCCCATGCGCGGGAAGGCCACCGCGTGGTGCTTCTGTGCACGAAAGCGCCGTGGGAGCGCGTGCACGTCCCCGAAGACCTGCCCTACCTGGTCGACTGGGCCCCCTTCCTGGCCTTGCGCCCCGGAATCTCGTCGCCTCTGCGCTTCCTGAACGGCCTCACGGTGCGCCAGCGCGCCAGGAAGTGGGCCGGACCGAGGACCATCTTCCACGGCAACGGCGACGAAGCCTCGCTGCTGCACACCCTCCCGCGCCATTCGCTCCTGTACACCAGCCGCTACCCCCGCTACGACGACTTCCTGCACGGGATGCCCTGGGGATCGAGCCCCGCCAGATCCTACGCGAACATCACCCTACGCGAACCGCGATTCACGGCGATGGCCTTGGCGATGCGCAACGCGGATGTCGTGACTTCCACGTCCCTGCATTCGGCCCGCGACACCGAGGCGTCCTTCGGGCTCCGCGACGGCTCCGTCGTCGTTGTTCCCAACGGCATCGACCCCCTGTTCCTGGAAGACGCCCCCCCTCCCGCGCGCGAAGCCGCGAACATCCTTTTCTTCGGGAGGCTGACACGGGCCAAGGGGTGCGACCTGCTCATCCAGGCCTGGATGCGCCTCCCCGCGCCACAGCGTTCCAGGCACCCGCTGGTGATCGTGGGCGACGGCCCGATGTCCGGAACGCTCCGGAAGATGGCCTCGGACGACGAGACGGGTTGCATCCGTTTCACGGGCACCGCCACCCCCCGCGAAGTTCGCCGGGAATTGTCGCAGGCGCGCGTCGCGGTCCTGCCCAGCCTGGAGGAATCGTTCGGCAACGCCATGCTCGAGACCCTGGCATCGGGAACCGAACTCCTGACCACCACCGCCGGATCGATCCCCGAAGTCTGCGGCCCATGGGGCGCGAAGATCGCCCCTGGAAACACGGAATCGCTCGCCTCGGAGCTTTCGCGGATCCTCTCCACCGCGGTGGATCCAGCCGCGTTGGACGGCCAACGCCGGTGGGTGAAGGAACGGTACGCCTGGGAATCCACCGCGCGACGGTTCCGCGAGCTCGCCGAACGCCCGCCGGGCGATCCGCCAAGGCCGCATGGCTGAAGACCACATCGCCCAGGACCGCAAGGAGCTCGACCGCGGAGTCCTGGTGAACTTCGTCGGCTACGCGCTCAAGCTCGCCAACCCGGCCCTGCTGATCCTCGCGACGCGGCGCTACGGCGCCGAATCGTGGGGCGTGTTCGTGACGACGCAGGCCACGTTGCTCGTGCTGGTGCGGGTGTTCGTGATGGGTCTGGACAAGGGGGTGCTCTGGTGGGTTCCTCGGCAATCACCCGGCGCGGCGCGGCACGGTGTCCTTCGGCTCGGCGCGATCCTCGCGACAGGATCCGTCATCGCGGGAGCGGCGCTGGCCGGATTCGGGGTCGACCTCGCCTGCCGGCTCGGACTTTCCTGCCCCGACGCGGCCCAACTGCGTCTCCTGAGCCTTTCGCTCGCCCCCATCCTCCTGACGGAATTCTTCCTGCACGCCACCATGGGGCGCCGTCGCATGGAAGGACAGGTCCTGATCCGCGAAACCCTGGCCCCGCTGCTCTTCACGGGCGGAGCGGTGGCGGCATGGCACGCGGGATTCGCCCGTTGGGGCCTGGGGGCCTCCTACCTGGTGGCCAACCTGGTGGCCGCCCTCGCCGCCTTCGCGCTGTTCCTGCGGCTGTTCCCGGAACGCGACGCGGGAGAGCCGGTCCAACTTGCGCCGCTGATGCGTTATTCTCTGCCCCTGTGGGCCAACGAATTCGCCAACTCCCTGCTCCTGCGCATCGATACCTTGGCCATCGCCATGTTCTGCGACGCCCGCACGGTGGGCGTCTACGGGATCGTGCTGCAGTTCAGCAACGCGATCCGATCCATCCGCCGATCGTACGATCCCATCGTGCTGGCGATCTCCAGCCGTATCAGCGTCGCCCGCGACCCGCAGCGGCTGCGGGCGAGCTTCAGTCGAGCCACGAATCTCGTCATTTCCACCCAGACCCCCGTCTTCGTCGCGCTGGCATGCGTCCTGCAGTGGATCCTTCCACTCTACGGTCCCGAGTTCGCGAGCGGCGAAACCGCGATCGTCCTGGTATGCGGCTTCTGGATCGTGGCGGCACCGCTCCAACTGTGCTCGCTGGTCGTCTCCGGATACGGACGCAGTGGCCTGGTGCTGTTCAATACCGGACTCGTTCTAGCCTTGGAAATCCCGCTCCTGCGCCTGTTCGTGCCGGGAATGGGGCTGGAAGGCGCAAGCCTGGCCGTGGGCAGCAGCTACCTGGTCGTGTCGCTGGTGCAGGCGTTCCAGATGCGTCGCGTGACGGGCGCATGGAACTGGGACCGCGGCGTGCTCTTGACGCTGATGTGGACCGGTGCGGCCTTCGTGGCATTCGCGACCACACTGGCCCTGTCCGGAGGATGGAACGAGCCGAAATCCCGGATCGCGGCGCTGGTGGTCTTCCTCTCCGTCTCGCTGGCGGGATGGTTGACAGGACGTTCCCGGGCCGAGAGGTGAACTATCTCTCGAAACGGCGCGTCGACGACAGAATCTGCTCGTAGCGATCCTCGAGGGACCGCGTGCAGGCTCGGATGTCGAATCTTTCCACCACCCGTTCCCGGGCGGCGATGGACATGGCCATCCGCAGCGATTCGCTCCCCAGGATCCGAGACACCCGATCGGCGATCGCCTCCACGTCGCGCTCCTCCACCGCGTACCCCGTGACGCCATCCTCGATTCCTTCGTCGGCCCCGCCCTTGGCGGATGTGACGACGGGAGTGCCGCAGGACTGGGCTTCGAGGAGAACCATTCCGAATCCTTCCGCATCCCCATCCTGCCCGGTGACACTGGGGAGGCACAGGACAGCGGCCTTGCGCATCCATTCCAGCACGACCGCGGGTGATTGCGCTCCGAGGAACTCGGCAGGAACACCGGACTCCGCGGCCGCCGCGACGAGCCCGCTCCGCATCGGACCGTCGCCGATCAGCACCAGGCGCGCGCCGGGATGCTCGCTCAGGATCGCGGGCATCGCCCGCAGGAGCCAAGCCACGCCCTTCTTTTCGACCAGACGTCCGACGAAGAGGACGACCGGAGGATCCAATCGCTGACCGCAACGAAGTGGACGCGCCCATCGCTCGCCAAACTGCGGAGCTGGGCCGGATACCCCACGTTGATTCGTCCCAATCTTCCGGAATCCCACACCTCGGGGCGAACGGTGATGTCCCTTCCATGCAAGGTCACGACGATGGGAACATCCAGCCGCGAAAAGAGATTCCAGTGTCGACAGACTTCGTTGCCGAAGTGGGTATGGACGAGATTCGGCGCCCATGCCGCGATACGACGCGCACCCTGCCAGGCGTTCAAGCGTTTCCCGCAGATCCTGTCGAGGTACCGGACGACCAGCGGATGGAGGTTCGGCCAAAGGACATCGTGATCGACGGCGGAAAGCGAAAGCCCGCCAGGTTCCCGTGTATAGCCGAACAACCGATTCTTCCATCGCTCGAACGCGGCCACCTGCTCCAGTATGAATGTCTCGGAGGGAGGCAGCAACGAGTTCTTGAACGTCAGGACCTTCCTGGAAGGCGGCATGAGCGACTTGGAACTCGGATCCGGCATCATCGGAAGGTATCAACGACGCGCGTCCGGCTCGGACCCGGAGCGCTTCAGTGCTCGCAGATCTTCGATTCGTCCATCACCACGCCGTCGCCGTTCTCGATGAACTTCCCGCGGGCCGACAGGAAACGGATCAGACCGGCTGCGTCGAGGCCTTCGGCCGAGCAGGTGTGGAACCGCGCCGTCGCGCCCCAGCGCGATTCGATCTCGCGCAGCAGGTCTTCGAGCTTCCAGCGCCGCGCGGAGTCGACGATCATCTCGATGACTTCGTGGCCGTGGATGGATTCTTCCGTCGCGTTCATGAGATCTCCTCCAATTCAATAATTCAAAATCAATATATCTTTTATGTCGCCGCGCAGACGTTCTTCCCTCTTCCGACGAACGCGCCGTGAAAACGCTCCGGGAACAAGGAATTATCTTGCCTCGATTCGTGCAAGATCGACCCCAAACGAACCGCAGGCTGCTCCATCTGACCTGGGATTCACCCGACAATCCCTGGTGCGGGGGTGGCGGCGCTTTCCGCGACTACCAGATCCTCTCCATGCTGGATCGGTGGGAGCGCGAGGTCTGTTCCGGAAAGCACCCAAAACGCACGGCGGCCCCGACCGGCACCCTCCGCATCGTCAAGGGCATCGGACTGTTCGGCGAATTCGTTTCGCGACGCACCTGGGCGCGCGCGGCGAGCCGGTACCTCGAAGAACGGTTGCGCGCCGATCCGACCCTGGTCGTCAGCCAGTCGGCCTCGGCCTGGGCTCCGGTCTGGAAGAGCCTCGAACACCCTCGACGGATCCTCCACACGGTGCACCACGTGGCGGGCGCATCGATCCTGGAACGCCTGGGCCCATGGGGGCCGTCGTCGCTCCGCTACGAGCAACGCATCCTGGCCGAAGGCGAATTCTACGCCACGCCCAACCGCGCCACCGCCGCCCGCATCCTCGCCGCGAACCCCGACGCGCGGGTGGAGATCATCCCCAACGGGCACACACCCCCGACAAAACCTGTCGCTCCGGAAAACAGGTTTCCCGGATCCGTCAGGATCGCCTTCCTGGGGCGCCTGGACCACCAGATGAAGGGGCTCGATCGGCTCCTGGCGGCGTTCTCCCTGGTGGGCGAGCGACTGCCCGAAGCGAGATTGCTCCTGGCCGGGAGATCCGACATCTGCTGCCAGGCCTGGCTCTCCAGGGCGCTCCACCACCACCCCCTGCGGGACCGCATCGAAGTGGTCCACAACCCTTCGGAAGAACGCAAGTACGCCCTGCTCGACGGATCGGACATCTTCTGCGTGCCCAGCCGGTTCGAAGGCTGGTGCATCGCCGCCATCGAGGCGCAGTCCCGAGGCCTTCCGGTGGTCGCCACGCGCACCGACGGACTTCTGGATTCCGTGGTCGACGGCCGCACCGGGATCCTGGTGTCGAACGAAGAGTCCCAGGCGGTCGGCGAATTGGCCGAAGGCATCCTCGCGCTCGCGCAGGACGCGGACAAGCGCCGCGAGCTGGGGGCGGCGGCGGCGACCTGGGCTTGTCGCTTCAGCTGGGATGCGGCGACGGCGGCGACGGAGTCCCTCCTGGAAGAGATCCGAACGGGTCTCTGATCCGTCCTCGCCGGGGTTCGCCTGTCAGAATTCGGCGTCGGTGGTGGCGATGAGCTGGGGGCCGGCCAGACCGAAGGCGGCCTGCACGCGGAACAGGAACATCCTCGGCATCCTGACGCGGATCCCTCCGCCGATTCCCGGAGCCAACCTGTCGAGGTCGGGTTCCCACCATTCGGGCGCCGCCCAGGCGAGTTCGGCGAACGCCGTGCCGTCGATGTATTTCCAGATGGGCCAGCGGTATTCCATGGTGCCGCCGACCACGGCACGATCCAGCAGGTACCTGCCTCCGTAGGCCCGGGCCGGAGCGTCTCCGCCCAGCCCGGGGAACAGGAAATACGACGCGGGATGGCGTCCCGCCTCCAGCTCCCACAACCGGATCATCCGGAAATAGACCGCCAGGATCTTCCGCTGCGTCAATCTCTGTCGCAGCGTCGTCGGATCGAGCATCCGGATCACCCTCATGGGATCCAGGTCCAGGTAGGGCTCGAGGTCGCCTTTCTTGTAGACGTAGCGCTCCGTCCCGAGCAGGAAGTAGCGCGTCGCCTGGGCGTCGATCCCGGCCACGTCGCCGCCGCCATCGGCATAGGTGTACCACATCCGCGTACTGAGCCGCCCCCCCTTCGAAGGCGCCCCGGGATTTTCCTGGTCCGACCAGCCGAGCCACATCCCGAAGGTGTGGTCGATTTCCGTCCCCCGGATTCCGCGATCCCCGCCGGAAAACCAGTCGATCCCGCCCGGGTCGACGAAATCCGCAGCCAATCGGCGAGGCGCACCCACTTCGCGATGGGCGAGCTGGTAGCTCGCGTCCCAGGACGAATGCTCGAAGGCGCCCGGACCGGCCGCTCCAAGTTCGCCGAGCACCCTCGTCTCGCTGGTGGATCCCGCGATTTCCGGATCGGACACGGGGCGGTAGCCTGGAACCCTCACACCGACCCCTCGACTGATCGAGTACGAAGTCGCCATCCTGAGCTGCGTGGAACGAGGACCGATGGGATGCGTCCTGGTCGATGCGCTCATGTAGCCGTCGGCCGCCACGCTCAGGGCGCCGTTGAGCTGCAACCGCCAGCCTTCCCGGAAGAAATCCCGATCGACGAACGTCGCCCCCCACCTGGACCCGCTCGATCCGTCGAGCACCGCGGTGGGGTACAGCATCAGGCCTTCGCGTCCCGTCGGGTGGACGAACGCCAATCCCCGCTCGACAAGTTCCGTCCCTTCCCCGTAGCGGACCACCGGCCGAAGCGGCTTGAACGGCACGCCCATCAGGGGCCGGACGGCGTGGTCCACCGGCCAGAGCAACGCCGTCAGCAGCGGGTGCATCGTCACATCGACCGACGCCAGCGAATCGCGACGCAACGCGGGGTGCTCCGAGACGACGATCCAGGATCCGTTGCGGTCCCTGGAAGGGGCTGCCCCGGAAGGACGCCCTGCGCGCGCGCGCCCGGTGTCGATGGCGATCCTCCAGTCGGGGAAGGTCGAATCCGAGATCGCCGCGGCAAAACTCGCTGTCAGGATGGAAATCCACATCTTGTCTAACTCCCAATGATAGCTGAACCTGGGTTACCTTGGAGATCTCGTGCGTATCCTAGTCGTGACCCAGGACTTTCCACCTCTCACTGGCGGCATCCAGAGCTACATGGGTCGCCTCTGCGAGCATCTGCAGCCCCACTGCGAGCATCTGGCCGTGGTGGCGCCCGGCCGGGACGCCGAACGCGCGTCGGATTCGGATCGCCTTTTTCCCGTGCGCCGCATCGGAATCCACTCCAGCTGGCTCGCGCTGCCTCTCCTGTCGCGCCTGCCGGAAATCGTCCGTTCCGAACGCGCCACGCACGTGCTGTACGCGCAATGGCTCCCCGCGACCGCCGGAACGCTCCTGCCCTCGGGCATCAGGCAGGCGAGCATCGTCCACGGTCGCGAACTGCTGAACCATCCGCTGGGAAGGCTGGGGCTCGCGCTGTCCGCGCCGGTCCTCCGCCGCATGGATGCGGTCATCCCCAACTCGCTGGCCACCGCGGCGCTGCTGCCCTCCGGAATCCGTCCCGAACGGGTCCACGTCGTCCATCCGGGAGTGGATTCCCGGAAATTGTCGCCGCCTTCCGACGCCGACACGGCGCGGTTCTTCGCCGAATGCGGACTGTCGCCGGGCGTTCCGGTGGTGACCACCCTCGCCCGGCTGGTCCCCCGCAAGGGGGTCGACACCCTGATCGCGGCCATGGGCATCCTGAAGACGCGACATCCGAACGTCCAGCTTCTGGTCGGCGGCTCGGGCCCCGACCTGGGTCGGCTGCGATCCCTCGTGGACGAATCCCACCTGGGCGGGCACGTGCGCTTCCTGGGTCGGATTCCTGACCAGGACATGAACGCGTTCCTCTCCGCCGGGGTGTTCGCGTTGCTTTCGCGGCAGACGGCGAAGGACGTGGAAGGCTTCGGGATGGTCCTGGCCGAAGCGCAAGCCTGCCGGGCACCGGTGGTCGCCGCGCGTTCGGGTGGCATGCCCGAGGCGGTGGGCCCCGGAGCGGGAATCGTCGTCGACCCGGACGCTCCGGATCAGGCCGCCGAGGCGATCGCCTCCCTCCTGGAGAACACGGCCTTGCGACAGGAAATGGGAACGAAGGGAAGGGCCTTCGCCCGAAGCCTTTCGTGGGAAAGCAGGGCCGAAGCGATCGCTTCGATCCTGCGCGCCCTCACTTGACGGCGATGTACTGGTAGAATCCGCCGCCGTCGGTTCGCCCGCGCGAAATCACGACGTCGCCCACGAACTGCTTGACCACCCACCGGGTGACGCCTTCCATCCCGTCGAGGATCGATCCCGACTGGGCGATGCTCGAACGCTTGAAGACCAGCGAACGGCGGTCGGATGTGGTCAGCGAAATGGACGACGGCGGAGTGCGCCCATCCGCTCCCTGGATTCCGATGTCGGCGGCGGGCAGCAGCTGCGGCCCCGCGGCGGTCCACTGGATGCCGTATCCCGTCCAGCCGCCGCCCTTTTCCTGGAACGCGCTGAAATAGGTGGGGTGCTCGCCCGGAACGTATCCGCGGAAGCTGCGCTTGAGGATGTCGGCGAGCAGCGCCGTTTGCCGGATGTGCTCCAGCACCGCCCAGCCTTCCACCGCGATGGTGTCCTTGCCCACGGCGATGCGACCCTTCACGCGCGCCGACGGGATCGGAAGCAGCAACATGATGTCGCCGTCGCCCGCGCTCCAATTTCCGTCGCCCCAGGCGACGCCAGGCACCATCTTCGAAAATTCCAGATCCAGGAAATAGCCTTCGTTCTTGGTCGTGGCGAAGTGGACGTGGTGCGCATGCGGAGGCTGGCCCTGGAACCACATGTCGGGATGGATCTGGACGCGCAAAGGGTTTCCCTTCTGCTGCAGCCGCTCTTGCGGATATTCGCGACCGACCGAATAGTTGCGCCCCTTGAACCCGGCCACCGAGTAGTCGGCGCCGCAGACCGGATCCTTGAACCCCAAACGGGCCCAGGTGTAGTTCAAGGTCGCCTGCGTCCCGTTGTCGAACAGGAACTGGTAGCTCCAGACTTCGTTGTACCAGCGAGGCTTGCGCTTGTTCAGCAGCATGTCGCCCGCCCCGGTGGCACGCAGCGCTCCGGAAGGAGGCTTGGCTCCAATGGCGGTTTCCGCCAGGAATAGGGAAGCGAGCGAGATGAGGAGAAGGCGCTTCATACCCACAATCTGCAAAAAACGAATACGTGCGTCCGGTTTCCTTCGGATCTCGCCGTCCTGCCTACCTCGCGCCGTGGTGGATCTGCCGCAGGGCTTCGTAGGCTCCGATCGCCACGGAAGAACTCAGGTTCAGCGATCGCACGAACCTTCCTCCCATCGGGATTTTCACCCATCCTTCCGGATGGACGGCGCGCAGCCGGTCGGGAAGCCCCTTCGATTCCGCTCCGAACACCAGCCAATCGTCGGATTGGTAGTCCACATCCCAATGGAGGGTGTCGGACTTGGTGGAAAACCAACGCATCCGCGCATCCGGCGGCAGGCTCGCGAGGAACGCGTCAAGATCCGCGTGTTCCACCAGGTCCAGATGCTGCCAGTAGTCCATGCCCGCCCGCTTGAGATTGCGGTCGTTGATCTGGTAGCCCAACGGGTGCACCAGATGCAGCTGGATGGAATTGCAGACGCAAAGCCGCGCGATGTTCCCGGTGTTGGGCGCGATCTCCGGATTGACGAGGACGATCTTGAGCATGGTCGCCGCCAAACTAGCTCCGGAGTGCGCGGGTCGGAACGCACGGGGCCGATGAGCTAGAATTCCATGCAAATGACAAAGACCGGTTTTTCCTACTTCGGAGTCCGCCGCCCCGAACACGTCCGATCCGACCTCGAGGCGATGCGCTCCGAGGGATCGACCCAGGTGCTGCACACCTGGAGCGAGGAGGACCTTTCCTACTACCGCGACACGATGGGTCGCATCGTCGAGGCCAGCCACGACGTCGGCCTTTCCGTCTACGTCAACTCCTGGGCGGTCGGTCGCGTGTTCGGCGGCGAAGCCAATTCCGAACTGGTCGCGAAGAACCCCGGATCCTGCCAGATCCTGTCCACCGGCGAGGCGATGCCCGCGATCTGCCCCAACCACCCCGCGTTCCAGACCTACATGGACGGCTGGATCGACGCGGTCGCCGGCGCGGGCGCCGACACGATCTTCTGGGACGAGCCGCATTTCTACTTCCGCAAAGGCAGGAACGGCGAATGGGCCTGCCGGTGCAACGTGTGCCGCGCCCTGTACCGCGACCGGTTCGGCTCCGACATGCCGCGGGAAAGCGCGCCCGAAGTGAAGCTGTTCCGCCAGGAGAAGCTGCTTGGCCTCCTGGGTCGGTGGACCGCCCGCGTCGCCTCGCACGGAAAGCGCAACAACATCTGCCTGCTTCCGGACATCTTCGACGCGGGTCTTCCGGATTGGGAATCCGTGGCCGCGCTCCCGCATCTGGACGAACTTTCCTCCGATCCATACTGGTTCGACGACGATCCCGAAGAAAAGGTCCGATCCGACTATTCGCTCTACGCCAAGCGGCTCGTCGACCTGTGCGCCGCGCGCGGGATCGAACCCCAGATGTGGATGAAGCTCTACCGCATCCGGAAAGGCACCGAGCATTTCGCGCCGCTGGCGGCGCGCCTCTCCTTCGAGGCCGGCATCCGCAACCTGATGGCCTGGTCCTGGCGGGCGTCGGAATGGATGTCCTGGCTGCGCTCCGACGATCCCGCCGCCGCCCACCAGGCGATGGTCGACGAATTCCGGAATCTGTCGAACCGGCCATGACGCGCGCGATCGTCGTCGAGTGCCGCGACCTGGAACTGCGGCGCGACGGAGTCCCGGTCCTTTCGTTGCCGGGCTGGTCGGTGCGACGCGGCGAACGCTGGGTCGTCATGGGTCCCAACGGATGCGGCAAGAGCAGCCTCGCGCTGGCCGTCCTGGGGCGCCTCCATCCATGGAACGGCCGCATGGAGATCCTGGGACGCAAGTCCGGGGAAGACGAGATCCTCTCGCTTCGCACCCGGATCGGCTTTTCCGGCGACGCCCTCGAACCTCTCGTCGATCCCGCCGTCACGGCCCGCCAGCTGGTCGAGACAGGATTCGTCGGAACGCTGGGGATCCGCTTCGCGCGCGCCAGCCGCATCCAACGCGATCGCGCCGCCGCGGAGCTGGCCACCTGGGGGTTGGGCGGCATGGAAGACCGGCCGCTGCGGAACCTGTCGTTGGGCCAGAGGCGGCGCGCCTGGCTCGCCAGGGCCTTGGCTCCCACTCCCGATCTGCTTGTCCTGGACGAGCCCTGCGCGGGTCTGGACCCATCCGCACGCGAAGACCTCGTCGACCATCTCGATCGGCTCGCCGCGCGCTCTCCGGCGCTCCCCGTCGTGCTGGTCACCCACCACGTGGAAGAAATCCCCGCGAGCTTCACCCACGCCCTGGCGCTCGCCGGCGGACAAATGAAAAAGCACGGCCCGATCCGGACCGTGCTCGACAACGATTGTCTTCGCGACCTGTTCCCTCGCGGATTCAAGATCCGCTGGGAAGCCGGAAGGGCCAGGTTGTTCCGGAGCTGAAGCTCAGGGACTCGGCTGGGAAGCCGGGTCGACCGGAACCATCTGGTCCTGCGGAACGTCCTGCGGGACCGGTGCCGGTTCCGAATAGCTGGGCTCGGGTTCCGGTGCCGGAGCGTATTGTGGTTCCGGAGCGGGAGCGTACTGCGGCTCCGGTGCAGGCGGCGGAGGAGGGGGAGGTTCGCTGACCACCGGAGCCGGTACCGGTTCTGGCGGAGGAGGAGGAGACGGAGGTGCGACGGCAGGCTCCGCCGAGGGGGCGGTGGCGGCCTTGGCCAGATCCCGCGGATCGGGTGCAGGCTGGGGAGCCAGCGACAACTGGCGGCGAACGATCCGCGGCGTCACGAAGATCGCCAGGTCCTTCTTGATGATTTCCTTGTGCGTGTAGCGGAACAACGCGCCCAGCAGCGGAATGTCCTTGAGAAGCGGCACGCCGACTTCGGCAAGTTCTTCCTTGCGTTCCACCAGTCCACCGATCACCACGGTCTCGCCATCGGTCACGACCACGTCGGTCTGGGCTTCCTGGACCTTGATGATGTAGTTGGTTCCCGACAGGATGTAGCCGTTCTTCTTGGGCTTGAGGTTCAGCAGCACGCGATCCGGCGCGGTGATCTGCGGCGTCACGGTGAGTTCGGTACCGGCGTCCACGTACTTCACGACCGTGTTGCCCGAAAGGTCGCGGCTCAGCAACGGCACCTGGTCGCCCATGAAGATGCGGGCTTCCTTGTTGTCCAAGGTGGTGATCTGCGGAGTGGCCAGCACTTCGGCCTTGCCGGTCTGGAGCAGATGGCTGATCGCCACGCCCAGGTTGCCGTTCAACAGGCCGAACGCCATGGTCTGGGCGGAAGTGCCGCCAGGAACCGACGTGTTGGTGGTGACCTGGGCGCCCTTGAACGGTCCGCCACCCAGCATGCCGGTGGAGCTGCTGCCCAATCCCGAAGGATTGGTGGAAAGTCCCATGCCGCCGCCCGAATTGAGCTGCCAATTGACACCAAGCTCCTGCAGCGCGTTGGATTCCACCTGCACCAGCTTGGCTTCGATGAGGACCTGGTTGGTCTCCTGGTCGAGCTGGCGGATGACCTTCTCGATGGCCGCGATCTGTTCCGGACCGTCGACGATGATCAGGCTGTTCGTGCGCGGCACGACGGTGATCTTGCCACGGGGGGAGGAAAGCTCCTTGACGGCCTTCTCCATCTCGTCGGCCTTGGCGTTGGACACGCGGACGATCTTGCGCTGCAGCTTGACCGCCTGGTCCTGGGCGTTGGCCTGGGAAGCCTTTTCGAGAAGCCGCTTCTGGTAGTCTTCGGTCTTCTGGGCGTACAGGTAGCCGAGTTCGTTGGTGATGGTCAGGTTCATCATCTTGGCGACGATGTGGACCACTTCCTGCCAACTCTTGTTGGTGACCACCGTGTTGACGGTTCCCGTCACGGCGGGATCGACCACGATGTCGACCGCGCTGTACTCGGACAGCAGGCGGAACACGGAACGGACGTCGGTGTTGGTGAATTCGAGCACCGGAATGATCGGAGCCTTGCCGGCTCCCGGCTTCATGCGCGAGATGGCGGACGAATCCTGGGCCGCGACGACCCCGGGCATGCCCAATCCCGCCGCCAGAGCGATTCCGCTCAGAACCGACGCGGTGGAGCGCAGATTGCGACTCATGACTTGTCTCCTTTGGGCGCCTGCAGTTTCAGGGCGAACTGGCGACTGACTCCGAATTCTTCGAGAAGGAACACCACGCGGTCGCGTTCGATCTTCAGGACGCGTCCGTTCTGGATCGCGTCGCCTTCCTTGAGCGCCACCGAAAGCCCGGGTTGGGAGGTGTGCTCCAGCACGGCCATCGGGCGCGTCGGCGAAGCGATGATGCCGACGACCTTCATCTGGTCGATGTTCAAACCGCCTTCGGCGTCGTCCGGCTCGAGCGGAATGAACGGATCGCGGATGCCGAAGGTGTTGTAGACCACCCGGTTCTTCTTGTCGAGCTCTTCCTGCTTGGCGACATCCTCGGCCACCTTGCGATCGGTGAACTCGCGCGACTTGCGTCGTTCGGCTTCCAGCTTCTGGGCTTCGCCGAGCGCGCTCGCGTCGGTGGCCGACGCGCTGCCGGCAGCCAATGCGCCGCGGCCTTCCATCGGAGCCCTGCTGCCTTCGACCGAAAAGCCTTCGCCGGAGGTCGTGTTCAAAGCCTTCTTGACGGTTGCCAGATCGGCGGCTTCGTCCGAGGGCATCGCGGCGGCGTCGATCGACTGGACCTTGCCCGACTTGGAGTTCCAGCTCCAGGCCGTCCGGGCCGGAGAAGCCGACACCAGACGCAGCACCACGCTCGAACCCGCACGGGTCAGCAGGATGGATTTGGCGTCCTGCTTCAACGTCACGACGATCGCGTCGTCCTTGCCGTCCTTGCCGGCGGCGACGGCCTGCAGGAGTCCGGTGGCGCTGGCCGGCGGCGCGAGCTTGCCCGCAAGCCTCGCCTTGCCCAGGCGGATCGTGAACTTCTTGCCCGACCCCACCAGTTCGGCCTTGAGCGTGGGCGACGGGAACTTGAATTCCACCGTTTCGAAGTCGCCGGTGCCCCAGGCACGGACTTCCTGCAGGGAAGGCGTGACGGAAAGCGACGCATAGACCTGCTGGGCACCGACATCGGCCACCGGAACGGTCCAGAAATCGACCATCGGAGCCGCGGCGGGCTCTTTTTCCAGAAGGAAGGCCAGGCCTTGGCCGTCCCATTCGCGATGGCGCACCCTCGCGGACACGGATTTGGAAATCGGAGCGAAACGGAACACGGTCAACGCCGATCCGTCGCGCTCTTCGTTGGTCGCCTGCACGGAAGAGAAGAACGGATTGGCCGGGATGGCGTGCCGACCTTCCAGCGTGCTGCGGCTGCCCTGGAGCTCGATCCGCAACGTCCCGTCGGGTTCGAGCACCGAACGGGAGAGCGGTTCTTCGGTGGCCTGGAGCACGATGCGGGTTCCGCTGCGATCGGCGACGAATCCCGCCGAGGTGACGATCCCCGCCTGCGCCGTGAACGCCCCGGTGGCGAGGAGGATCGAAAGGCTGCGCTTCATCACTTCCTCGATGTGTAGGTGGTGAAATCGAATTCGGCGGCCACCGTGCTGGGAACCGTGCCGTGCTTGTCGGCGTTGTCCATCTCGGTCTTCAAGTTGGCCGAAACGGTGATCGACATCTTCTGGATGGATGTCGGGTACTTGAAGTTGGCGAACTCCGCGAACATCTCCCCGATGGAGTGGTAGCTGCCGGAGGTCGAGATCTTGTAGTTGTTTTCGGCGAAGTACTGCTGCTGGACGCTCGGTTGCGGGACGAATTTCGTCGTCACCGTTCCGGAGCGGCGCGTCACCGTGAGGAGGTCCTGCAGACGCGACGGGATGCGTTCCTCGTCGGGGAACATCTCCTGCAGCTTGGCGAATTCGGCCTCGGCCTGCGCCAACTCCTCGCGAATCTGGGCCAATCGCTGCACCTGGGTCTTGACCACCGTCAACTCGCGGGAAAGCTTGTCTTCTTCCTGGGTGAGTTGCTCGATGATCTCCTTGCGAGGCAGGTAGATGTAGGTGTAGTGGGCGTAGGCAGCGCCACCGGCCAACAGGATGCAGAGGACGAGCCACTGCGTCAATCTGTCCTTGAGGTCAACGCGCAGAGCCAAGGCTGTCTCCCAGGACGGGGGTGGTGTCGGTATGGATCGCGGGATCCAGCGGACAATGGAGCGTGAACGAGAACGCGATGGTCTGCGAACCTTCCACCTTCACCTGCTCGATCGATTCGAGGCTGGGCGCGAGGAAGAAGGGTCGGCGCTCCAGCTGCAGCATGAACGCGGCCACTTCCTGGAACACGAAGGTCCTGGCCTGGATGGCCAACTGGTCGGGCTTGTCGTTTTCTTCCTTGACCGAAATCAGCCAGGTGTGCGGCGGCAGGCTCGCGTTGACGTCCTCGAAGATGCGGACCCAGCGCTTCTTGGACACCGAGATGCTCTTGAGCGACTGGTTCTTGGCTTCCTGCTTGGACTTGAGGTCCTGGAGCTTGGTGATCTCCTGCTTGACGGTGTCGTACTTCTGGATCTCGGTCTTGAGCGTCGAGATCTCGCTTTCCTTTGAGCTCTGGGTCGCCACCAGGGTCATGAAATGCAGCCAGATGAGCACGCCCACGGTGAGCAGCAGGACCGTTCCCCAGACCGAACGGCGGTCGGTGAGGTAGGAATAGTCCTTCCGCGCGACGCGGTATTCGATGGGTAGAAGGTTGACTTCGATCAGGGAAGCCATGTCAGACCTTCCTCAAGGCCATGCCCACGGCGACGGTGAGCAAGGTGCTGACCGTGTCGGGAATGGGATCGGGGAACTTGTCGAAATCCTTCTCGACGTTCGAGAGCGGATTGAGGACCATCACCTGCGCTTCGTGGCGACGTCCCAGGTATTCGGGGACACCGGGAATGCAGGCTCCGCCGCCGCACAGGACGATCTTGTTGATCTTGGCGGACTTTTCCGAAGACTGGTAGTATTGGAACGCGAGATCGATCCCCAGCGACAGTTCTTCGCAGGAGAACTCGATGGCGCGAGCCAGCTGGGTGGCGTCGAACTTCTCGGAGTCGCGCCCCTTGAGCAGTCCCACCGCCTGTTCGCGGGTGAGCTTGAACTGGCGCATGAGGTACTTCACGAAGTAGTCGCCCGCCGTGCTCACGTCGCGGGTGCTCTGGTAGATCCCACCCTTGAGGAAGGTGATGTTGGTCAGGTTGTCGCCGATGTTGATCAGCGCCACGACTTCGTCGGAATCGCTTCCGCCCAACGAGAAGTTGTAGGCGTTGGCGAAGGCGAACGCGTCGACGTCGATCACGATGGGACGCAGACCGGCTTCCAGGACGACGTCGATGTACGACTGCATCACCTGGTTCTTGGCCGCCACCAGCAGGACTTCCATGTCTCCCGCTTCGACGTTGCGACGCAGGACCTTGTAGTCGAGGGTGATGTTTTCCACGTCGAACGGCGGACGCTGGCCCGCTTCGAACAGGATCGTTTCCTCGTCGGCGACACCCTTTTGCGATCTGAGGCTGATGCGGTCGCCCAGCACTCCGTAGCTCCAGGATAACGACAGGACGACGTCCTTGATGGATTCGTCGGTTCGGTGAACAAGAGTGGTCAGCGCTTCGATGAGCGCATCCCGGTTCTTGATTTCCCCACCCACGATGGTTTCCGGCTTGAGTTCCTGGATGCCTGCGGCTTCCAGGATCGGCCCCGTCCGGCGGTGGTGCATTTTCACCAGCTTAGCCGAATGGTTGCCGATATCCAGCCCGACCGTGGTGGTTTCACCTTTCAGGCGGCTGAAGAGGTTGGCGATTGCGCTCAAAAGGGTTCCTTCCTGCGCGATGAAGCTCTAACCTAGTTTAGGCACTGTTTGTCAAGGAGTCAAGTCGAAAGCGATGTAATTCCTGAAAATACCGTGACTTAGGAGGAATTCGCCCCCTTGGTCACGCCAAATTCCGACCAGTCCTCTGCCTCTCGAAGACATAGCGCATGATCCGTTCCTGGGTCTGGACATCGATGCTCTCGAAACAAAGGTGGCAGACATGGCCACCGTTGCGCGAATTCCGACCGGTTCGGAGCATCACGAAGCGCACTCCTTCCAGGCGGGTATCGCCCAGCTGGAAATCCAGCAATCCTCGCGATTCCACTTCCACCGGCTCGGTCGAGGTGACCATCGCACCGCCGCCAGACAGATCCAGCAGCGTGACGTCGAACGACTGTTGCGGATGCGGCACGCCGTCGGGGCCGATCACCCGGCGCATCCTGCCCAGGATCAGCACGGGAACGCGAACCCACATGCGCAGCTGCTGGCGGGTGAGCTGGTCGGTGTGCTCCAGATGGATCTGGTTCGCCTCGCGATCGATCTGCAGCACAGGGAGAACCGCCTTGTACTCGCCATCGCCCTGTCGGCTGAACGCGATGCGCAGACGCATCCCCAAGGCCACGGTCAACGGCTCCGGTGTTCCCACCACGAGCATGTTTTCCAGGTTGGCCACCACTTTGCCCGAAGTCGCGAAATGCCCGTCTTCGCTCGCCAACCGCACATCCTGCGCATCGGCGATCTGGCGGGTGTGGGAAAGACTGGTTTCCGCCCCGAGCCCCTTGAATCCCAATCGCCTCCGGATGGCCGTCAAATGCTCCCATTCCGCCTGCAAGACCTTGCGCGACCGCGAGGCGATCCAGGCATCCAGGGCCCGATCGTAGCTCGCCGGGATCCGCAACATGGCATCCGGCGCATGCAGGACGTCCAGACACAGGTACATCTCGCGCATGAGGGCCACGTCGCCATCCCCAAGCCCCATGGAACGCGCCTGGGCCTGGAAATGATCCCACTGCCGCCGCGCCTTGGCCAACTGCTCCCTGCGCTTGCGGAACAGCTCCCAGACGACGATCCCTCCCACCACCAAGATCAGGACGCTTCCAACCAGCACGACCTGCCACGACGTGGGATCCACGCCGGCGAACAGTCCCTGGAAGAACCGCGCCCGGGTGGACTGCTGACCACTGATGCCGAGTAGGATCGATTGGAAGTGCAAGATCATGGATTGGCGTTCCCCGGGTTCCAAGGGCCGTTGAACAGGCTGGCGGCAGCCTGGGCACCCTTCTCGAACCACGTCTGGAGGCAATTTTCCAATGCCGGGAACCGTTTTTCCAGCGCTTGCAGCTCCGACTCGGAGAATTTCGACAAAACCCAGTCGGCCAGATCCCATTGCGGCGGCTTGGCTCCGACACCGACCCTGAGCCTGTTGTAGGCGGACCCGACCCTCGCCTCGATGTCGCGCAGCCCGTTGTGGCCGCCGTGAGAGCCTCCGGCTCGGACCCGGAACCGCCCAAGATCCAACAGCATGTCGTCGACCACCACGAACACGTCCGTGGGATGGATCTTGTGGAAGGTCATCAGCCCCTGCACCGCCGCCCCCGACAGGTTCATGAACGTCTGGGGCTTGGCCGCCAGCACCTCTTCCTTGCCGATACGCAACTTCGCCACCAAGCTGCTCCCTTTGCCCGACGAAAAAGAAACGCCCTGGCTTGCGGCCAGGGCGTCGAGGGCAAGGAAGCCGATGTTGTGACGGGTGCGCGCGTAACGCTCGCCGGGATTACCCAGCCCCACCACCAACCGCATGATCAGACAACGATCGCGACGGCCTGGCCGGCGGGCGTGAGAACCGTGGCGCCGGGGAACTTGACGTCGCGCACGAACAGGGCCTGGCCCTTTTCGATGTTCGACACGTCGGCCTCGAGCACGTCCACCAGAGCCTCGGGGGTCACGCGGACCTTGAGGTCCTTCTTGATCACGTTCAGGTTGCCGCCGCCGATCTTCACGCCCACGGGCACGCCCACGAGCTTGACGGGCACCTTGTAGACGATGGTGTCGCCGGGCTTGACCACCTGGAAGTCGATGTGCAGGACGTCGCGACGGATCTTCTCGCGGACGATCTCCTTGACGAACGCCTTGATGGTGCCGGTGGGCAGTTCCAGGTCGATCAGACGGTTGCGGTTGCCTTCCACCAGGAAGACGCGGAACTCGTCGGCGTCGACGACGATGTTCTGGGGTTCGGAAGTCCTGCCGTAGACCACGGCCGGGATCTTGCCGGCGGCGCGGAGGGCCTTGAGGGCGGGCTTGCCGCCGAGTTCACGGGCGGTCGTTGCGAGTTTGGCGCTCATCTTTCGTCTCCTGGATGTGGACAGATCTTGTCTGTCCGGGTAGTTGGGGCGGCTGGAATCGAACCAACGTTCGCGGTACCAAAAACCGCTGTCTTGCCATTAGACGACGCCCCAAGCAAATCAGATGGCCAAAGGCCCCTTGGCCGATCGGCACCAGCGCCAGCGGACTCCCGCCCGATCCCAGTCTCCCAGGATCCCGGCCGGAACTTCCCGCGAAGGGAAGAGCCCGAAGACGCTCGACCCGCTCCCGGAGAGCAAGGCCGCCGCCGCGCCAGCCTCGAGCATTTCGCGACGCACCCGCTCGACTTCGGGGAATCGCGGATACACGACCTCCTCGAAGCTGTTTTGCAGGCGATCGCGGATTTCTTCCAGGCGGAAGAACTCTCGACTGTGCAGGGCGGGGAAATTAGTCAATACGTCCGATTCCTTCAATGGCGAAGGATGGAGCTCGTCCCAGGTCTTGTACGCCCACCCCGTCGGCACCGGCACGGGCGGGGTTGCGATCAGGATTTCGGTCGCCGGATCGAGCCCCGGGCACGCCGACAACACGTCTCCCGCTCCCGTCGCCCAGGCGGCGCCCCCGCGAACCAGGAACGGCACATCCGCCCCCAGCGCCTTGCCCAATTCTTCCAGGCGTTCGGGCTCCCAGTCCAATTCCCACAATCGATTGCAAGCCACCAGCACCGCGGCGGCATCGCCGGATCCTCCGCCCAATCCAGCGCCGTAGGGAACCTTCTTGAACAACCGCAACCGCGCCCCTTTGGCGGTACCGCTGGATCGTCGCAACAAGTCGGCCGCTTTCCAGGCCAGGTTCCCCTCTTGCGGCCCCAGGTTCTGGTCGTCGCAAACCAACGTCAGATCGTCGGCCGACTCGACCTCCAGGGTGTCGCCGTAGTCGATCGCCTGGAACCAGGTTTCCAGCGAATGGCGCCCATCGGGTAGAATCCCGGTGATTTCCAGCGCGAGATTGATCTTGGAAACGGTCTGGTAGCGAAGCATGGACGTCATCCCATCAAGCCAAAGGCGTCAGCGACGCAGCGCCACGAGGGCGGCCTGCAGGATCGGGGCGACCAGGAACAACGAATCCATGCGATCCAGAATGCCACCGTGGCCCGGCAGCAGGTTGGAACTGTCCTTGACGCCCGCCCAACGCTTCAGGACGCTTTCCAGCAGATCGCCCAGGATTCCCGCCACGCCCAGCAAGAGCCCGATGGCGATGGACGGCACCAGCTCCATGCCCATGAACTTGGGTCCCCACCAGATCGAAAACGCGGTGGTCGCCACCAAGGCGCCGATCGCTCCTTCCACGGTCTTGCCGGGACTGAGCGCCGGGCAAAGCTTGTGCTTGCCGATCGCGCGCCCCACGAAATAGGCGAAGGTGTCGCCGGCCCAGCAGATTCCCAACGCCATGACCAGACCCGCGATGGCCCCGAAGCCCTGGCCGCGTCCGGCGCAGAGCGCGAACAGGCTCGCTCCCCAGACTCCGAAGTAGAGAAGCCCCGCGGACGTCTTGGCGATCCAAGGGAACGCGTCGTCGCGCTCCAATCGGCGGAAGGCGTGGAGCACCACCCAGACCACCGCCAGGGCGATGGTCAGATCCCGCCATTGCGAATGGCGCGACAGCGGCCCCACCGCCGACAACCAGACGATCAAAGCGGCCAAGGTGGGCAGGAACATTTCCGGTCCGCGCCCCGCCATGGGGTACTTGACGCGCAGGATGCGGGCGTATTCCCACATGGCCCCGCCGACGAGGAACGAGAGGAACCCGATGCGGTACCAGCCCCCCATCCACAAAAGCCACAAGGCCAAAGGGCCGGCGACCAGCCCGAAGAGGATGCGCACGGTGTTGTTCGACAGATTCATCTATCCTGGCCCCCGCGTTGCGTTCGGTTTGCGGCGCCGCCAACGGCGGCGCGGATCGGTTCGGTTCCCGCTCAGGCTTCGAGGACGCGCCCGTAGCGGCGTTGGCGTCCGCCGAAGTCGCGGAAGGCCTCGTCCAGATGCGTCTCGTCGAAGTCGGGCCACAGCACGTCGGAAAACCACAGTTCCGCGTAGGCGAGCTGCCACAGCAGGAAATTGGAGATGCGGTGGTCGCCGCCGGTGCGGATCATCAGATCCGGATCCGGGACGTCCGCGGCGTACAGGCTGCGACGGAAATTGTCTTCATTGATCTCTTCGGGCGAGATCCGCCCGGTCTGCGCGGCGCGGGCCATGGACCTCACGCCTTCCAGGATCTCCTGGCGTCCACCGTAGGACAGGGCCAGATGCAGCTGCAGGCCCGTGTTGCCGGCCGTGCGCTCCATGCCGGATTCGATCGCCTCGCGGGCCTTTTCGGGCATGACGGAAAGATCGCCGATGGTCCGCAGGCGCACGTTGTTCCTGTTGAGGTCGTCGACCTCGCGGTTGACCATCTCGATCAGAAGCGACATGATCGCGCGCACCTCCAACGGAGGCCGTTGCCAATTCTCGCTGGAGAACGTGTACAGCGTGAGGTGCTCCACGCCGCGCTCGCCGCAGGCGCGAACGATGCGTCGGGTGGCGTCGGTGCCGGCGCGATGCCCTGCCGTGCGGTCGAATCCGCGCGACTTGGCCCAGCGACCGTTCCCGTCCATGATGACCGCCAGATGGCGAGGAGCCTTGCTCAAGCGTCCACCCTCCTCAGACGGTCAGGATTTCCTTCTCCTTGGTCGCGAACACCTTGTCGACCTCGGCGATGTACTTGTCGGTGAGCTTCTGCATGGTGTCCAGGAGCTTCTTTTCCTGGTCCTGCGAAAGTCCCTGTTCCTTCACGGTCTTCTTGACCGTGTCGTTCTCGTCGCGGCGGATGTTGCGGATCGCGACGCGAGCTTCTTCGGCCAAGCCCTTGCAGACCTTGGCCAGGTCCTTGCGGCGCTCTTCGGTGAGAGGGGGCAGGATCACGCGGATCATGCTGCCTTCGGTGGATGGGTTCAGCCCCAATCCCGAGGCGCGAATGGCCTTGTCGACCGGACCCACCATGTTCTTCTCCCAAGGAGAAACCCCCAGGGTCCGGGAATCCGGAACGGTGATGGCGGCGACCTGGTTGATGGGCGTGGGAGTCCCGTAGTAGTCCACCATCACCGCGTCCAACATCGCAGGATTGGCTTGACCGGTGCGCACCTTCGCGAACTCGCGCGAAAGATTGTCGATCGCCTTCTTCATGCGTTCTTCGGCGGAAGCGGACATCTCACTCTCCCTTGGAATTGACGATCGTGCCGATCTTCTCGCCGAGGACGGCCTTCATCAGATTGCCTTCGGCGAACAGATCGAACACCAGGATGGGCATGGCGTTTTCACGGCACAGCGCGAACGCCGCCGTATCCATGACCTTCAGTTCCTTGTCGAGAACCTCGCGATAGCTCACGCCCTCGTAGCGCTTGGCCGTGGGCACCTTGGCGGGATCGGCGTCGTAGATGCCGTCCACCTTGGTGGCCTTGAGGAGCACGTCGGCGTGGATCTCGATGGCGCGCAACGCGGCGGCGGAATCCGTCGTGAAGTACGGATTGCCGGTACCGGCGGCGAACAACACGACGCGGCCTTTTTCCAGATGCCGGATGGCCCGGCGGCGGATGAACTGCTCGGCGATGGAATCCATGCGGATGGCCGTGGTCACGCGTGTCTGCAAGCCGGCCTTTTCCAGCGCGTCCTGCAGAGCCAGGCAGTTGATCACGGTCGCGAGCATGCCCATGTGGTCGCCCGCGACGCGATCGATGCCTTGACCCGAGGCGACTCCGCCCCGGATGATGTTGCCGCCCCCGACCACGATGCCGATTTGGGTTCCCAGCGCATGGATCTGAGCGACTTCGCGGGCGACGCGCGACACGAGGTTCGCATCGATGCCCGAACCCTGGCCAGCGGCCAAGGCTTCACCGGAAAGCTTCAGGAGAATGCGCTGGTAGCGCGTGGGGGCGGCGGCGGTCACAGGGCTTCGCCCAGCTGCCAGCGCAGGAACGAGACGATCTTGATGGATCCGCCCACTTCCTTGCCGACCTGTTCGACGACCTTGGTGACGGTCTGCTTGTTGTCCTTGACGAACAGCTGCTCGACCAGAGCGGCTTCCTTCAGGAACTTCTTGACGCGACCTTCGATGACCATCGGGATCTTGGCTTCGGGCAGACCTTCGTTGGCGGCCTGTTCCTTGTAGATCTCGCGTTCCTTGGCCAGCACGTCTTCCGAGATGCCCGCGCTTTCCAGCGCGACCGGAGCCGCGGCGGCGACCTGCAGGCACAGATCCTTGGCCAGGTTGGAGATCTTCTCGTTGGAAGCCAACCCCGCGTGCGACAGCGTGACGACCACGCCGATCTTGCCGGGACCGTGGATGTAGGATTCCACCGTGGTGTCAGTATCGGCCTTGAGGACGCTGAAGCGACGGACCGCGATGTTCTCGCCGATCTTGCCCACGATGTCCGCGGTGGCCTGCGCCACGCTCACGCCGTTCATGGAGGCAGCCTGGAGGGCGTCCATGTCGGTCGGCTTGGTGGCCAGGACCGTCGCAAGGACGCTCTTGCAGAACGCCGCGAAGTCGTCGTTGCGGGCGGTGAAGTCGGTTTCGGCCGAGACTTCGACCAGACCGACGATGTCGCCCTCGCGACCGGCGATGATCTTGCCTTCGGTGGCGGCGTGGCTGGAACGCTTCTGGGCGACGGCTTCGCCGCGCTTGCGAAGGAGCTCGACGGCGGCGTTCAGGTCTCCGCCGACTTCTTCAAGGGCCTTCTTGCAGGCCATCATCGAGACGCCGGTCTTGTCGCGCAGTTCCTTGACGGCCGAAGCGGTGATGGCGGTCATGCCACCACCTCGGCGGCGACGGCGGCGACCGGTGCGGCGACGGGAGCGGCAGCGGCAGGAGCCGATGCGCCCGACATCACGGCGTTGGCGATGGTCGAAGCGATCAGGCGAACCGACTTGATGGCGTCGTCGTTGGCCGGAATCGGGTAGTCGACCAGGTTGGGGTCGGTGTTGGTGTCCACGATGGCGATCGTGGGGATGTTCAGGCGCTTGGCTTCGGCCAGGGCGATCTGTTCGGTCTTGGCGTCGGCGACGAACACGGCGCCCGGCAGGGAGCGCATGTTGCGGATGCCGCCGAAGACGTCGGTCAGATGTGTCTTCTGCTCCATGAGCTCGGACGCTTCCTTCTTGGTCAGGTCGGCCAGAACGCCGTCGTTTTCCATCCGCTCGATGTCTTCGAGCTTCTTGATGGACTTGCGGATGGTCTGGTAGTTGGTGAGCATGCCGCCCAGCCAGCGGGTGGTCACGAAGGGCTGCCCGGCGCGGGTGGCTTCTTCGCGGACGGTGCCCTGGATGGTGGCCTTGGTGCCGACGAACAGGACCGAAGCACCGGTGGCGCGAACGCGCAGGATCTTTTCCACGGCGCGCTGGAGGCTGTCCAGGGTCTTCTCGAGGTCGATCACGTAGATGCCGTTGCGAGCAGTCAGGATGAACTGCTTCATGCGGGGGTTCCAGCGACGCGTCTGGTGACCGAAGTGAACGCCTGCTTCGAGGAGTTCCTGGATGGAAGGGATCTGAGCCATGGTTTTCCTTGCTTCTTGGTTGGTTTGGTTCTTCCGGACTGGTCGACGGAATCGGGGAGCCCTTGTGGACCACCACCCCGATTCCTCGCAGGCCGTGCTTGGGACGAGAATGGGGGCCGAGCAGCCCCCAAAAGACAGAAGGCTCTTGCGAGCCTTCTGAAGTCTTAGCGCTTCGAGAACTGGAAGCGGGCGCGAGCGCCGCGGCGACCGTACTTCTTGCGCTCCACCGCGCGGGAGTCGCGGGTGAGGCACCCGGTCTTGCGCAGAGGCGAGTGGAAGGTCTCGCGGTCGATCTTGTCGAGCTGACGGGCGATGCCGAGGCGGATGGCGCCGGCCTGACCCGAAAGGCCGCCGCTCTTGGCGGTGGCGATGACGTCCCACTTGTCGGCCTGTTCGACCAGCACCAGGGGCTGATCGATGAGCATCAAGAGAGTGGGGGTGGGAAAGTATTCGGCAAAGGTTTTGCCGTTGACGGTGCGCTTGCCGGTGCCCGGAACAAGCTGGACACGCGCGATGCTTTCCTTGCGACGACCGGTGCTACGTGGAAGAGTGCTCATTCTCAGACCTTGGTGATATCGATGGATTCGGGCTTCTGGGCGAAATGAGGATGCTCGGCACCACCGTAGACGTGGAGCTTGAGCAACATCCGGCGACCCAGGGTGTTCTTGGGCAGCATGCCCCAGACAGCCTTGCGAATGGGCTTTTCCGGATCCTTGGCCAGCAGGTGCTGGTAGGTGATTTCCTTGCCGCCGCCCATGTGGGTGGAGTGGCGGAAGTAAGTCTTGGATGTGAACTTGTCGCCGGTGAGCTTGGCGAGGTTCGCGTTGACGACGATCACGTGGTCGCCCATGTCGTGGGCGGGATCGTAGACGGGCTTGTGCTTGCCCTTGAGCAGGTAAGCCACGCGCGAGGCGAGGCGACCCAGGACAACGTCCTTGGCGTCGACGACAAGCCACTTGCGCTGGATAGCCTTCTCCGGAAGCGTGAGGGTGCTCATGATTGACCTTCTGAAAATGGGAAGGGCCGAAAATTAGACTCCCACGTCTCGTCGGTCAAGGGCATTGTGGCGCAAGTCGTTGTCGGAGAACTGTTTTGGGGCATAAAAAGCGGCAAAAGCACTCCGTTCCAAGCGCAGTTGGCACCGAATTCGCCATCGTCACTGTTTTTTGATGCGCTTGGGCAAGTTCTCCAGCGCCTTGCGGAATTCTTCCCACACCGACCGCGCCCAGTCGCTTTCTGCGCTCGCCGCGGCGGATTGCTTGCCTTCGCTCGGAGCTTCCAGGGAATACAAAAGCGCCCCCTGGGACAGATCGAACACCCCGAACCAGGCCTGATCCTGGAACAACTTGGAAGAGTCCTTCTCCGCCCGCGCCCCTCCGGGCCGCAAGACGATCAAGAGATCCTGTTCGTAGGCCTTGCCCACCCGCAGCAAGGCCGCGCGCGTGGCCGGAGCCAGATCGGCCACAGCTTTCTGCATGCCGGAACCACCTCGGCCCTCCAACGCCTTGTCGGTACGCATCAACTTCGAAAGCGAATCCAGGTCCCAACCTTTGAGCGCCTCGGTGCCAGGGTGGGACGAATCGACCCAGGTCCAGCGGATCCCGGGACGCAAGACCTTCATGGTTTCTTCGGCGCGCGACATCGTTTCGAATCCGGCCTGCGAATACCCTCCTGGAGGCGACGCCAGGTACACACCCAGCCGGATCGTGGAATCGATGGCGCCGCTCCACTTGGGATCCACCGTTTCGGCTCCCTTGGGGGCTCGAGCGGCGCAACCGGTCGCCACGACGGCCAAGGCGGACAACCCAACCCACCACAACGCTTTTTCCGTATTCTTGCTCATAGGCTATAACCTGCATTCTGCAACGCCCGCTCCGCTACTGGTTCCCGGGCATCGACAAAACAATGACAGTGGCGGCGGGTACCGGCAGAAGCGGCGCAAGCGCCCCTCTGCAACGAGGCGTTCGCGGGTGGGGGCCCATTGCCTGACGGCAATGGATGGAATGCAAAAAGCCTCCGTCTTCCGACGGAGCGTTCGCGGGACAGAAGCCTTGCCTGACGGCAATGGGGATAAAGCAAAAAGCCCTCGTCTTGCGACGAGGGCTTTTTAGCGGGATGGACGAGACTTGAACTCGCGACCTCCGACGTGACAGGCCGGCGCTCTAACCAACTGAGCTACCACCCCTAAAGGCACTTGGCATGCAGGCCGAGTGGGCGTTGTAGGATTCGAACCTACGGCCCTCTGCGTGTAAAGCAGATGCTCTAGACCAGCTGAGCTAAACGCCCTTCAGAGAGACAAAAATGTATTCAGGACTTCGCTTGCTGTCCAGGGGTCTTTTCGGATTTTTCCATTCCCTTGTTGGGGAACAGGATTCCGGCCGGGATCACGACCAGGTAGGCCAGGCCAAGGATGATGGGCGCGAGGTTCAGGGTCTTCGCGTTGTCCACCGGACCGATCGAGAGCAGGTACATGCCGTAGACGGCAAGGCCGATCCCAAGGGCGATGATCAGGTAGTTGATTTTGCCGAAAGCGAGATTCATGGTCGGAACTCCTTAGTCCCCAAAATTGGAAGAACGTGAATCATAGGCATCGATGATCGCTTGTACAAGCGGGTGTCTCATCTGGTCGGAACTCCGCAGGCGCACCTGGGCGATCCCCTGGACGTTGGACAAGATCAGGCAAGCGTCCTCGAACCCCGATTTGGTGGGCGGATGAAGATCCACCTGGGTCGGGTCGCCGGTGACGATGGCGCGCGATCCGACACCCAACCGGGTCAGGAACATGCGCATCTGCGGAACGGTGGCGTTCTGGGCTTCGTCCAGGATCGCGAAGCACCGCTTGAGCGTGCGCCCCCGCATGTAGGCCAGCGGCGCCATCTCGATGATCCCCGCTTCCAGGCACTCCTTGTAGCGCGCCCTGGGCAACAGCTCCTGCAGCGCGTCCGTCATGGGCTGCAAATAGGGGGCGATCTTCTCCTTGAGGTCGCCCGGCAGGAACCCGAGCTCCTCGCCGGCCTCCACGGCCGGGCGCACCAGGACCAATCGGTCGACTTCGCGGCGCTGCAACGCGGCAACCGCCATGGCGATGGCCAGATAGGTCTTGCCGGTTCCCGCCGGCCCGATGGCGAAGACCAGTTCGTGGGCGCGAGCGGCCGCAACGAGCCGATGCTGGCCTTCGGTGCGGGCGCGCACGGCCTGTCCGCGGGCGTCGTAGAGGATCGGGCGGCCCAGCTCCGTGCTGGTCTGGCCGTCGATCTGGTCGCGGACCAGAAGATCGACCACGTAGCCGTCCAGATCGCCGGTGTCCTCGGCGATCCTTACCATTTCAGTCAGGACGCGACTCGCCTTGCGATGGGAGTCGACGTCCCCGCCATCGATCGTGAACCCAGGTTCGCGCGCCTGGATCTTTACGCCGAAGGCTCGTTCCACACGGAGCAGATACCGTTCGCCATCCCTGAGGATGGCGGCCTTCGCGGCGTCGGACGCCGTTTCGAGAAGCGAGGTCCGACGTGCGTGCGTCAGATCACTTGCCCTTCTTCGCGGCGGGCTTGGCGGAATCCGTGGCGGCAGGCGCCGGTGTCGCGGCCGGGGCCGGAGTGCTGGCGGCCGGAGCTGCCTTGCCTTCGAGCAGAGCTTCGAGCTCGGCCTTTTCCGCGCGCAGTTCGCTCAAACGCTTTTCCTGGGCTTCGGCTTCGGCGCGAGCGGCATCGACCTCGGCGTTCCTGTCGGCCTTGCGGGGGGACGAAGATCCGCCGCCGACTCCGCTGGAGGCCGCGCCGCCGCCGCAAGCGGTGAGGGAAACGATGGAGAGGACGGAAAGAGTCGCGAGCAGCTTGCGCATGGAAGATTTCCCTCGTCGAAGGTTGCGAGAAAGGTTGGACATGCGCGAATCTAACCCACATAGCCCCAACCAGGCAAGCCGTTCCACCCGATATCGACCCATTGAGGGAATCGCCTGATCCTCTCGCACCCGCTCCCGGATGGACCTACATTTCCCGTTCTATGAACCGCACACACACCTGCGGGGAGCTGCGCGCTTCCCATGTCGGATCCACGGTCACGTTGAGCGGCTGGGTCCAAAACTACCGCGACCACGGCGAACACCTCATCTTCATCGACCTGCGCGACCGGTTCGGCGTCACGCAGATCACGTTCGATCCCGACATCTGCGGCAAGGAAACCCACGAGCTGGCCGACAAACTCCGTCACGAGTGGGTCGTGGAAGTCACCGGTGAAGTCAAGTCGCGCGGCGGCATGATCAATTCCAAGCTCGCCACCGGCGAGATCGAGATCTTCGCCAAGTCGGTGAAGGTGCTGAACAAGGCGGACACGCCTCCCTTCGAGATCTCCGAACACGCCAAGGTGAACGAAGAACTGCGTCTGCAGTACCGCTACCTGGACCTGCGCCGCCCCAGCGTGCAGAAGCAGATCGTGACTCGCCACCGCGTAACCAAGGTCGTTCGCGACTACTTCGACGAGAACGGGTTCCTGGACATCGAGACGCCCATCCTCACCAAGTCCACCCCCGAAGGCGCCCGCGACTACCTGGTGCCCAGCCGGGTGCATCCGGGATCGTTCTACGCGCTGCCGCAGTCGCCCCAGATCTTCAAGCAGCTTCTGATGGTGGCCGGCTACGACCGCTACATGCAGATCGCCAAGTGCTTCCGCGACGAAGACCTGCGCGCCGACCGCCAGCCGGAATTCACGCAGATCGACGTCGAGATGTCGTTCATCACCATGCCCGACATCATGGCCGTCGCCGAAGGTTGCGTGCGCCGCGTGTGGAAGGAAGTGCTGGGAGTGGAAATCCCCGCGCGGATTCCGCACATGGACTTCGCCACCGCCATGGAAAAGTACGGGTCGGACAAGCCCGACCTCCGCTACGGCCTGGAGATCCAGGACGTGACCGAGTGGGCCAAGACCTGCGGCTTCGTGGTGTTCCAAGGCGCGGCCACCACCGGCGGCGTGGTTCGTTTGATCAACGCCAAGGGCGCGGCGGAAAAGATCACCCGCAACGACCTCGACAAGCTGACGGATTATGTCAGGAAGCTGGGCGCCAAGGGTCTGGCGTGGATCAAGATCCAGAACGGCGAGTGGAACGGCCCGGCGGCCAAGAACATCACGCCCGAAGTGCGCGCCGAACTGGCGAAGCAGGTGGGCGTGGAAGACGGCGATTTGCTGTTCTTCGGAGCCGACAAGAAGAAGAACGTGGAGAACGTGCTGGGCGCACTGCGCATCAAGCTGGGCACGGAAATCCTGAAGCTCGCGAAGAAGGGCCAGTGGGAATTCCTGTGGCTGCATTCGGCACCCATGTTCGAATGGGACGAAGAGACCCAGCGCTACTACAGCGTGCACCATCCCTTCACCGCTCCGTACGACGACGAACTCGACAAGATGGAGTCGGATCCGGCGAACGTGCGCAGCCAGAGCTACGACCTGGTGCTCAACGGCGTGGAAATGGGTGGTGGCTCCATCCGCATCCACTCGCCCGAGATGCAGGCTCGCGTCTTCAAGGCGCTCGGCATCGGCGACGAAGAAGCCAAGGCCAAGTTCGGCTTCCTGCTGGACGCGCTCAAGTTCGGCGCTCCCCCGCACGGTGGCCTGGCCTTTGGTCTGGACCGCATGGTCATGCTCCTGCTGGAGATCGACACCATCCGCGACATCATCGCCTTCCCGAAGACCGCCAGCGCGGCCGACCTGATGAGCGACGCCCCGTCGCCCGTCGCTCCGGCCCAGCTGCAGGAATTGTTCATCCGCACCGCCGTCCCGGTGGCGGCACCGGCCCAGCCCGCCGCCTGATCCAGCCCTGGCGAACTCCGTCGATCGAACGCCCGGCCAGCACTGGCCGGGCGTTTTTCGTGTCCACGCTCGACAACTCCCTTTGATGGCAATGTCTTGCGAGCGATTACATTCAAAATGACAGATAATAATGAAATTTTGTATTATTTGCGCATATGATTGAAGTGCTCCAAGTCCATGCCGATCTCCAGGATCTGCTCGAACGGCAGTCGGGGGTGCTCCTCCATTCCGATCTCGAAGCCTTCTGGGGAAACCGCAACGCCACGATCCTCCACGATCGAATTCAGGCTTGGATGGGCGTGGGGACTCTGCGACGCCTGTGCCGCGGGGTCTACGTGGGAAAACGGTTCGACCCTTGGGCGCTGGCGCTTCGGATGTACCCCGACGCGGTGATTTCTTCCGTATCGGTGCTGTCGCGGCAGGCCCTGGTGGGAACCGCTCCCGGTGAACAAGTCTGGTGCGTCAGGGCGGGGCGCTCGCGCGAAATCGCATCCGGAAGCGTCGCGGTCCATGCCTGGAGCCAGGATCCGGCGCTGGTGGACCTGGGCTGGGAGTGGCAAGGAGCCATCCGCGTCGCTTGCCCCGAGAAAGCGTTCCTCGATACCCTCTACCACCACCTGCATGGACGCGTCTTCCCGTTTTCCGTTCCGCAGGATATCGACGTCGCGGCGCTTTCGCGGGAACGCCTGGACGAACTCCTGCCCCGCTACCCGAACATGCGCTTTCGCGCCTTCGCGCGGGGGGTGATCGATGACGCCTGACCAGGACGAACTCGAAGCCTTGCTGGTGCGTCTCCTGCACCATGTCGGACAGGAATTGCCCGTGCAGGGGGTTGTGAAAGGCGGCTTGGTCCTGCGGCTGCTGGATTGCCCTCGACGCACCAACGACCTGGACCTTGTGCTGGTGCCCTACGGCTCCAAGCGCGACGCCGCCCCGAGGCTGCAGCAGGTCCTGGAAGCGTTTCCGTGCGACAGCATGGAGATCACCACGCATTCCACGGCCATCCGGGCTCGCCTCCGCCAAGGCAAGGTGGTCGCGCAGGTGGAGGCCTCCGTGGCCGAGGAATGCCCGTCGCAGCCCATGTCGACCAGTTCGCTGGCGACCCAGCATCGGGAACTTCCCCGGGTGGTTCGCGTGATGCGCTTCGAAGATGCCCTGGCCCACAAACTGGGAGCCTGGATGGAGCGCGGACTGATGCGCGATCTCTACGACGTCTTCTACTGGCACGGCGTCCAGGGCGTGATGCCCGATCCCGAAATCCTGCGGCGTCGATTGGCATCGGCGCGCCCGCGCAAGGGGCGTCCCAAGGAGTGGGACATGGAGCGGTTGCGCCAATCCCTGGTGGAGACCGTCGGAGAACTCGCCGACGACGATCTGCGCGCGGAGCTGCAACCCGTGCTGCCGGAGATCGAACTCGTCGGCCTCGCCGCCCGGATCCGTGGCGCGGTGCGCTCCCTCGCCCTGCGGCTCGCCGAGGTCGACCGGGCACCGTAGACGGAATCCGACGAATCGGGGAATCTCGCGCACGCCGGGGTGGCGCGAGGCGTCCGTTCCGGCGTTCAGGCCGGGAGCGCGAAATGAAGCCCCTTGGCCATCAATCCATCGACCACAGACTGCCATTGCGATCCGGTGTGCCCGTGGTCGTGCATGACGACGATTTCCGTCCCCGGACGGTTCAATCCGCAGTCGGCGTCCGGCTCGTCGCGGTCCATGCGCCAGAGCACCGAATCCATGCGCTCCTTCGCTTCGGGGGAATCCTGCGCGACCAGCTTCCAATCCTCCGTGTCGTAGGTCCAGAACCAGCTCGCGTCGCCACTGCCGGCGTGCTCCAGGAACGCCTTGCTCACCACACCATCCAGGCGCAGCGGAACGAATCCGCGGGCTTTGAGCCCGGCCTGGAGTGCGGCATGATGCTCCGGTGTTCCGATCCGCGCCTCGTAGGGGAACCGGAAGCACTTGATCTTCCGCAGCACACCCGCCTTTTCATGGAGGCTTTCCAGGATCCGATCGGTGCGATCGATCTGATCGAACGCCTGCTCCAGCGACAGTTTGGAGAAATACGAGTGGTCGTAGGAATGGTTCCCCAGGACGTGACCCGCCCGGATGGCCTGGATGGCGAAGTCGGGCCGTTCTTCCAGATAGTCGCCGCGACAAAACCACACTGCGGGGATCCCTTTGGATTCCAGGAACGCGATCCGCTCCCCCATGTGGATGGAAGGCGAATCGTCGATGGTCAGGATCGCGCTCTTGTGCGGCATGGAGATCTCCTCTGGCTGGCCTGGTCGCAGAATCGCCGACTTTGTCGCGAACGCGGACCGGACGGTTTCCCGTCCGGCATCGAAACGTCAGCGCAAACGATCGGTGTCGCGCACGCCTCCGAACGCCGCCGACTTTGCGAGCGTCGCGTAGGTGCGAAGCCAGGTGGAAACGACTCGTTCCCGCGCCACGGGCCGGAACGCCTTGGCTCCGCGCGATTCCTGGGCCTTGCGGCGTTCGGCCAGGACGGAATCCGACACGGCGATCCGGATGCTCCGCCCGGGGATGTCGATCTCGATGGTGTCGCCCTCCTGCACCAGAGCGATGTTCCCGCCTTCGGCCGCCTCGGGCGAGACGTGCCCGATGGACAACCCCGCCGTGCCGCCGGAAAAACGCCCGTCGGTCACCAGCGCGCAGACCTTGCCCAGCCCCTTGGACTTCAGGAACGTGGTGGGATAGAGCATCTCCTGCATGCCGGGGCCGCCCATGGGACCTTCGTGGCGCACGATCACGACGTCGCCGGGACGAATCTTGTCGCCCAGGATCGCGGACACCGCCTCTTCCTGGCTTTCGAACACGCGCGCCGGGCCGGAGAACCGGAGGATGCCCGCGTCCACGCCCGCGGTCTTGACCACGCAGCCGTCCTGCGCCAGGTTGCCGTAGAGAACGGCGAGCCCGCCGTCGGGGCTGTAGGGGTGGTCGGCGTCGCGGATGCAGCCCAGCTCGCGATCCAGATCCAGGGCGGAAAACCGATTTTCCTGGCTGAACGGCACCGTGGTGGGGACTCCTCCGGGAGCCGCCTTCCAGAGCGAAGTGGATGACGGATTCCGTCGCACGTCCCACTGCTCCAGGTACTCGGAGGTGGTCTTGGCGTGGACCATCGGCAGGTCGCGGTGCAGCAATCCGGCGCGGTCCAGTTCGCCCAGGATCGCGGGGATGCCGCCGGCCCGGTGGACGTCCTCGATGTGGTACTTGGGCGAGGACGGAGCCACCTTGCACAGGTGGGGAACGCGACGAGAAAGGCGGTCGATGTCGGCCATGGCGAAGCCGTTGCCGGCCTCCTGCGCGGCCGCCAGCAGGTGCAGGATGGTGTTGGTGCTCCCGCCCATGGCGATGTCCAGGCTCATGGCGTTCTCGAACGCCTTGAAGCTTCCGATGGTGCGAGGAAGCACCGTGGCGTCGTCCTGCTCGTACCAGCGCTTGGCGAGTTCGACGATCAGCGTTCCGGCGCGACGGAACAGCCCTTCGCGCTCCTTGTGCGTGGCCACGATGGTGCCGTTGCCGGGCAGCGAAAGCCCCAGCGCTTCGGTGAGGCAGTTCATGGAGTTCGCGGTGAACATTCCCGAGCAGGATCCGCAGGTGGGGCAGGCCGAGCGCTCCACCTCGTCCACGCGTTCGTCGGAGATCGTGTCGTCGCCGGCCTGGATCATGGCGTCGATGAGATCCAATCCGTGCTCGTCGCCCGCCACGCGACCGGCCTCCATGGGGCCGCCGGAAACGAACACGGTGGGGATGTTCAGGCGCAAGGACGCCATGAGCATTCCGGGCGTGATCTTGTCGCAGTTGGAGATGCACACCATGGCGTCGACGGTGTGGGCGCGACACATGGTCTCCACCGAATCGGCGATCAGTTCGCGGCTGGGAAGGCTGTAGAGCATGCCGTCGTGGCCCATGGCGATGCCGTCGTCGACCGCGATGGTGTGGAACTCGCGCGCCACGCCACCGGCCTTCTTGACCTCCTCGGCCACCAGCTCGCCCAGTTCCTTGAGGTGCACGTGGCCGGGAACGAATTGCGTGTAGGAGTTCACGATCGCGATCAGGGGCTTCTTGAAGTCGGAATCCGTCAGGCCGGTCGCACGCCAGAGCGAACGTGCTCCGGCCATCTGGCGGCCCTGGAAGGTGGTTGCGGATCTGTAGGCAGGCATGGAATCGCTCCTCTTCGTGGACTCGGACCAGACACGATAAAAATCTCCGGGTCCCGTCGGCGCGCATGAAGCCGATCCGCTCCCGACATGGCTACATTCGCCGTCCATGCCGACAACCAAGCCCGAGAGCCTCGATCTCTCCCCACGCCCCGACGACATCACCCTGCGGCAAATCCAATCCGTCACCGACGAATGGATCCGCACCGTGGGAGTGCGCTACTTCAGCGAACTGACGAATCTCGCGCAGCTCACCGAGGAAGTCGGCGAACTGGCGCGCCTGATCTCGCGCACCTACGGCGAGCAGAGCTTCAAGGAATCCGACAAGCACCGCGACCTGGGCGAAGAGATGGCCGACGTACTTTGGGTACTGGTCTGCCTAGCGAACCAGACAGGAATCGACCTGAGCGAAGAATTCCAAAAACGTCTGGAGAAGAAGACCGCCCGTGACAAGGATCGGCACAGGAACAACCCGAAGCTCGCGGGCTGATTCGCCGTTTCTGTTCATTCTCCTCAGGGCCTGGCACCCTGAAGCTTGCCGCAGGATGGATTATCGGCGGATGTGGACGTAGCTGGCGGCCGGCTCCCCATCTCCGATCTGGCCGATGCAGAATCCGGGATTTTGGATGCAGGCTCCCAACGCGGCGGAATCGACCCACATGGAATCCTTCAAGGAATCCTCCCAGGCTGCGATCTCGCCCAGCGGAGGGATGATGCCGTTCCAGGCCTGGAACAACCAAACCCCTTCGCCCGTGGTGATGTCCATCAAACCTCTATACGGCGCGTATCGAACCACGGGATGGCGCACCAGCAACGCGGCCTTGTGCTGAGCGGTATCCACCCAGGAAGCGCGCACAGCGAGGGTATCCACCTTCCAGACAGCGAACTTCCATGCGTCGGCCGCCGAAGTGTTGGGCATTCGGATGATCTGGTGGATCGTATCCCGACGTCCGAAATACCCCCAGCCAACGGGTGATCCGGCCCCTCCTTGGGTAAGCGGCATGATGTCGAGGCATTTGAGCACCCCGACCACACTGTCGCCCATGCCTTGGATGTAGGTCAAATTCGATTCGCAGCTGTCGAGTTCCCCTTGGATGAGAACCGCATGGGAAACATCGAAACGTCCAGCCGACACGGAATCGAGCCAAGCTTCGACGATCCATCCACCCGAGCTGGGAACACGGAAGCCCGACGGATCCTGGATCTGCTCCACGGGCACAGCCGAATCGCCGACCACTCTCCACAGGCGCCAGACCTTGGCCTCCACGGGAACCAAGTTCGTATCCAACAACCGCGCTGTCGGACGTGGAAGATCGCTACCCGTTCCTCCAGCCAAGCGTGTCGAAACATCGCCACACCCCCATAGGAGTGAAGCCAGCAAAATCGCCCCCGGGGCTAGGCTACGCGTCATCCATCGCACGGAGGAATGGTATCAATTGGAAGTTGATTTGGGCTACCTGTTCCTGCGGACCGTCGTCGCTTGCTGTGTCGGCCAACAGATCCAGCCGGAACTGCCTGATCTGTTCGGCGATCTTGGCCAACCGATGCAAGGACACGGTCACCGTCACCGAACTGATGTGGGTGTCTTCGTTGCCTTCGGAATCCAACCGGTCGAGGGCGTGAAGCAGCATCTGGCGTTTGGCCCCCCGGACAACGGCAGGGTCGACATCCCCTGGGACCAAGCGAGGCGTGGTCGCCTTGAAGCGCCCGTCCTTGGTCTTTTCCAGCATTCCCAGTTCGACGAGGAGCCCGAGAGACTCCTTGACCTGCGCGACCGGGACTGCAGGCCGCAACGCGGCTCCGATCCGCTCGGGATCTCCCCCGAAGCGATCCAAACCTGCCGCCTCCCGAACGATGATGTTCACCCAATCGCTGTAATACTTGGCCTGGGCTTGACGCACCGGAGAAAATTCCCTTCGCGCCTGGAGCAGCAACAGCTTGCGGAACAACTGGGAGCGTTTGTCCGATTCCTGCTCCCGATTGTAGCGAACGAGTTCGCGGAAGTAGTCCGAAGCGTCTTCCACCAACCCGATGGCCGCCACGAATTTTTCCACCGAATCTTCCGAGATGTTCCGGCGACCTTCGATCACGTCCCGCAGGAAGGACATCGACGAAAAGCCTGCCTTGCGCGCGAACGAGCGGTAGGAAAACCCGCGGCTTGCGGTCTTCTTCCACTCGTACCAGCTGCGGAGAAACTCGCGATGGTCCAAAAAGGAGAAGACCACTGGCGGAGGCGGAGCCCCAGGACGTGTGAGCGACAAAGCCATCTATCTACAACATTACCGCGGATCCCGCTGGCCCGCTCGATTTCATTTCCAAACCACGGGGGAACCGAACGCCGGCGGCGTGCGGTCACCCGTTGTTCAATAGACTCGAACGGGCAGGATCACAAACGGAATGCCCTGGTTGTAGAACCGTCTTTGCAAGGAAAACACGATGTTGTTGTGCAGGAACCTCGTGGCCAGCGTATCCTCCGGGAACACGAACTGCCCCCCGAAAAAGATGCTCTGGGGAAACTTTTTCAGGATCGCAGGGGCCAATTCCGCTGTTTCCTGAACGACATCCGTTCCGATCGCGGTGAACGCCTCGGCATAGGATCCGTATCGGTTCATGAATTCCACGTACTTGCGCACTTCCGATTCAACGTGATCCTTCAACGCTTCCATTTCCTCTTCGCCCTTGAAGTTGCCGGCATCGACAACTCCGATATGGACAAAGACGAAATTCTTGTACACCCCGGTGAAGAGCCTTTGGATGTTGAGCAACGTGTGCAAACCCAGTCCATTGAAACCATTCACCAACATGACCGCGGTCTTCGCCTTGGGGTCGAAGGCGACTTCCGCAGGCGCCGCCCCCTTGTTGGCTTCCGGACCGATTCCCGCCGCCCGAACAAGGCTGTCCAGCCTTCGAAGCAGCAGTTTGGTCTGCCGATAGTGGCGCTTAACCCACCACGAGATCGCCACCAAACCACCCGTCACGATCAGAGTCACCCATCCACC
>JAKPQQ010000122.1 GCA_029557215.1 Fibrobacterota bacterium | reverse complement strand
TCCCGCAAGGCCGTGGTGACCATGGTCATCGGATCCGGCGAAATCCGTCGCGCCAACGGCGCGGTGGAAAAGCTCCAGGCCAACCGTTTCTTGTCCACCGGCGATGTCATTCTGACCGGGGCCGACGGCATGGCGGAAATCATCATCGACAACCAGAGCGTGCTGCGCCTGGCCTCCTCCACCGAAGTCAAGCTCACGGCCATCCAGGAGGCCCAAAAAGCGTCCCAGACGGAAAATCGCGCCCTCATGACCCGGTTGTCCTTGGTGCGTGGCAAGACCTGGGCCAAGGTCCAGAAATGGGCGGGCGGCATCGTGAACTACCAGATCCAGCTGCCCAACGCGATCGCCGGCGTGCACGGGACCGTGTTCGAGACCGAGGCCAAGGCCGATTCCACCGGCGCGGTCGCGGTGTACCAGGGCGAGGTCGGTGTCCGCAACGCGGCCGCCAGCGCCGCCAAGAAGAGCTTGGCCCCCAACCAGGTCGCCGGCCCCAAGGAAGTTTCGCAGGAAGAATGGGTTCGCATCCTCAAGGACGGAATGCGGTTGGACATTTCCAAGACCGGCACCGCCGGCGAGCCGGTCGCCTTCCAGGCCGACGCGTCCAGCGAGTGGGTGAAGATGAACAAGGAGCGCGATTGCCTCTGCGACTGATGCGCCCATGAACGCGACCTGGAAGAAACGGCTGCACGCGGGGTTCGCCGCCCTGGTGCTGCTGTTCGTCACGATCCTTCCCATGAAGGGGCTGAACAGGATCTGGCAGGATTTCCAGGTGGATCACGCGCCGCGGGCCGATCCCAGCGGACGGGTGGTCGTCGTGGCCATCGACGACGAGATCATCAGCAGGATCGGGCCTTGGCCGTGGGACCGCGGACAGACCGCCAGGCTGTTCCTGGCGATCGCCTCGCAGCATCCCAAGGTCCTGGCCTTCGACGGTTATTTCCCTCACCGCGCCGAAGCCACGGCGGGCGATTTCCTGTTGGCCCAGTCGTTCCGCGACATCGCCAAGTCGGGTACCCGCCTGATCCTGCCATTCTCCTTCCTGGACGCGAGCACGGCCCCGGACTCGCTGGATACCGGGGTGGAACTGCCGCCTCTTTTGCGGACATCCGCCTACCAGCTGCTTCCCGACAAACCGGGCGCCGATCTCGCGATCCTGCTCCAGTCGTCCAGGATCCTCTACGGCGACACCCTCTACCAGCAGTTTTCGTCGCCGGCGGGCTTCATCAACAGTCCGGTGGACGCAGAAGACGGAACCTGTCGGCGCATCCCCCACGTGGTCCGGTTCGGTTCGGAATACCTTCCGTCCTTCGCGGTGGCGGCGGTGGCCGCCTACGGCGACGCCAATCTGGCCGATGTCAGCTTCGAGCCCGGCCAGGTGCAGATCCTGCGCAACAAGATCCCGCTGGACCACAACGGCAACGCCGCGCTGCGGTTCTACGGCGAATCGCCCGCCATGCCGCAGATCAAGGCCGGCGAACTCATGGAAAACCCGGCCAAGTTCCGCGAAATGATCCGCGGGAAGATCGTGGTGGTGGGGGTCACCGCCGCAGCCGCCTTGAACCGCGAGTCGGGCGACTTCCTGCGCACGGTGCTTTCCGACCGGTATCCTGGGGTGGAAATCTGGGCACTGGGAATGGACAACATCCTGTCGGGGCGGGTGCCTTCCAGCAGCGGCTGGATGCGGATGTGGGAGCTCCTTCTGGGCGCAGGGCTCGCCGCCGGAATCTGGACATTGCTGGTGCGGTTGGGCTGGGAAGGCCGGACATGGGGGATCCTTTCCTTTGGCGTGTTCGGGGTGCTGATCATCCAGGCCATCCTGGATCGCTTGTTCGTGGTGCAGTCGGCCATCGATCTTCCGGTGCTGGGCTACGTGTTCGGTCTCACCGGAGCCTGGGCCTTCCGCAAGCCGGTCCCGCGCATGGTCCTCCCCACGGCTCCCACCATGACCGCTCCCGGAACCATCGCGGGGCAGGTCACATCGCCCATCCTGCCGGTGCATCCGGGCAACGGAACGCTCCCGCCCGGAGCCATGGACGGACCTCCGCGCATCGGCAAGTACGAGCTGGTCTCGGAACTGGGGCGCGGCGCCATGGGCGTGGTGCACAAGGGCTACGACCGTTCCCTCGACCGCTTCGTGGCGATCAAGGTGATTTCCGCCTCGCGTCGCCTGGGCGACCGCCTGACGGAAAACATGAACCGCTTCCAGCGGGAGGCGCGCGCCATCGCGTCGCTGAACCATCCCAGCATCGTGACGATCTACGAAATGGACGAATGGGACGGCTGTTCCTACATCGCCATGGAACTGCTGGAAGGACCCGCGTTGGACAAACTCCTCCTGGAGCACAAGCTGCCCTGGAAGGCCGTCCGCGCCTGGGGGCTGCAGCTTCTGGAGGCGCTGGCCTACGCGCACTCCAAAGGGGTGGTGCACCGCGACATCAAGCCCGCCAACGTGATGGCGGTGGACCAGGGACGCCGCGTCAAGTTGACGGATTTCGGTCTGGCGCTCCACAACGACAGCACGCTCACCCAGGAAGGACAGATCCTGGGCACGCCCTACTACATGGCCCCCGAATTGATCGACGGCCAGAAAGGGGACGGCCGGTCGGACCAGTTCGCGCTGGGCGTGGTGCTCTACGAGATGCTCTCGCGCCGCCGTCCGTTCGAAGGCGACGAGGTCCGCCAGATCATGCTCCAGATCCTGATGCACCCGGCGCCGTCGCTGGCCGAGATCGTGGGCGACGACGTGCCCGCCGAAGCGATCGCGTGCATCGACCGCATGATGGCCAAGAAGGCCGACGACCGCTTCGCCGACCTGGAAGCCGCCGCCGAAGCCTGGAGGCGCACGCCGAACTGAGGGTGGGGGGGCGATCGGGCTGGAGTTCCGGCTCTAGCTACGAACCGAGCTTCCACTCCCGCGCCGCGTTCAGGGCGGCTTCGGCCTGGAGCTTCTTCTTCAGGCCTTTGTCTTTCTTGCGAGCGCCTTCGGGAAAGACAGGATCCGGCAGCAGGCCGAAGTTCATGTTCATGGGCTGGAACGAAGGGGCGTCTTCGGGGCGCGGCGATGTCAAAAAGTGCACCAGGCTCCCAAGCGTCGATTCCACCGGCAGCGGTCGGTCGGATCCTGTCGTGATCCGCGCGTGCAGTTGCTGGGCGGCGTACCAGCCGGTGGCCAGGGCTTCGGTGTAGCCCTCGGCGCCGGTGATCTGTCCGGCCAGGAACACGCGATGGGCCGCCTTGAGTGAAAAGTCGCGGCTCAGGACCACCGGGCTTTCCACAAAGGTGTTGCGGTGCATGGAACCCAAGCGGACAAATTCCGCCTTGGCCAGGGCCGGGATCAGGCCGAACAGGCGTTTTTGCTCGCCCCACTTGAGGCGCGTCTGGCAGCCCACCAGGTTGCACAGGCTTCCCGAATCGTTTTCCGACCGCAGTTGCAGCACCGCCCAGGGGCGGCGTCCGGTTTTGGGGTCGTCCAGCCCGATCGGTCGCATGGGGCCGTGGCGCAGAGTCTCGGGGCCGCGGCGGGCCATTTCTTCGATGGGCAGGCAGCCCTCGAACAGCTCCTTGGGCTCGAACGGCTTGGGCTCCACCGCGTCGGCGGTGCGCAGGCCTTCGACGAAGGCGTCGTAGGTGGGGCGGTCCAGCGAACAGTTGATGAAATCCGCGCCGTCGCCCTTGTCCCAGCGATTGGCCTTCCAGCAATGGTCCCAGTCGAGGCTGTCCGCTTCCACGATCGGGGCGATGGCGTCGAAGAACGACAGGCGCGATCCGCCGACAAGTTCCGACAAGGCCTTGTGGATGGCATCGGAGGCCAGTGGCCCGGGAGCCAAAAGCGTCCAGCGCTCGGGATCGACCGACACGCATTCTTCGCGGCGCAAGGAAATGTTGGGTTCGGCGGCGATGGCTTGTTCCACCAAGGTGGAAAACCGATCCCGGTCGATCGCCAGCGATTCGCCCGCGGGTACGCGCGCCTGGAACGCCAAAGGCAGCAGCGCCGAACCCAGAGTGGCCAGTTCTTCCTTGGCCAGGCCGTGGGCCGATGCCAACCCCAGTCCCTTGAAACTGTTGGAACAGACCAGCTCGGCCAGGCGGTCGCCGCTGTGGGCGGGCGTGTTGCGCACTGGGCGCATTTCCCAGAGTTCCACGTGGTGACCCAGTCGGGCCAAGGTCAGGGCGGCTTCGCAGCCGGAAAGGCCGCCGCCGACGATTTGGATGGGTGCGTTCGACATGGAGAGACGGAACGAAGTAGCAATCCACGGCGACGGGGGAGTATTATTCGCATTCCATGACAGCCGAACGCGAAAGCCTGCTCGATCCCGTCGAGCTCTCCATCGAAGCCATCCGCCAAGGGAAGATGTGCGTCGTCGTCGACGACGAGGACCGCGAGAACGAAGGCGATCTGGTGATCGCCGCCGATTCCTGCACTCCCGAAGCCATCAATTTCATGGCCACCCACGGGCGCGGCCTGATCTGCTGCAGCCTCACCGAAGAGCGCGTGAGGACCCTCCAGATCCCGATGATGACCCGCCACAACACGGCGCCGTTGCAGACGGCCTTCACCGTGTCGGTGGAGGCGCGCAAGGGTACCACCACGGGCATTTCCGCATCCGACCGCTCCAACACCGTCCTGGCTTTGGTGGATCCCGCCACGACCTGGGACGATCTGGTGGTTCCGGGCCACATGTTCCCGTTGGTGGCCCGCGACGGCGGCGTGCTGGTGCGCGCGGGCCAGACCGAGGCGTCGGTGGACCTCGCCCGCATCGCCGGACGCGCTCCGGCGGGCGTGATCTGCGAGATCATGGCCGACGACGGCACCATGATGCGCCTGGGGGAACTGCGCAAGTACGCCGACAGGTTCGGGATGCCCATCTGTTCCACCGCCGACCTGATCGAATACCGTCGCCGCACCGAGGTGCTGGTGCAGATGGAATCGGAACAGACCGTGCACTGGGAAGGCCGCGACCTCAAGCTCTCGCGCTGGATCGACCAGGTCCGCGGATGCCGCCACGTCGCGGTGGTCGCGGGGCCCTTGGCGCCGGATTCCGTCGTGCCCGTGCGCGTGCAGGCCGAATCGCGCGGCGGATGGGGCCTCGGGTCGGCAGTGGAAGAGCTCATGCAGATCCACGCGGCGTTGGACCGCGTGAGCCAGAAAGGCGGCGTGTTCCTGCTTTTGCAGACATTGCCCGCGCTGGGCGGCAGCGTTCCCGAACTCCCGCCCATCGGGATGGAGTCGGAATCCGGCAAGATCGTGCCCGACAACCAGACCTTCGGCATCGGGGCGCAGATCCTGTCGCAGCTGGGCGTGCGGCGCCTGAGCCTCCTCACCAACCGTCCCCGCAAGATCACGGGGCTGCACGGCTACGGGCTTTCGGTGGAAGGGTTCGAACCCTACACCGCCCAGGCATCCGACGGGGCGGGCGATTTCCTGGAACGGTTCCAGCAGCTCCTCAAGTAGGTCGATCGCCGGATTCCGGGCGGTCTAGCGGATCATCTTTTTCGAAGGCGTCCATTGGCACAGGTAGGCAGATACAACACGCTCAAGGTGGTTTCGATCACCGATTTCGGAGTGTACCTCGACGGCGGGGAGCTGGGCAAGATCCTGCTTCCCGGCAACTCCGTGCCGCGCGGGACGGAAATCGGACATGAGATCGAAGTGTTCGTGTACTACGACTCGGAAGACCGCATCATCGCCACCACCTCGCGCCCCAAGGGCGAAGTGGGCGATTTCGTGCTGCTCAAGTGCCGCGCCACCAACGAGGTGGGGAGCTTCATGGAATGGGGTCTGGCCAAGGACCTGTTCGTGCCGTTCCGCGAACAGAAGAACCGCCTGGTGGAAGGCGAATACTACGTGGTGCGCATCTACCTGGATGGGCTCACGGGAAGGCTCGCCGGCAGCACCAAATTCCACCAGTTCTACGACAAGACCCCGGCGGCGTTCGAGTTCAACCAGGAAGTCCACCTGTTGATCCTCTACAAGATGGACTTGGGGTTCGTGGCCATCGTCGACCAGCGCTACCAGGGGATCGTGTACCACAGCGAGGTGTTCAAGCCGCTGCGCAAGGGCGACCGGTGCGTGGGCTACATCAAGAACATCCGCGACGACGGCAAGATCGACTTGAGCCTGCAGCCGCAAGGGTTCCAGGCCACCGACGCGGGCGTGGACCAGATCGCCAAATACCTGGCCGACCACGGCGGGAGCATGACGATCACCGACAACAGCGCTCCAGGGGAGATCTACCAGACCTTCGGGATGAGCAAGAAGCTGTTCAAGAAGGCGTTGGGGGCCTTGTTGCGCAAAGGCTTGATCACCATGTCGCACACCAAGGTCACCTTGCTCCCGCCCAAACCGTGACCGCTCCTTCTTCGCGGATTCCGGTGCCCGGACAGGATCTGGCGGCAATCCAGTGGCGGCCGTTCTGCTACCGCTGCTGGCGGGCCAGGATCCTGTGCCTGTGCAGCCGCGTGCGGGTGGTCGACAACCCGGTGGAGATCCTGTACCTGCAGCATCCCAACGAACGGACCATGCCGTTCAACACCGCGCGCCTGGCGCATCTGAGCCTGACGAAATCGCGTCTGGTGCACGGGCTGCGGTTCGACGGCACCCCGACCATCCGCGACCTGCTCCCGCGCAAGGAAAAGGTGGGGATCCTGTTCCCGTCGCCGGTGGCCAAGGACCTGAGCGAGGCGCCCCGCGATCTGGAGACGTTGGTGATCATCGACGGAACCTGGCGCGAGGCCAAGAAGATCATCTACCTGTCGCCCACGCTGCTGGAATTCCCGCACTACGCCTTCGTGCCGGAAAAACCCAGCAACTACCGCATCCGCAAGGAGCCCAAGGACGAATTCATTTCCACCATCGAGGCCACGGTGACGGCGCTGCGGATTTTGGACAGGGATCCGTCCAAGTACCAGGAGCTGCTGGAGCTGTTCGACCGCATGGTCGATCGCCAGGTCGATTTCCAGCGCATCAACAACCGCCCCGGCCGCCGCAAGCACAGCCGCGAAGACGCCTTCAACATGGCCTATCTGGAACGTCTGTTGTTCCAGCTACCGCCGCAGGAGCGCCAGGCCACGCTCGACGCCTTCACGGATGAGCAATGCCTGGGATTGGCGAACATCGCCCGCGAACTGTTCGGGATCGAGGATGTGAGGTCGAACGAGCCGTTGGTGCGGGTGGGGTCCGCTGGAATGGATGAAGTATGATCTGCTATATTTTGTTATATTGGAGACGTGAGATACGCGGTCAAAGTCACCAAAAAGGCGGAAAAGGGGATCGGCTCCGCTCCGGACCATATCCAGGAAGCTTTCCAGGATCTGTCTGAAGATCTGGCCGCCACCGGGCCGGTGCAGTCGAGTTGGCCGAATTACTCCAAGCTCGGGAAGGACAAGTACCACTGCCACTTGGCGCACAAATGGGTGGCTTGCTGGACGATCGAGAAGGATTCCATCATCATCGAGGTCTACTATGCTGGCAGTCGCGAAAACGCCCCATATTGAGTTCAGCTTCAAGGGCCCGAAGGACGCCTTGGTCGACATCCTTGATCGCCTGAAGGGAGCCTATCCGATTCGCGTGGTGGAATCGGATTCGGACTCCCAGGACTGGACATCCACCGAGCTTCATCAGCGGATCAAGTCGCGCATGCACGGCGGTTCGTACCTGCGTGTTGATCTGTTCAAGGCGGGATCGTCCCAGAAGGCGCTGGCAGAAGCGACGGGGATTCCGCAGCCGCACATCTCCCAGATGATCGCAGGGAAGCGCCCGATCAGCCATGAGAACGCACAAAAGCTTGGCAAGTTTTTCAAGCGTCCCGCCAAGCGTTATCGGGTGATGGCCAAAGAAGCTTGAGACTCGCTGCGGGCCTCCAGGCACGTGGCCAACACAGCTTCCGGGGATTCGTTCCATTCAGCTCCCGTACACCGCCGTGAGCCGAGGGAACATCGCGGGCAGAGCTTCTTCCTTCCAGGCTTTGCCGGCGGGCATGGTGGTTTCCAGCGTGGTGTCGCGCTGGAAGTCCTCGCCGTCCTTGTCCTCGAAGACGTCCTGGGCCACGTAGGCGTACATCTCCAGCTCGAACAGGTCCAGACGCTCCACTTCGGCCAGGCTGTCGGGGTCCTGCAGGGCGGCTTCGTAGCGGGCCTTGCCTTCGGAGATCAGCCAGTGGCAGAAGTAGATGAAACCGTCGTCGGAACAGCCACCGTTCATCACATGCGCCGCTCCCCACAGGTCCCAGCGGAAGGCGCGGTGGACCAGGGTGTCGTAGACCGTTTGGAAGCCTTGGATGTCGTCGGTGGACAGTTTGCGCAGCTGGGCCTCGAGGGCTTCCACGCGCCCGTCGATGTCGGATCCGGCGGCCTTGCGGGCGGCTTCGACGATCGACCAGAATTTGTCTTCTTGCATTGGGGTGCGATTCCGGAGTGTGGAGTGGGTTGGATTGATGGAGATCGGTGGGGTCCGGGGTTTCCCCGGAGTGGGGGTGGCGGAGGATCCCGGCCCGTCCGGTGCGAACGTAGGGGCGATTCACGAATCGCCCGACACGACGGGATCCGATGGACGGGCCGTAGCCGCAGCCAGGGGGCTGCCGCCCCCTTCCACGTCAGATTCTGAAAATCGTCCTGGTGACCAGGAACAGGGAAAGGATGCCGAGCGTGCCCACGGTGGTCCAGCCGACGGCGTTGGAAAAGCGTCCGTTCACGTACTTGCCCATGATCTCCTTGTCGTTCACCAGGAGCATCATGCAGACCAGGATCACCGGCAGGAGCAGGCCGTTGATGACCTGCGACATCAGAGAAATGCGGATGAGCGGAATGCCCGGGATGAGCACGATGGCCACCCCGATGGCCAGGATGGAGGTGAACAGGCCGTAGAACTGGGGCGCCTGGCGGATGGTCTTGTCGATGCCCGCCTCGAACCCGAAGGCTTCGCAGATGTAGAACGACGTGGTGACGGGAAGGATGGTGGCCGCGAACACCGAAGCCACGAACAAGCCGCCCGCGAACACGAACGAGGCGGCCTCGCCGGCCAGCGGCGCCAGGGCGCGCGCGGCGTCGGATGCCTTGTCGATCTGGATGCCGTGGGCGTGCAGGGTGGAGGCGCAGGCGACCATGATGAAGAACGCGACCACGACCGTGAGCAGGCAGCCCACCACGACGTCGGCCAGGGTGAGCTTCCAGTCGTCGAGCTTGAGGCCCTTTTCGATCACCGACGACTGCATGTAGAACTGCATCCAAGGGGCCACGGTGGTGCCCACCAGTCCGATGACCATGGAGACGTAGGGCGTGTCGGTCTGGATCTTGGGGTGGATGATGGCGGTGCCCACCGCGCCCCAGTCGGGTTTCGACAGGATGGCCGACACCACGTAGGTGAGCAGGAACGCCGAGAATATCAGGAAGATGCGCTCGGCGAACTTGTAGGTGCCCTTGACCACCAGGAACCACACGCCAACGGCCGTCACGGGCACCGAGACGTATTTGGAAATCCCGAAGATCTCCATGGAGCCCGCCACGCCGGCGAATTCCGTCATGGTGTTCCCGATGTCGACGAACAGCATGCCCGTGAAGATCAGGAAGGTGAGCTTGACCCCGGCGTTCTCGCGGATGAGGTCGGCCAGGCCCTTGCCGGTGACGATGCCCATGCGGGCGTTCATCTCCTGGACCACCAGCAGCACCAGGAACGCGGGCCCCAAGGTCCACAGGAGGTTGTAGCCGTACATGGCGCCGGCCACCGCGTAGGTGGTGATGCCGCCGGCGTCGTTGTCGACCGACCCGGTGATGATGCCGGGCCCCAGCACCGCCAGGAACGCCAGCAGGGTGGCCCACCAGCCGGGCTTGCGCGCGCTCATCCGCGCAACCTCTTGCCGCCGGCCTTCAGGAGGTCGCCCAGCACGTCGTCGACGGTCACGGCTCCCACCAGGTGGTCGTGTTCGTCGAGCACCGGGACGGCCAGCGAACGGTAGCGGCCCAGGATCTCCACCACGCTCGAGATGGGCGCGTCGTCGCGCACCCACACCAGGCGTTCCATGCCCAGGTCGGAAAGCGGTACCGCGGGATCAGCCATCACCAGTTCGGTGAGGGGCACGACGGCCGCGAGTCGGTTTCTGTCGTCCAGTCCGAACACCGCCAGCGTGTGCTTGGGTTCGGGGCGGTCGCGCCGGATCGCCTGCAGGATGTCGTGGGCCGAGGTGGTGTCGGAAAACGACAGGAACTCGGTGGACATGAGCGAACCGACCTGGTCGTCCTTGTATTCCAGCAGCTCGCGGACTTCGGCCGAGGCGTTCGCTTCCATCTCGCGAAGGATCTGTTCCGCCTGTTCGGGCGGCAGGTCCTCGATGATGTCCGCCACTTCGTCGGCATCCATCTGGTCGAGCAACTCGGCGGCCTTTTCCACGCCCATGCGCGACAGGATACTCACCTGGGCATCGGGTTCCATCTCCTCGATGACGTCGGCCACGCTGTCTTCGCCCAGGGCGTCCAGGATGGCCGCCTGGGTCGCGATGTCGAGGTTCTCGATGATGTCGGCCAGTTCGGAAGGGTGCAAGGTCTTGAGGCGCTCGGCGCTGGAGGCCAACCGCACCGCGCCTCCGGTACTGGGCACGAAGGCCTGGACCTCGCTCCAGGGGATGTAGCGCGGCAGGAGCTTGTCGGCGAAGAACCGGCGCGCCATCAGTTCGGTGCCCAGGCGGCGCAGGAGGGCGGTGAAGCTGACGTCGACGGCCACCAGGAACAGACCGTCGCGCACGTGGGCCAACCGCACGTCGTTGACCCGCACCACCTTGGCGCCGTCCAGATCGACGATCTGGCGATCCAGAAGATGCTTGCGGATCTGGATCAGGTCGTCGGTGCCGGAAAGCGTCAAAGTGCCCAGGGAGCGCGCCTTGAAGGCGTACCTGCCGGAATCGATCTTGCGCAGTTCCAGGTCGTCCCAAAGAATGCGACGGATTTCGCCACGGATCTTCACGGTCACGAACGAAACCCGGGGCGTGTCGTCCGTGGTGGCCCAGACCTCGCGCAGCTTGACCTTGGATCCGTCGGGAAGGACCAACGGCGTCTCGAGCAGGTAGCTTAGGAAGAAGCTCCGGGTGCCGGTTGGTTGCGACATATAGGTCCCTCCGCGTTCATGACCTCATGCACCCCTTCCGACGACGTGGCAATGCTTCGATAGGATTCCAGGCGACGAGCCTTCCAACGGAGCACAAGAAGTATAACCCCGGCGGGGGTGGGGTTGCAAGGCGAAGAGATTGACTTGACTTCAACGGTTGCTGCGCTGCGCGTGCGGTGCCGATCGGATCCTGCGCCATACATTCGGTCCATGTCCGCCATCGATCCGGTGGACCGCCATCGACAACCTGTGTCGCAGGCTCAGGAAGACAGGACCATCGCCATGAACGCAAGACGAACCATCGCCGGACTTCTTTGGGGGGCGCTCGCGCTCCAAGCCCAGACCGTGAGCATCAAGGATGCCGCGGGATGGCTCGAGACTGCTCATGTGCGCTGGCAGGCCACGGGTAAAGCCGACGGCTACAACGTCTATTGCATCGGGGAAAACGGGACGAGCCGGAAGCTCGACGATCCTCTGGTCCGCAGCTACGGAGGCTACTGGAGGGCCGATGCCCCGGGGCTCAAGGCCGGGAGCTACACCCTCAAGGTGGTGCCCGTGGTGGGCGGCAAGGAAGGAACGTCCGCGACCACCTCGCCGTTGACGGTGATGGCCCACGATCGGGCCGGGTTCGCCTTCTCCGGAGGCCGCGTTCCCGGCGCCTACGATTTGGATGGCACCCCCATGACGGGG
>JAKPQQ010000119.1 GCA_029557215.1 Fibrobacterota bacterium | reverse complement strand
TATCTCGAGATCGGTGCTGGACAGGTGGGTCAGAAGGCGGACAGGGGCGTCGCCGCGGTCGAACTCGTAGTTTTCCAGGAGTGCCAGTTCGCGCAGCGCCTGCGACCGGTTCATCGCCTCTCCTTCGGACCATGGTGGTCCGGATTCATGGAACACGGGGACAAGAGGAGCGAAACTACAAAACGGCGCCATCTCCAGGATGTCCTTCATGCCTCTCGCCGCCCTTGCTTTGATCGCTTCCCTCGCCGGTGCCGGTGCACCCTGGCTCCCCCGCGTGGCGCAGGCCCTGCAGGATTCGCCGGGATGGAAGATCGACCTCCTTTGGACCACCAAGCCCGCCGCAGGCAGCCTGGCCCGTCCCCGGACCACCTCGGGCGAACTGCGCCTGGCGCTCGACAACCGCTTCCGCTTCGCCGCCGAAGGCGTGCAGGTGCTTTCGGACGGCAGCACGGTATGGCAGTATGCGGCATCGTCGGGGCAGGTGCTGGTGCAATCGGTCGACAAGCTCGATCCCACCATGCTTCCGGGGTCGCTCCTTGGCCAAGCCCTGGCCGGATCCGAAGTTTCCTCGACGCAGGAGATGCTCTCGGGACGCAAGGCGATCCGGTTGGAGCTCGCCGTGGGCAAGGGGGCCTTGGCTCGTTTCGCCCGGGCGACTCTGTGGGTGGATCCTTCCGACCTGCGGCCACGCCGCCTTTCCGTGGCCGACGCCCAGGGGACCGAAACCATCTGGGACCTGCGCGGCTGGAAGCGCTGGTCTCCCAAGTCCGGCGACTTCCTGTGGAAGGCTCCGACCGGATCCGAAACGGTCGATCTGCGAGACTAGATTCCTGTTCCTATGGCCAAGGACTGCTCTTTCGACATCGTCTCCAAGATGGACCCCCAGGAAGTGCGCAACGCCGTCGATCAGGCGCAGCGCGAGATCGCCACGCGATTCGACTTCAAGGGCTCCAAGTGCACCATCGAGTTCGACGGCACCAAGCTCAAGCTCGTGGCCGACGACGAACCCAAGATGGACCAGCTCAAGGACGTGCTGGACACCAAGCTCATCAAGCGCGGCGTGAGCACCAAGGGCATCGAGTGGGGCAAGCTCGAGGCCGCGGGCCACATGACGGTGCGTCAGGAGGCCTCGCTCAAGGCCGGCATTCCGCAGCCCGACGCCAAGAAGATCGCCGCCGCCATCAAGGAGGCCAAGCTCAAGGTGCAGGCCTCCATCCTGGGCGACCACCTGCGCGTGGCGGGCAAGTCCAAGGACGACCTCCAGGACGCCATGGCGATGCTGCGCCGCGGGGACTGGTCGGTCGACCTTCAATTCACGAACTTCCAGGGATGAACCGACTCGTCCCGATGCACGCCGCGCTGTCCCTCCTGGCATTGGCGGCGTTCGCGCAGGCGCAGCTTTCCGAGCCTGCCGGCGCGAGCGGCTACAAGCCGCTGAAGCTCGACATCTCCCCTCGCGTGGCCGCCCTGTCAGGGGCCGGCGTCGCGCGTCCCGAACTCGAACAGGATCTGAACC
>JAKPQQ010000115.1 GCA_029557215.1 Fibrobacterota bacterium | reverse complement strand
CGCTCTTCCGATCTCAAAGAAGGGAATCTTCAGTTCATTCGATTCGATCTTCCAGGTTTGTGAACCCGCCACCACCGAAGGCGCGGCCTTGCGGGCGGCGGGGCTCAACGGCTGGCCATTGGCATCCAAAAGCTCCATGTCCAGGTGCCCGTACAGGCTGGCTGGGATCAGCCCCGATACGGGATCATAATTCCCGATCTGCACGGTCAGGTCGCGCGACGTGGTCTGGTTCAGTTCCACGGCCAAAGGGGCGGGCGCGGTCGCGACGCTCAGCAGGTTGGCGGTGCCACCTGCCGGGCGGCCCAGCATGTCGGGACCGGTCCAGGTGGCGGCCAGGTCCCAACGCGGCTCCCAATAAAAACTGTCGGTGCCCGGAGCGCGCAGGTACAGGGCCGGAGCGACTTCCAGCTTGGCGGGAGGTGCGAACATCCAGTCGTAGGCGGGAGCCTCGCCCAGAATGCCGCCACGCGTGAGGGTAGAATCCCACGGTTGGGTGGCCTTGTAGCTCGTGTCGTGTGGTACCACCCAGTTCCAGGTGCCATCGACACCGGCATGGAACAGATGTTCGGCGTTCTTGGCGTCGGTCCAGCGGACCATGTGCCCCACCACGTCGGGGTGGCCTTGGGGGGTCCAGCGCGCGAACAAGGTGCGACGCTGGTCGGATTCGCGCGACTGCGCGCTGTCCAACGCCGATCCGTACACGGCCAGGTCGGTGGGGGCCGCCACCGGATGCGGGTAGCTCACCGCGATGGAGAAGGGTTCCGATTCACCCGGCTTGGTCAAGATCCGTCGGGTCTGATCGAGCAGGAACGGTTCGGGTTCGGTCGACTGGTTTTGGAGCTGGGGCAGATAATCCAGCCCTTCCACGCCCGCCATCAATTGGTAACGACCGGTCTTCCACTGCTTGGGCTTCCAGCGGCAACCGTTCAAGGACACGCCACGTTGGCCTGTGGGAAGATCTGCAATGCATCCAGACAGATCCAGCTCGTAGGACGCGATCTCCAGCGGGATCGCCGAATCGCGGGCTCCCGCGCTGCCGGTGGTGTCCCACACGGGGATCGCCCAGAACTTCAAGTTGTGCTTTTGCTTGAGCACGGTTTGCGCGGACTTGTCTGCATCCGAGGCATCCGAGTCAAACAATTTGACTTCATGCGGCAAAAAGGTGCGCGTGCGCTCAATAACATCCTTGCGGAAATCCACGACGCTTCCAGAAATGCAAACCTCGGTGGTGTCGTCGGCGCACTTGGCGGCGGTCAACGCCACGGTGGGGTCGACCAATCCCAGGAACACCTGGAGGTCGTCCACGCTCGAAGCCACTTTAGCGCCTTCCCGCACCTCGCCGGTGGGGTCGGTTCCGGCCTTGTTGGGGATGGCCACCAAAACGCGCTCATCGCGATTGGCATTGATCCAGGTCAGAGAGTGGATGTTCGCCGAATCCTCGCGCAGAGCCACGGTGCGGTCGTCCATGCCCGCGACAAGAGTCAAGTTGTCGGTCGACATGGACGTGTTTCCACGCTCGTCACTGGTTGTGTTCGGTTCCACCAGCTGGATCTGCGCTCCACGCCAGTCCACGCCTTCGGCGGCGCCCACGTTCACCGAAACGACTTCGCCGCCTTGCAGGTCCAGGCCCAGCGGAATGATCCGGTATTCCGACCCTGCAAGGAACAGACCGTCGCCCGAGGGCGGCTTGGCGAGCTTGTACTTGCCCACGTTGCCCAGACGGAATCCGCCATTGACAAATCCGGCACCCCAGGTCTTGCCCAAGGCGCGAATTCCGGTAGTCACCCCGTTGCTGCCGTCGTCGAATCGGCCGAATCGCGTCACGAACGGTCCGAACCAACGCATGGAACGCGGGAACTTGAACCAACGGCTCTTGATGATCGCGCCGCGCTCCAGGCCTACGCTGGCACTTGCTTCTGCGGCCATGTTCTTGCCGCGACGGTCGGACCAGATGTCGATCACGAACCCGCCCTTCACGGAGAGCGCAGCCTGCAGGCGCACGTTCACCTCGCCGTGGAACTGCTTGCCGCCGGCGAACACCGCCGCGCAAGCGTCGGCGTCGGCACGACCTTCCATGATCAGCAGATCGCCGTACACCCCAAAGTTGATGCGGTTGAGCTGTACCCAAACCCCGGTGGTCCCCTTGAGCACCGAGGGGCTTTCGGCTTCCAGATAGATCGCCAGCTCCACCTTCATGCCATTGGGCATCTCGCGCCCGGTGCATTTCTTGGCGCAGGGCGGTGAATAAATGCCGTCGTAGAATGCACCCTTGAGCCCGGCCATGTACAGGCCCGTGGTGCCCAACGGATAGCGCGCACCGTCCTTCAATCGCAGCGACACCACCGCCTTGCACACGCCCACCTTGCAGTCGCCAGGCTTTTCTACCGCCAGTTCTGCATCGAGCTTGCCCAAGCCGCCCTGCATGTTCAGGCTGGCCGTGCCTTCAAAGCTCCAACCCGATTCGCCATTCAATTTCTCGGTGAATTTGATCAGCATTTCCGCGCCATTGAGGCCGACATCATCGGTAAGCTGAATTCCCCGAATCCGCAGCGGAAGTTCCTTCATGCTTCCTCGCACATGCACATACGGAGATTTTCCGTTGAACAGCAGCGAAAAATTGGTATTGAGGGTGTCGCCACCCATCGCCTTCGGCAGAGCCAACCGGACATTGTCGAACGCCACGCCAGGACGGTCGAGATCGAACAGCGGCATCACATCGAGCCTGGAAATGACCGTCACGCCGATCCCCGGGATTTCCAGCGCGAGGTTGTCGAGGTCGCCAAACCCGATGGGCTTGACGGCATCTACATCCAACGTCTTGTTCGCATACCGCAGCCCCTCTACACGCAGTCCCTTCCCCTTGAGCTTCTCCGACCATCCCAGTTCGCTGGAAGGTTCGAATTGAGCCTGTTCAGAGGCGTTTTCGTCCTGATCGACCGCAAGTAAATTTCCGGCCTTTTCGGGTATGGACACCTGTAAAACTCGAGTCGATACGGTGAGTTCACCACTTTGCTCGCCCAACTCAAGCCCTTGGACCAACACATCCAAGCCGCCCAGTTCGCAAGCGAAATCCTTGACCCGGAATCCCCAATCAAGTGCGACACTCTTGTCGCTTTCCATGTCGTTGACAAACCCGACCTTTGCTTGACCTTCCGACGTGCACGAGCCCGCCTTCATCTTGATCGTGGGGTGGAGCAGGATGGCGATCTTGTTCGTGTAATCTTCGCCCTCGGCGTAGTCCGTCAATTTCTTGCCACCCGGAGCCTTGGGATCCGTGGTTTCCACGATTCCATCCGCCGGGACGGTGTTGTAAAAGAACCGCAAGTCCGGAATGTTCAGCTCGAAGGGCCCCATCGGACCAGACGACCAGCCCTTGCTGTCGGCGCCAAGCGCGGCGATGGCCATCGCCTTGCGCACTCGAATCGATCCATCCTTGATCCAAAGGGAACCGGTCACGAGAGCATCCACCCCGCTGGGGAACACCGGTGCCATTGGCTTGCTGCGCAACCGAGCCTTTTTGAGCGTCATGCCAAATTCGCCATTTGTCACAAACAACTCGACTTGATACGGATCAGTCTCTGTTTCACCAGGACCTGTCACGTACACGTCGGCATCGGGTTGATTGAGTGGGTAGAGATTGATTCGCTTGTTCGATTCCACGCAAACCTTGCCAATGAAGTCGCCATCCAGCGACAACGTGATTGACGAGGGCTTTCCATTGCATACCAGCTGATAAGTGTCGTTGCCCAAACGGACACTGGATGCTTGCAAGGAAAACACCGGACTCTTGCCGGTGCCCTTGGCGACCGTGACAGAAACCGGGTTCTGCGCCGTGCCCAGAAGTTCGACATCCGATGTGATGGAAATGCCTTGCGGGAACTCCTTGGTCCCGCTGGCATCGAACGTCGTCACATCCCAGTCGCCGTTGGCCCCGACATTGACGGTGAGGTTTTCCAGATGGAACGAGGTGTTGCGCATGGCCTGGATGGGGAACGAATCGGTCAGTTCGATCTCCCAGTTCTGCAGGCTCAGCTCCAGAGCACGTTGCTTGTACTTCGCATAGACCGGCCAACCTTGGGTGGATAGCTTCACCAGGACCGGAGTCTTGTCGGCGGCCTTGTTGTAACTGCCAGACACCAAGGTCCTCAGGCGTTCGCGGGTGAGTTCAAGGTCCAAAGCGAACCCGATCGGTGCGGTTTCGAATTCCACGTCCCAGTCCAGGTCGTCCATCTTCATGTTGGAAGTGAACGCACCACCTAGCTTGGCCCTCAATCCCATGGTCACCGACTTGAGGGGCAGACGGTATCCGTCAAGGCCCATCTTCTGGAACGCGTCGCCGAGCTTGACAACCGTGGGGGTCTGCAAACGCAGGCCCGGAGTCCAGATCTTGGATTCGGCGTCGTAATCCGAGGTCGCTTCCAGGTACATCTTGTCGAGCTGGAGCGATCCGATCGATCCCGGAATCTGGAATTCCTTCCAGTTGTCGGGAACATCCAGCTGGGCCCCGACGGCCACTGGCATGCGGTCGGTGGTGAACACCGCGGTCTGCACTTCGGCGCTGGGCGCGCTCGGCAAAGCCCCCGACACGAGATCGTGCAGGACCATCTGGGGACGGAACAAACGCACGAACACGCGTCCGCGGTTGGCCAAAATCTGGAACCGTCCGCTGGGAATCGCGTTCACCACGGGCAATCCGCCAATCCAGACCTGCTTGTTTGCGGCCTGTTCGGAGGTTCCCAGGTTTCCGACGCCTTCGATATCGGCCATCCCGAATTCGGGATCCAGCCGCAGTTCAGGATCGGTCACCGTGGCGCTGGCGAAGTTCGCCGTTCCTTTTTCCGTAAAGAACTTGTCCAGAGTCACCGACGGCGAGTTCGCCACGATTCTCAGTTCGTCGTCGTTGGGATCCACCGCCAGTCTGGCCGTGACGGTGGCGCCTCCGGTGGACACCACCACGTCCTGGCTGGACGATGCCGACACGTAGGTTCCCGGCCCGATCTCGAGCGTCTCGAAGGGGAACCGGAATCTGTCGTCCGCCTGGTCCAGCCCGCCGATTCGCGTGTACTTCCAGCCGGCATCCTGCTCCTTGCTCAGGTACACGGGAGCACTGGCTCCCGCAAAAGGCGTCAGGACCCAGCCCACGCCTTCCTGGCGGGCGTAGGTCCACGACACCACGTCGTCCAGCCGCAGGCTCGATCCCAACCGAAGTTGGACGGGATCCGTCGATACACCCGTGCCCCGCAGGACGGGCGCTCCCTGCATGACCGTCGCGTCGGACACGATCGACATGCCCGTGAACGACTTCACGCGCTGCGCCACGCCATCCTGGGCGGGCGAAAGCTTGGTGTCGGGCAGCACCAGATCGAACACCAGATCGGTCACGCCGGTTTGGCCGAACTTGTAGGACAGCACATCGTAGCCCCAAAGGGAGGCTCCCCTGGCGTCGCGCAGAGCGGATTTTGTCACGGTCACCGGGGCCGAAGGAATCGAGATCGCGCCACGGGATTCGGGAACACCCTCGATCCACTTGGTTCCCGATCCGGTTCCCGGAGTCCAGGTGAGCTTGTAGGGATCCTTCAGCGAATCGAAGGCGGCGCCCACCACCGACCACGGACCGTCGGTCTGGATGTTCAGCGGGAAGGTGAGGAACGGCCCGGTTTCCGTATCGCAGCCCATGGTCTCGAATTCCAGTCCCGAAGCGGAGCGACGGATCACGGTCATGCACGCCTCGATCCCGAACGCCTCTTCCTGCTGGTTGGCCGCGACCACGTTCGCGAACCAGAAACGATCCTTGGAAAAATTCGCCTTGCCCAGATAAGCGGGTTCGTCGGACACCACGATCCCGGCATCGGCCAGGTAGAACGGTTCGGAATTGCGCGAAGGCCTTCCGGCGTCGTCGATCAGTTCGGCGTTCTGGACCTCGAGGCGCCAGTCGCTGGTTCCGGAAATTTCGGGTTTCACGGATTCCATCTCCAGGAATCCGGCCCAACGTCCCAATGTCCATGGCATGCGGGCGACGTCGTGGCACTGCGATTCGGTGGTGCCGACCAACTTGCAATGGGTGGCGGCCAACCGCCCTCCCACGACATTGGTCAGTCGCAGTGAAGTCCCTTCTGTGGCGAAGGCGACCTTCGCTCCGCGCAGGACCAAGTGGTTCACCGCGGTGTCGTCTTCCTGCACCTTGAAAGCGGGCAGTTCGAGATCGGCGTAGTAGGTGGTGCTTCCCGGTTGTTTCTGCCAGGCTTCCTTCACGCGGAAGGTCAAGCCGGAACCCACCGGTCCATCGAGGAACGTACCGGTCACAAGCCCCGGTCGCGTGTCGCTGAGCACCGCGAAATCCAGTCCCGTCCGGTTGCCGCGATCGGTGGCCGTCTGCACCCAGGCGACCAGCACCGTGCGCTCGCCGTTCTCGAAGTCGTCCAAGGTCTGACCGCGCGCGCCCAATCCGGACAATGTCGCGGTCCAATCGCCGTTGGCGTCGCGCACCACGGCGACCTCGGAAGAATCCGAGGTCAATGCACCCGTGGCTCCGTCGCGATGGCGCAACCAGGCCTTGATCTGGGCGTCTTCGGGAAGCGTGAATCGGCCGTCCGGAATCAGCGAGACCGTGGCGACATCGCCGGTGACCCAACCCGACCCGTCCCAGGGCGAAAGGGCGATCCCGACCGTGGGAAGCTTGGTGTTGCTGGCAAGCGTCGCGACGGTGACGGAATCCGTCGAGGTGTTCCCCACCCGGTCGGTGGCCACGATCCGGAATCCGTGCAACGTTCCGGAAGCCAACGCCGGCGCCGACACGAAGACCTCGTCCATGCCTTCGCTGCCGGTTCGCGGGATCGAATTGAAGTCGACGGAAGGACTTCCGAGCGAGGCTTCGCGAAGCCCGATCGCGCGGAAGGTGACGCCCGGATCGACCATGCGGATCTGCAGTTCCTGGAGTCCAGGCTGCAAGATCAGGTCGTCGGTTTGTCCATGCCAGACATCGGAATAGCCCTGCCCGGACTTCCAGGCCGGAACCGACGGATCGGTGGTCCCCAAGGGAGCCAACCGGTACTCGAACCTCTGGCGGCGCAAGCCCACGTAGTCGCCAGGAAGTGTCCAGAGCTTGGCCACGAACGGATTCGCCTGTGGATTGCGGATCGCGAAGGCGATCCAGGGGCGGTCCTGCGGTTGCGGGATGGGCTCGAGCATCATCGGGAAGAACCCTCCCCCGTTGGTGTTGTCGAGCCACTGGTGGCGCAAACGCGGGGCTCCCGGCGTGGTGTCGGCCCATCCGCCGTTCCTGGACGCCGATGCCGAAGACAGCGAAGGGCGAAGCAGGACCGAACCGGATTCATCGACCACGAAGACCTGGCGGAACGGGACTTCCACTGTGGTCGCCGAAGCGCAATGGGATCCGGGAGTCCATTCGACCCGGACAGTTCCCGCCATCGTTTGGCGGGTCTGGCCGGACGAATCGTCCAGACCGGCGATCTTGAGCCGGATGGAATCCAGTCCTGCATAAGCGACACTCACCACCGGTTTGGGCAGTGGGCGCAGGTCGTGGGCCGATTTCCATGGCACAAAACCTGTCCAGTTCAGACGGATGGAATCCGGCTCGATTCTGGTTTCTTGATGGTGGCGAGTGTCGCAGCCCCAGCCTCCCAGCACGCCACCGTGCCAGCAATCGCGGGTGGTCCAATGGTAGGTCACCGGCTTGGTGGTCAAAATCCGGATGGAATCCAACGGCCCGGCCTTGGAAACACCCGACCCGGCAACCACGTCCGGGCCGATTTTGGCACGCGGGATCCGGATCGTCAAACGATCGGACGAATCCAATTCGGGAACGATCGCCGGTGTACCCGGTGCCAGACGGATCTGGAATCCTCCCGGAGTCGGAACAAACCGCGTCTGACCGGCCTTGATCAGCAGATCGCCCGTGATCGGTTCCTGCTCCAGAACAATATCGCCGAACAATCCATCGGGTTGTACGGGGAACGTGGAGACCGTCTGGGAAACCAGTCCGTAGGCGTCGCGCACCTTGAGCGTGGACTTGTAGATCCGGTCGCGATCCAGGCTGGCGGATACGTAGGATGGAATGGGCGCGTGCGACAAGGCGAGCGTCGAGGACAAGAGTATCGGCTTCTTGGTGCCGATCTTCTGGAGCAGGACCCCATTGATGACCGCTCCTTGCGAAGCTCGGATCGCCAAGGCGTTCCAGCCCTTGCGCAAATCGAGGGTTCCGATCCTGTTCCATCCCTCGATCGTCAAGGAGTTCTGCAGAACCCAATTCTTGCCCGAATCCAGGCTTGCCGCGAAATCTTCGGAGAAATCGTCGGTGGACCAATCGACCCAGAGATCGTACTCGCCGGCGGCATCGCTGAACAGGTTCCATTGGGATGCGGCCGATGCCTGACCAGCAGGCACGAAGACAGAGCCTCCAGCAACTCCCTCCTGGAAGTTGACGTTGCCCGGGACCGAATAGGCACCGGCCACCGTCGGGCGAAACCCGAGTCGCCGCACGGTGGGCACCACAGAACTGTCTCTGCAAACCTCCGTGCCGTCGTCGTCCTGACGGCAGAGCGTCATGACGGCTCGTGCTCCATGGCTGGATGGAACATCCAATGCCCACCCAGCTTCACCGCCACTGGTGATGGAGCGCCGGGAATCGTCCACGACCGAAGGACCGTCGGGATCGAGCACATGCCAGGCGGTTGGCACGCCGCTGGCGTGGTAGATCACGCTGTCGCGAAGCTTCACGATGCGTTCAAGAGTACGGGTGTTGGAGAACCTGGCCGTTGCGCCAAGATAGCGGATCGACCTGTGGGTCGCACCGCTGAACAAAGTTACGCCGTTGCCTGTTTTCAACTGATCGAGCGTGCGGCGAACTGTCCAGGATTCCAGGTCTACCGGAGTTGTGGATTCGTCGTATTCCGTCACGGGAATGCGAATGTCCACCGGGCGGGAAACGCCGTCAACCATTTCCGTCAATCCAAGCAGGATCGTGTCCAGGATCCCTCCGGGGAACCGGTTCCGTTCGAACCGGAAGACCAGATCACCGGTGGTGATTTCCTGTTCCAACGAGGCGCCGTCCTGGGCCAGGAAGTTCCTGGGATGCAGGAATAGCTTCATGTCGGGAGCCGTGTCCATGCTTTGTTCGTACACGGGGTAGTCGGGTGAATGCTCGAACACGCTCGAACCCAGAATGCGGCTTCCGGGCATGACGTCCAGGATCTCGGGCTGGTAGCGATCGTCCTCCAGGGTCACACTGTATACATCTCGCTTGACGTCCATGATCCTGGTGGTTGTCAACTGGTCGCCTCCGTACGAGTCGTAGTCGGCGCAATCCTTCCAGCCCGAACGACCTTCGATGCAGATGCGCCCCACTGGACGGGGTACTTCCAGCAAGTTCAACGTCGTGATTCGGAGTTCGTACTTGGAAGAAGGCACATTCACGAGAGCGGACCCGCCACCAGGGTTTCCTTTTTCATCCACCCCGATCAATTCAACCCTGTATTCTTGGCCGTCGCGCAGATAGGGAAGATCGCGATCCACCGGCCACAATCGCCAGGATGGATCGGCCCACGGGACATCCACGCTGGTCACGCCCGCCGGGATCTGGACGACCCGCTCGTGGCGAGCATCCCCCTTGGTCAGCGACAATTTGACGGTCTTTGCCGTGCCGGGTTCCAGCCATTTCCATTCGACCCGGACGCCCGCGCCAAGCCCTTGGGTGTCGATCGCCGTCGCCGTGACCACGGCGAGCGGTCCATTCAGATCCAGGGAACGGAAGACCGCCTCCTTGTCCTGCGATTTGCCGTCGGCGGCCAGGGGCAATTTGGCCGTCAGGCTGGACAAACCTCGCGCCAGGGTCGTCAAGGGCATCGTGCTCCGCTCGAACGTCCAGTTCGCGGACCGATCCACCACGACTTCGTAGGCACCGTCCATCCAGCGTCCATCCCGGTAGCCTGGTGCCTGGACCACGATCAGCCTGGCTGGCACGGTACCCCAGACGCCATTGGACGGATTGAGGAGCTTGATGACGGAATTCTGCAACGACACCGGCTCCAGGGAATACCTGGAAAAAAAGGAGGCCTTCAAGTCGCCGGTTTGGAGCTGCTCCGTCGTGATCCCGTAGATTTCCACCTGCGGTGGAACGACATTGATCGTGACTTGTTTGGTGGTCCTGCCGTCGGAAAGGTCCGAACACGACAGGTCGATCACCACGGATCCGGAAAAGTCGGCTGGAGCCTGGAAGAAGAGTTTTCTGTCGGTGATCGAAACCGTGGCACCTTCCGGCGCGCCCTGGACAAGATTTGCGGTCCAGGTCAAGGCCAAGTAGCTGTCGTCCGGATCATGGACCCACACCGGCTTGCCGCTGCGGATCGAATCCAGATTCACGGCGAGCAGAGCACCCGCCGCCACGCTCCAATCGGTGGCCAGGATCCGAGGTGCATCGTTTACGGGCCTGACTGTCACGGCCAACCATGCGGAAGCGGTTGCGCCCGAAACCCCTGTCGCGACCAGCTGAAGGTTGGCGGCTCCCGACACGTCGCTGCCCCCCGATCCGATCCGCAAGGTCTTGAGAACGGGATCCAGCTTGTAGGGTATGGGCGATCCGGTGGTGGACGCGATGCTCCAGCTCAGCGGATAGGACGCACCTCGAGGATCCATGGCGAGGTTCTTGAGCTGGAGAACCAACTCCTGGCCTTCGTCCAACACCACCGCCTGCGGAGGATTGGGCGCGAACACCGGCTTGTTCTGGCTCTGCTGCACAAGCACCAAGTTGGTTGTGCTGGTGGAATTCCAAGCGATCGCCTCGGGCTGGTAGGAATAGCCTTCCTTGCTCACGACGACGGTGTAGTCGCCAGCGGCGATGCCTGTCCAGGCCACTTCGCCCGCCGAATTCGCCGTGGCGGTACGGACCACGTTGGCGCCTTGCATCAGACGAACCGTCGGATTGGCCTGGGTCGTCGCAAGCACCCTCACGGTAAGCGAGCCTTGTGCGGGAGGCCCGGACTGAGCCGGCAATCCGTAGAACCGGAGCGAAGGGGGCTGGGTGCGACGCAGTAATACGCTGGTAATGTCCAGATATCCACCGACACGGACATCGGCAGCGACAACCTTGAACCTGTTGACAGCCACCTGCGCCATGTTGTCGACTTCGAACACGTCGGTGGCGTTGCTCACGAATTCGCTCGCGGGCACGCTGAGACTTCTGAATCCGGTGCTTCCGTCTGGGCTCAAGGAAGAGCGCAGGAAAGATTCTGTCGACACTTCGTTGTCTTCGAAGAACCAAACGTTCCACTTGTCGCTTGTCTGGCCAACGGCGCGATAGGTCAGCTCCACCGTGCTGAATTCGCCCCAACGCGGATCGCTGTCCGCCAGGTCACCGATCGTGGATGCGGAAACACCGAACCCACATGCCCGTACTTCGCTTTCCGGGTCGTCGGTGCAGCCACCGGAAAGATCGGCCAAACCGAACCTCCAGAACGATGGGGCACCTTGAACGGCCCGGGCGAACAAAGGACGTTCGAATTCGTAGAACGGCCCAACCGAGTCGGAATCGATCCTTCCACCGCTCATCAATGACAAATCTTGACCTTGCAATGCACCGTTCAGCAGCCACGAATACAGGATGCCCGAGTGCGTGCTGGATCCATCGAACACCCTCACGGCGGCTTGGTCGTCCGAAAGCGGTGGGAGAGCTCCAACCTTTGCCAGTTTCCAGTTCACCCGGAAAGGCACCAAGCCCGGCTTGTCTGCGGATGTCTCTGGATCTTCGAACATGACCTGCGCCGACAATCGGGTCGTCGATGAACTCACTCCGGCGATCTTGTAATCCAGGAAGGAGACCATCAATGTTCCATTGTATCTGTGGAACTGCAGTCGCGACTGGTTGTCGGGGGCGAGGATGCCCGCACCCAGGTCCAGGAAGGGCACTCCGACCGAAACGGAATTCGGTGTGGAGCGCGTGTATCCGGCCGAAGGCAACCCGAAATAGACGATGCCGTTCAGCGAGTCAACATGGATGCCCGTTCTGCCGGCAAGCGGCAGATCCGTCGCCGACTTCACGAGGCTGGACGATACGTTCGCCTTGGAGAGCAAGTCCGTTTGTGAACTCGACACCCAGTTCCAAAATCCGATCTTGCCGGTTTCTTCCGGCATCGATGCGAAGGTCGCGAGGCACAATGCCGCGACATGAATGATGATCTTGCGGAAAATCATGGTTCGAGGGCCCTCCAGCCCGAGGCGTCGCGGAACCAGGTCTTTTCTGTGGACTGGTCCAGATAAAGCGTTCCCACATCGTGAGCGGTACCCGACGGTATTCCCATGCCGAGCACAAGTTGGACACCGGATTGCAAGGAATAGGGAACCGAACTCAGAAGAATCCTGGGCGCAAAGGTTCTTGGCATGCCACCTTCAAGTACGACTTCCAGGTACAGGGTTGGATGCGTGGCGACGGTCTTGAGCAGACCTTCCAGGGCGCGCGTCCTTCCGAGTTCCACGCTCCAACCACCTTCGATCAGCGGCAGATCCCAGTGTTCTTCGGTCCACACCGGTTCGCCCCCTTTGGCGGTACGGTACAATCGCACGGCGATGTCCACCGAAGTGTCGTTCGGAGCCATGTCGCGATTGTCGGCAAAGAAGCCCTTGATCACCATGCGTCCGATCGCTTGGGTGGATGCTTTGGCACGCACATGCGCGGTGCGACTATCCAGGGAGCGACCCTCGGCGTCGCGGACACGAGCCCACACCGGATCCAAGGTGTCCCTGGCGGACGCCACGAGGATCGAGAGGATCGAACTCTTCTGACCGGCCAACGGACGGCCACCTTTGTACCACTGGTAGCTCAAGGGATCGACGCCGGTCGCGTAGACTTCGAATCGGGCCTGGGATCCGAAGGTCACGGTGTCGTCCTGGGGGTGGATCGCGATCGCGAGATCCTGTGGCCGCTTGTTCACGCGCAACGAAGCTTGGCGAGAGAGCACCCAGTTTGCCCCCGATTTCACGAGGCACACGTACTGGTCCCCATCCATTTCGGATCTGGCGCGATCGATGCGGTAGACGGTTCCTGTCGCGCCGGGAATGTCCTGGCCGTTGCGTCGCCATTGGTACTGCAACTGGCCGTCGCCCGTCGCCCTGATCTCGAAGGTGGCCGTCCCGTCTTCGTCCACGCGGACATCCTCGGGTTGGGTCACGATCATGGGCGGAACGAAAACGACCTCCAGATCCCCGTCCACCGTGGAACTGTCGCCATCCCGATCGCCGGGTTGATCGGGATCCGTCCACGCGGTCCCGGTCAGCCTGTTGCCCCATCGGTCGTAGACGGGAATGCGATCGTTCGGCAACAAGGTCTGCGCGGTCCCAATATGGGACCAGTCGTTGGAACGATCCCAGGAAGTCCAATCCGAGAAATGGACACCCACCACATTGCCTGTGTTGTTGGGGATCGAATTGCCAGGGGCGACGGTCACGCCAATGAAGTCGTACCTGACCTTGTAGCAGAATCCGCCCAAGGCCTCGAGCGTGATCCGAGGAGCCACCTGGTAGTACGGATCAAGGACAGGCTGCTTGCCGTTTTCCGTGCAAAAGAAATAGTCGTAGTAGAAGTCGGACAATGCGCCGGGCCCGTTGTTCTTGAGCAGGATCCGAGGTCGGACGATATTCCCCGACATTCCCTCGTCCATCCACTTGACCTCGAGGTTCGGGCGATCGTCGCGACGCGAGGCCATGAGCCAATCCTTGCCCGCGACCGGGTTGCCATCGTTTCCGAACACGCGGATGTAGGGTGCTGCCGTCATGACCGTTGCGGTGGGAATCGCAACATCCCCGGTCCGATCCCATTTGATATCCTGGCCTTGGTAACGCAAGGCGAGGTACCATCCTCTTCCATCTCCTCCGATACCCCCAGGAGGCAAGGCGTTCGTGGCGGTGATCGTCAGTTGCCACCAACCATCGCCCAAAGCCGATATGGATGCGTTCGCCGATGGAACATCGAACAGGCTCAGCGAAGGCGTGAGGTACTGGGGAACACGGAACGGGAGCCGAACCGTCCACCCGGTGGCCAAGCTGCGCGATCCGGTGTTCTTCACCTGGATCCGGATTCGGGAATACAACGAATCCGTGGAAGGCTCGCGCATGGCCGTGACCTGGACATTGGTCCAAGGCTGGACCGCGACGAACTCCATGGTGGCGGAAACCGGCGCTTGCACGTTCGGCAACAACGTCCGCAATGCAGGTGTGCGCTGCACGCCATCGATCTGCAACCGCAGAAGCTTGGCGTTGGCATCGGCCGCACCGACCATCCAGAGGGAATCACCCCGATACAATGGTCTGGTCCCAGATGGCTCCCCACTCCCAGGACCGGTAACGGTCAAGTTGCTCCAAAGAACGTCGCGAGGAACGAATCGCACCTCCACGCGATGATCCTTCCCATCCTGCAGGAGCGTGGCGGTGTCCACACCGGGACGCTGGATTCCGTCGACCCAGATCTGGGCGGGGTGCGATGCCTGGGCCCTCATGCAACGCAGATCCAGCCTGTCGGCATCGGCCAGGACGATGGTTCCCACCGCATTGCAGGTTCCGGCTCCGGTGATCTTCACGAACAGACTCGAGAACCCCTTCGTGGACACCGGTGGCGGCGGTGGCGGACCCCAGATCTGTTGACCGGAAGCGTCCCAAACCGTGATCTTCTGGTTGACAGCCCAATTGCCGGTGTTCCCGTCGAACGATGGCGAAGTCCAAGGCTGCCATGCGGACCAATCGGATAGATGCACGCCGACCTGCGCACCGCTGCCCGAATTCCATTCCTGTCCGGCAGGCAGATTCGCGTCGTAGTTGAACCACAACCGCCACTGCCCGTTGTCCAGGCGCTTTTCAAGGCTGATCCGCACGCTTCCCACGTACCAGGTCTCGACCGTAGGGATCTTGCCGGCGGGAATCGCGAGATCGAACGCGGCCCTGGGCGACTGGATCGCGGTCGTCCCGATGTTGCGGACGGAAACAGTCAACCGCGCCCACACGGGATCCTGCGGTTGGTCGGCTTTGAGCTTGACCTCGATCTGGGCGGAGCAGGCGACCGCACAGGCCGCCAACATCGAGAAGACGCGCCCGATCACGGAACAAGAACCCAGCTCTTGAAGGAACGCAGCCAGATCTTGGACGTGGACGTGTCGAGATATCGCGTCCCGATGGGAGCCTCGATGCCGAGTGCGGACGGCGTTCCCGCGCCTTGGATCTGACCGGAAGCCCCGGAGATCGCATACGGTACCGCCGTCAACGGAGAACGCGGAAGAAGCGTCTCACGGGAATCAAGCTTCCCGATGCTGAATTGCACATAGAGCGTGTTTTGCTGTTGCACCACCGCATCCAAGGAGCCCGTGGTGGCGCGGCCTGTTCCCAATCTGGCCAGGAATCGCCCATCCAGAACGGGGACCCCCCTGCCCTCCTCCACGGAAAAGACCTCGACGTACTCGGGTGTCCCGCCTTCGATCTTCCGGAAGATTTCCACGACCATGTCGATCGTCCTGCCGCCACCCTTGCCGACCAGGTTGCCGAACCGATCCGACAACTCGCCGCTGAAGGTCAGCAATTGTCGACTGGGCCTTAGCACGTTCAGAGTGGCCTTGTCGCTGACCCTGACCGAGCCGTCGGCGGCGACCAACAGGCAATGGACCTTGCTCTTGTCCTGGGCAAGCTGAACCGAAGAAAGCGCGAACTTCTGGATCGCGCCGGGGTGCGTGGCGCGAAGGGTGTCGTTCACGAACCACTTCAGCGTGTCGACATCTTCTGCAACGATTTGGAAGACCGCGGAATCTCCGGCATGCACTTGCTGATCGGCCGGTTGCAACAGGATCTGCGGCATCGCCGAACTGGCGGTTCCAGCCGCGAACAGGCACGTCGCGACAATGGAGCACCACATGAACGGCGTGCGCCGACTGGGAATCGCGGAGAATGCATTCATGGGTAGGAATCCTCTGTCGAAAGAACGCGTCGACTTGCCGCAGGTGAGTGGCCGATGCGGAGTCGACCAAATTTCGGCATGCAAAAATAGGAGCAGGGAAACAAGCTTCAAGGCCGATCAACAGTCGTGAAACAACCAGTCAACAGCGTCGTTGCCTGTTGCAAGGTCGCAACTCCTTGGAAAACATGGAGTTATGTGGATTCCTCCGTTCCAGCCAAAATGACAAGAAATGCACAACTATTTTTTTTTGGCCAGCTCTGGCGAACCTTCTTCCGGTTCCGCAGCGGCCGTCGTCACCGCTGCATGGACCCATGATCCGCCAAAGTGGTCGACCTATCCCCCCCATTCCCGCGAAGGCAGGGCGTGATCGTCGTCCATGAACTAGAATGAGGGGCATGAACCATTTCCACTGCGCCTTGGCCGTTTCCGTGGTCGCGTTCGCCGGTTGCGACAAGATGAAGAACATGATCGATCCTTCGGGCAAATCGTACGGCGGGAACGTGGACACCACCAAGAAGTTCGGGTCCCCCGCCAAGCCGGCCGAACCGGCGAAATCGTCGGCGCCGAAACCCGCGCAGACCACGCCCCCGCCGGCACCCAGGATGTCGGCTCCGGGAGGCAAGGCGGAGGTCGTGATCCACCAGAAGGCGCCTGGACGGTTTTTGACCGCGCCCGAAGTGGAGCGCCAGATTCCCGACATCACGTTCGAGGCCGCGGGGCGGTCCTTCAAGTTCGCGGGCAGCCTGTACCGCGACAGGTCCGGGATCACCAGCCTGCGCGATTCGGCCAGGGTGCTTTGGGGTGTCGGGATCGGCGACCTGAACATGGACGGATCCGACGACGCGGTCCTGCTGCTTCGCACCGACAAGCCGGGTTCCGTGGTGTGGGATCTGGCCTACCTGCCAAACCGCGGCGGCAAGCTCGCCAACGTGCAGACCGTGCGGCTTCCCGGCGACCAGGGCTACCGGGAAGTGGTCGTGGAAGGATCCACCGTGATCCTGGTTCCCGAAGCCGAAGGCGGGAACGTGCACCTGGGCTATTCCGGCGGCGAACTGTCGGTCGTGGGCATGTAGCGTCGGCTCAATGCTTGGCGAGCGTCGGCTGCAGCGTGTTGCGCCGCAGGGATTCGGACAACAGGAGCACCCGCGAGCGCGCCTCGGCCACCAGGGAATCGCGCAGGGGTTCGCGTCCCGCCGCCGAATCGCGTTCCTCGCGCGGGTCCACGTCCAGCCGGAACATCTGGGGGCCCTTTTCGCGGAGCGTTCCGGCCAGCGTGCCGTGGGCCTTCCAGACGCCTCGGGTGCCCGCGACCTCGTCGTAGTGGCTCTGGACCACCAGGACGGAATCCGACCGCGAGGGGTCCAGCAGGTCGTGGCCCGCGAAGTGGTTGGGGGCGCGAACCCCCGCCAGACGCAGGAGCGTGGGCGCGATATCCAGGTGCGACGACGGCGTGCCGGATACCCCCGGCGCGAGATCGGGATGCGCGCCCCAGGCCACCAGGGGTAGCCAGACGGATTCCGTGAACAGTCCGTGGCCCATGTTGCCCGGTCCGTGTTCGCCCAGCGGGAACCCGTGGTCGCCGGTGACCACGAACACCGTGTTGGAAAACCACGGTTCGTCGCGCAGCGACTTCACGAACGCCCCGATGCTCGAATCGGTGTAGGCCATGCTGAGGCCCAGACGCTTGCGCAGCTCCTTCTCGCGGGTCCATTCCCGGTTCTGGTCGAACGGGTAGTGGTTGGACTTCGTCATGAAGGTGACGAAAAACGGAACGTCCCGCTCGAGACTGTCGCGCATCCAGCGCGAGGCGTGCGCGAACATGTCTGCGTCGCGTTCGCGCGACGGGGAATAGTCGAACCGCTGGTACCAGCGCCCCAGCCACGGGGTCTGGTTGTCCCAGGCGGGATCGGCGGAGCTGAAGAACCGCGTGGTCCAGCCGTGGTCGCCCAGGATGTCGGGCAGGCTCGTGTGCGCCAAACCCGGGAACGAGGTGGCGATGGTGCGGTCGGGATGGTCCCAGACGCCCAGATGGATGCTCATGAGCGCGCGGACGGTGGGCATGGAAGGGCACGTGTGTCGGGTCCAGAGCCTTCCTTCGCGGGAGACGGAATCCACGAACGGCGTGGAAGAGCCCGTGGCGCCCCACGGTCCCAACGCCCCGACATCCAGCGCGCGCATGGATTCCACGACGATCAGCACGATGTTGGTGCGACGGGAACCGGCGACGATGCCGGAATCCGACGCGGGAACGCGCCAGAACGGCCGCGACGGGTCTGGAAATCTCCAGGCCGTGTCGGAGCCGGCCTCGCGAAGCCACGAATCGGTCCAGTTCCTGGACAGATCCTGGTAGACGGAATCGGGAATCCCCTGGTCGGCACCGGCGTGCAAGGCCTTCCACCAGACCTGCAACACGGGGGCCAGTTTGCGCTCGCGGTTGCCGCCACCCCACGCCAATTCGGTGAAGATCCAGCCCGCGGCGGTGAACGCCAAGGTGCCCACGATCCAGCGCCCGGGCCGACGGACCACGATCCTGCGGCGCTCCAGGAACGCCCACAGGAACCAAGCCGCCGGTGCCGCCCCGAAGAACAGGATCCCGGGCAGGTAGGGTACCGATTTGTCGTTGGCGAAGAAGTTGGGAAGCTCGCGCAGCGCGGACGGGTTCCCGTAGGTCTCGAAGACGGATGGCGTGAGATGGCTTCCCAGGAACCGTTGCAGCTCGTGGTCGGCCACCGTGGCCATCAGCAGTACGCCGTGCAGCCCCACCAGCGTCCACAAGGCCGTCGCGGCCCAGCGGGGCGCGCGCGATTCCCAGAATCTGGCATGCGCCCAGAACGGGATCGAGCCCAGCACGATCCAGCGCGCGTCGAAGCTCGCGGCGTGGAAGATGTACCAGTGGAACCTGCCGACGAACTCGTGCCCGAACGCGTCGAGGCGCCCCAGCACCAGGACGCGCAGCGCCAGATGCACGGCCAGGACGGAAATCGTCCAGGCCACGATCCGCTCGCCGGGACGGGGTTTCAGACGCAACCGCCCTTGGAACCGCAGGCGGGTTCGGCCTCGCCGTTCCTGGGTCCCTTGGCGAAGCGCGCCGACAATTCGCGCAGGTACTCGAAGCTGAACAAGCCGGAATCGTGCTTGTCGTTCCAGGCGATCTGGATGGCGTACCGCCCCACCGACTTCACCCGCACGGGCTCGACGTTGAAGGGCACCTCGCTCTCGCCCACCCGCCGTTCGCCGGTCCATTCATCGACGCACTGCGCGCAGGGACACTGGCCACGCAGCCAGCGGTAAGGCAGGGCCGTGCGGTTGCCGTCGGACCAGTCGACGCCGAAGAATCCGCCCTTGAAGCGGTGGATGGCCACGGGTGCTGCGCGGTTCACTTGGAGACCTCCAGTTCGGTTTCGGGAAGCTCGTTCCACACGTAGTCGAATTCCGACAGGATGTCGGAATCGGTGGCGTGCAGCACGGAAAGCTCCGAGGCCACGCGCCCGGCGATCTCGCGGAACATGGCGGCGGAAATGGAATCGGGCGCGCGGAACACCACAGGTTCGCCCTGGTCGCCGCAAAGCGCGACGGAAGGCTCTAGCGGCACGGCTCCCAGGAGCGGCAGTCCCATGGAGCGGGCGGTACGCAGGCCTCCGTCCTTGCGGAAGATGTCGTGGCGCTTGCCGCAGCCGTCGCAGACGAATCCGCTCATGTTCTCGATGATCCCGATGACCGGCACGGAAACCTTGTCGAACATCTTGATGCCGCGCTTCACGTCCAGCAAGGCGACGTCCTGCGGCGTGGTCACGATCACCGCCCCGGTGATGGGCGTCTGTTGCGTGAGCGTGAGCTGGATGTCCCCGGTCCCCGGAGGCATGTCGATGAGCAGGTAGTCCAGTTCGCCCCATTCCACCTGCCGCACGAAGTTCTGGACCATCTGGCTGACCATGGGGCCGCGCCAGACCACCGGGGCCTCGTCGTCGGTGAACATGGACATGGAAATGACCTTCACGCCCTGGGCGGTGGGCGGGTACACCTTCTTGTCGGAATCCATTTCCGGATCGTCCTTCACGCCCAGCATCATGCCTTGCGAAGGGCCGTAGATGTCGGCGTCCAGGATGCCCACCGTGGCGCCCTGCTTCACGAGCGCGGCGGCCAGGTTGGCCGTCACGGTGGACTTGCCCACCCCGCCCTTGCCGGAAGCCACCGCGACCACGTTCTTCACGCCGGTCAGAAGCTGTCCCTTGTCCATCCCCGGACGGGCGGTCGTGCGCGCCGACAACCGCACGTCCACAGACTTCACGCCGGGCACCGCCTTGGCGGCGGCGGCGGCCTGGTCGCGCAACTTGTCCTTGACGGGGCACGCGGGCGTGGTGAGCACGAGATCGAAATCGACCGCGCCGTCGCCCGACACCTTGAGGTTCTGCACGAACCCCAGGGTCACGATGTCCTTGTGGAGGTCGGGATCCTGGACCGACCGCAAATTCTGAAGGATCTGTTCTTCGGTAGTCATGATGTTGAAGCGCAAGATACATCCCCGACATCCGGACGCCCTTGTCCGAAACCCCGAGGATCAAGTCGATTGACCGCACAGCCGCGTCGTGCCGTGCCATCATCGTAGGGGCGATTCACGAATCGCCCTTGCAACAAACGGCACGACCCGCCGATCCACGCGCCAGCCGACCGCAGGGCCGCGCCGCGGTTCGACTCCGCTCACCGACCGGCGCGGGTGCGCAGCACCGACCAGAGGGTAGCCCGCACTCGCCCTGAGCGAAGTCGAAGGGGGCCGGCGACCCCTGGGGGCACCAGGGGTGGCGCCCGAACCATGCCGACCACGTCGCGTTCCAGGCAGGATTTGTAAATACGAACCTGTATGGCCATACCTGATTCTCCCAACTACAACGCCACCGTGGTGGCGCGCATCGACTACAGTCCTTCCTTGAGGACCTACTACATCCAGCCCGACCAGCCGTTCGCCCCCTACCAGGCCGGACAGTATGTGACGCTCGGGCTGGAAAGCTCGGTGCCGCGTTCGGGGCCGGTGATCGAAGAAGCCAGGCCTCCGCAGGAAGGCAAGATGGTGCTGCGCGCCTATTCGATCGCCTCGGCCGGGTTCGAGACCGAGGTCCTGCAGTTCTTCGTGGCGCACGTTCCCGGCGGCACGCTGACCCCTCGCGTGTGGAGCCTGGAACCCGGCGACCGGATCCAGGTGGGCAAGCGGATCACGGGCAACTTCACGCTGGAAAACGCCCTCACCCACACGATCGTGATGGTGGGCACCGGCACCGGGATCGCGCCGTTTTTGGCCATGGTCCGCCAGCACGCCGCCGTGCGTCCCGACCTGCGGTTCGTGCTCCTGCACGGGGCCACGCGCCGCAGCGAACTGGGGCACCATTCCGAGTTCCGCGCGCTGGCCAACGCCTTGCCGAATTTTGTCTACCTGCCGGCGATTTCGCGCCCGCACCTGGACCCCCTGTGGAAGGGGCAGGTCGGCCGCCTGACGGTCTATTTCCAGGAGCAGGGGCGCCTGCTGGCCGAACAGGCCAGGGTGCTGCTGGATCCCGCCAAGACCGACGTGTACCTGTGCGGAAGCCCCGGCATGGTCAAGGACATTTCCGAGATCCTGGAACCGCTGGGCTACGCCAAGTGGACCAAGGCGAATCCGGCCCCGCTGCACATCGAGGAATACTGGAAGGACAAGGAATGACGCGAATCGCGCGCTGGTGGACTCCGGCGCGGCTTTCCCTGCGTTTGAGACTGGACGACGTCGCCTGGACCGAAGACGGGGATCCCGTGTGGCTGGAAGGGCGTTCCGACCGCAGCACCCTCGTGCGCGGGGGACGCCGCCCCGGCGAGCTGACCCCCGACCATTCGGTGCGCGCCGGCGTGGGCTACGGAGGCGGCGATTTCTGCGTGAGCGGGAACCGGATCTTCTTTTCCCAGCGCGGCGGACCGCTCCTGCGCATGGAGCTCGGCGCTCGCGCGACGCCGGCCATGCCGCGGTTCGGGGCGGTGGCTTCGCCCGCGGTGTCGCCCGACGGCAAGGCCTTGCTGTGCGTGCACAGCCTGGACAACATCGACGTCCTGGCCTACGTGCGCCTGGACGGCGCCCGCTGGCCCACCGACCTCGTGCGCGGGGCCGACTTCTACATGCAGCCCGCCTGGCACCCGGCGTCCAACCGGATCGCCTGGGTGGAATGGGACAACCCCGACATGCCCTGGGACGGCGCCCGCCTGATGGAGGGCCGCATCGACGGAATCCGTCCCGACCTCGCCGACCCTTCGCGGGTGGCCGGAGGTCCCGGACGCGCGGTGTACCAGCCGGCCTGGTCTCCCGACGGCAGGCACCTGGCCTGGATCGAAAGCGACGGCGAGCGCCACCGGCTGCGGGTGCGCCGCGAATCCGACGACGCCATCCTGACCCTGGCAACCTCCGACGCGATGCTGCCTCCCGCCTGGGTGCAGGGCGGACGCGCCCTGGCCTGGAAGCGCGACTCGTCGGAAATCCGGGTGATCGACTTCGTGAAGGGCCGTGGACGGATCCTGTCGGTGCGTCTGGACGGGACCGCGACGGAAATCGACCCGGGTCCCTATTCGCACTTTTCCCAGATCGCGCCGTCCCCGACCGGCGACGCGTTCCTGGTGGTGGCATCGTCTCCCCAGGTGAGCGACCGCGTGGCGATGTGGCGCGACGGCGAATGGACCACCGTGGCCCAAAGCACGAGCGAAGACCTGCCTCCCGAGGCATACCCGCTCTGCCGCGCGGTCTCGTGGGACGTGGCCGGAACCGAAGTCCACGGAATCCTGTTCGAGCCTTCGGGGCCCAAGCCGGCTGCCGGATGGCCCTTGCTGGTGAACGTCCACGGCGGGCCCACGTCGGCGCGCACGATGTCGTTTTCCGCCGACACCTGCTTCTTCTGCGATCGCGGATGGGCGGTGCTGGAGGTCAACTACCGGGGGTCGACCGGGTACGGCGAAGCCTACCGCCTGGCCCTGAACGGGCGCTGGGGCGAGCTGGACACGCTCGATTGCGTGGAAGGCGCCAAGGCCATGGTGGCCCAAGGGGTCGCCGACGGAAAACGTCTGGCGATCAAAGGGGGGTCGGCGGGCGGCTTCACGGTGCTCAACGCCTTGATCCAGCATCCGGGGCTGTTCCGGGCGGGGATCTCCAACTACGGCGTCACGGATCTGGCTCAGCTGGAAGCCACCACCCACAAGTTCGAGGCCCGGTACCTGGACCGCCTGGTGGGGCTTCTGCCGCAGGAATCCCAGATCTACCACGACCGATCGCCCGTGCACCACGCGGGCGCCATCCGGGACGCCTTGGCGATTTTCCAGGGTTCGGACGACAAAGTGGTACCTTTGGAACAGGCTCAGTCGATCGTCGAAGCTCTGAAACAGGCGGGAACGTCGCACCACTACCGCGTCTTCGAAGGAGAAGGCCACGGGTGGAGGCGCTCGGACACCATCGAGACCTACTACGCCGAAGTCGAACGATTCCTGGAAGCGCACGCTTCCTGAAACCGGCCTTAGATCGGGAAAGGATTTGCCGTTTCCCGTCACCACAGGCCAAAGCACAAGAAAACGGATTCCCATGAGATTTGCAGACCTCCACCTGGACCCAGCGCTCCTCCAGGCCATCACGGAAGAAGGCTACGAGCGCCCCACTCCCATCCAGGCCCGCGCCATCCCTCCCGTCGCCGAAGGGCGCGACGTGCTGGGGATCGCGCAGACGGGAACCGGCAAGACCGCCGCGTTCGCGCTGCCCATCCTGCACCGTCTGGCCCAGAACCCTCCGCAGCACAAGGGGCGTCGCAACCCCAGGGTGCTGGTGGTGGCTCCCACCCGCGAACTGGCGGCCCAGATCAGCGACAGTTTCAAGGCCTACGGACGGCACGTGAAGATCTCCACCGCCGTGGTCTTCGGCGGCGTGGGCCAGCGTCCGCAGGAAGACGAACTCGCCCGCGGGGTGGATGTCCTGGTGGCCTGCCCCGGACGATTGCTGGACCTGGTGAACCAAGGGTACGCCAAGCTGGGCGAAGTGGAGATCCTGGTTTTGGACGAAGCCGATCGCATGATGGACATGGGCTTTTTGCCCGACATCAAGCGGATCATCGCCAAGGTCCCCAAGGACCGCCAGACCTTGTTCTTTTCCGCGACCATGCCTCCGGAAATCCAGGAATTGTCGGGCGGCATCCTGCGCGACCCGGTGACGGTGCAGGTGGCTCCGGCCGCCACCGCCGCCGAAACGGTGGACCAGCGCTTGATCCTGGTGGACCGCGAAGGCAAGCAGGACCAGCTGGAGCGCCTTCTGGAAGACCAGCAGGGACGCGTGCTGGTGTTCACGCGCACCAAGCACGGCGCCGACCGCGTCGTGCGAAAGCTGGACCGCGCCGGGATCAAATCGCTGGCGATCCACGGCGACAAGAGCCAGGGCGCCCGGACCAAGGCGCTGGAAGGGTTCCGCAACGGGTCGGTCCCCG
>JAKPQQ010000098.1 GCA_029557215.1 Fibrobacterota bacterium | reverse complement strand
GAGATCATGGGGAAGGAAAAGTTCGATCGTTCGAAGCCGCACGTGAACGTGGGGACGATTGGTCACGTGGACCACGGGAAGACGACGCTGACGGCGGCGATGACGAAGGTGGCGGCGGACCGTGGTTGGGCGAAGTTCGTGTCGTACGACGAGGTGGCGAAGGCGTCGGAGTCGCAGGGTCGTCGTGACCCGACGAAGATCCTGACGATCGCGACGTCGCACGTGGAGTACTCGACGGCGAACCGGCACTACGCGCACGTGGACTGTCCGGGTCACGCGGACTACGTGAAGAACATGATCACGGGGGCGGCGCAGATGGACGGCGCGATCCTGGTGGTGTCGGCGGCGGACGGTCCGATGCCGCAGACGCGGGAGCACGTGATCCTGGCGCGCCAGGTGGACGTTCCGTACATCGTGGTGTTCCTGAACAAGTGCGATCTGGTGGACGATCCGGAGCTTCTGGACCTGGTGGAGCTGGAGGTTCGCGAGCTGCTGAAGGCGTACGACTTCCCGGGCGACGACCTGCCGGTGATCCGGGGTGCGGCGGTGAAGGCGATGGCCGGGGAGAAGGGGGAGCTGGCGGACGAGGCGATCATTCGCCTGTTCGAGGCGCTGGACACGCACATTCCGCTTCCGGAGCGGATCACGGACAAGCCGTTCCTGATGCCGATCGAGGACATCTTCTCGATTTCGGGTCGGGGGACGGTGGTGACGGGCCGGGTGGAGCGGGGGGTGGTGAAGGTCGGCGAGGACGTGGAGATCGTCGGGATTCGTCCGACGCAGAAGACGGTGGTGACGGGGGTGGAGATGTTCCGGAAGCTGCTCGATCAGGGGCAGGCCGGGGACAACATCGGGGTGCTGCTGCGGGGCACGAAGCGCGACGACGTGGAGCGTGGTCAGGTGCTGGCGAAGCCGGGCACGATCACGCCGCACACGAAGTTCAAGGGCGAGGTGTACGTGCTGAGCAAGGAGGAGGGCGGTCGTCACACGCCGTTCTTCAACGGGTACCGTCCGCAGTTCTACTTCCGGACGACGGACGTGACGGGTTCGATCAAGCTTCCGGAGGGTGTGGAGATGGTGATGCCCGGGGACAACGTGACGATGGAAGTGACGCTGATACAGCCCATCGCGCTGGAGCAGGGCGTTCGTTTCGCCATCCGCGAGGGCGGCCGCACGGTCGGCGCGGGCGTGGTGACATCCGTCATCGAGTAATAAGAGCCGGGAGGTAAGGCAGTGGCTAAGCAAAAAATTCGAATCAGGCTGAAAGCCTACGACCACCAGATCCTAGA
>JAKPQQ010000092.1 GCA_029557215.1 Fibrobacterota bacterium | reverse complement strand
CGAAGCACGTTCGAGCCATCTCATTCTAAGGCCGATGATTCCGTGCGAAGGGCGATTCACGCCAGATGCCGTTGTCGCCTTCATCGCTCCATCATCGCTCCAGCGATTCTTGCCTCGCGAAGCGCCTCGCATTCATGCCTGCACTGTTGTCTATGCAAAGCGCGCGCGATCAATCCAACCGGACCCGCATCCTGGGCGTACCGTCCGCATCGCGAATCCAGTAGATCCCGCGCCCCGTCGGCGTACCAGCCTGCGAGATCGGCCTGAGGCGGCCTGCGGGATCGACGGCAACGCTTCCGCCGACCACGGCCCGCTTCCGATTCGAACGAGTGTCGATTCCTGTCGTGGGCGCCTTACCTATGGAAGCCTGTGGCCCGGCGGAGGCAGCCAGGATCGCCTTGACCTGATCCGCCGGATCGAGCTTGTAAGCATACAGCTTGTTCGCCTCGAAGCCTTTCCCATTGGCCTGCTTGAGACCTGTGATGGTACCTTCGGTGAGATTCCCTCGCACGGTGAGCTTGGCGTCGGCGTCGTGGTGCCATGGATCCTTCGCGTTGCGGAACACGCTGTTCTCGACCAGCATGTCGGCCACGCCACGCGAGTAGTTCCCGTAGCTTCCGACACCATCCAGGTAGTTGTTGAACAGATGGCAGGTCGCATTGTCGCAGCTCGGGTTGCGCTGCGTCACGTTCTTGAACCAGTTGTGGTGGATGGTGATCTTCGCCACCATGTTCTCGGTCCAGCCTATCCCGAAGGTCTTGTTGTGGTCGAAGAACTTGTTCCAGGAGACCGTGAGGTAGTCCGTGTCCTTGCGGCTGTCGACCATGCCGTCGTTGATGTCCCGGAAGTGGCAGTGGTCGATCCACACGTGGTGGGCTCCGTCCATCTGGACTCCGTCGTAGTCGAGCTCCTTGCCGGTCGGATCGGCAACCAGATCCTTGGTGTCCCCGATGGTCAGATTCCGGATGATCACGTTGTGGACTCCCGCCCCCAGGAAGAATCCTCCTCCCGAGATGGTCGCGTCGGCGCCCAAACCAAGGATGGTCTTGTCGGACGCG
>JAKPQQ010000056.1 GCA_029557215.1 Fibrobacterota bacterium | reverse complement strand
GCACGGCTTCCTTGAGCTCCGCCACGATCCGGTTCGCCGCGGTCTTCTTGTTGTCGTCCTTGATGTTCGTCAGGAGCAGAGCCATCCATTTTCTGGCATCCGGAAGGGATCGATCCAGGAGATTCCTTGTCTGGTCCGCGATGGATCCGCTTCTGGACACCCCGGTCATGGCTTCCGCGATCTTGGTGAACCAGGCCGTGTTCGATCTGAAGTCGCTGTCGGCCTTGGCGTCCGGGTTCAAGCCCACCGTGTTGTCGCGCAGAAGGGCCGTACCTCGGGGGTTCACGCACAGGATCCCTTGTTGACCCGCACCCGCAAGCGCGGTGCAACCCACGATCCGGATGGTCGAATGGGACGGGTTGGCGACCTTGTTTCCGAGGTTGTGGATGGAAATCGCCGAGGCTCCCAACGAGGAGCCTCCGGGACAGGACGCGAAGACGTTTTCCAGGTGGACGGTGGGGATGTTCACGATGCCCAGCGCGCCCTTCAGTCGCGGGTGGGATTCCTCCTCCTCGTTCTTCGTTTCGGCCCCGATGCAGACCGCTCCGGAAAAGAACGCGACGTCTTCCACCAGGCATGAAGACGCATTCCGGATCGTCAGGGCGGATTCCGTCTTCGAAACGACCCGCGATCCGCGACCCGCGCCATGGATCGCGATGTGACGGTATCCCGAGAGTTCCACGGCCTTGTCGCATGGGTAGTCGCCCACGGTGAACCGCAGGTCCAGATCGACATTCGACTTGGTTCCGGCGGACGGGATCGCCTTCTCCCACCCTGGGCCAGGCACGAGCCAGATCGTGCGCAAGGTTTCCACTTTCGCGTTCAACTGCTCGATCGCGGTTTGGACGTTCCATGCCGAATCGAGTTTCGCCGCCTTGCCGTCCAGCCAGGTTTCGGCGGCGACCGTGCGGTTGATCGACTCCCGGTAGTAGACCACGAGGTCGCGTCCGGCCACCTTCGCGACACGTACGCGGCTGTTGGCATCCAGCGGAGCGCGGGTGGCGGCTTCGGCCACGATCGGTCCGACAAGAGTTGGCTCCAGCACCGGGAGCGTTTCGGGGACCGACGCCGCGTGTGCTCCCAGGAAATCGCGCCACTTGAGGCGGGCGTTCTCCAGGGGAAGGAATCCCGCGGACGGCAACGGAAGGAAATCGGACGAGAGGATCGCGCCGGATCCGCTGGACAATGCCGTGTC
>JAKPQQ010000040.1 GCA_029557215.1 Fibrobacterota bacterium | reverse complement strand
AATCGTAGAGGTTGCCGCGAAGGATCTCTTCTTCCATCCGACGGCGGTCGGTGACGTCCTGGGCCACCAAGAACAGGATCCGCTCCTCGCCGGAACGCTTGCGGCAGGCCGCCGCAAGGTGCCTCACCTCGCCTTCGGGGCCGATGGTCCGGTATTCCAGATCGCGGGAGACCTCTTCGGTTTCACGGGTCTTGGCGAATTCCGCCCAGGCCCTCAGGCGATCGCGGTCGTCGGGATGCACGTAGCGATCCAGGTAGTCGTCGAACGTGATCTCGAAATTGCGGGCGTCGACCTCCAGCCCGGCGGTCTCCACGTGCTCCGACGAAATCTGCGCCTTGAACGTCTCCAGATCCAGCTGCCAGAACCCGAGCCGCGCGATCCGCTGCGCGTCGGCCAGATGCTTCTGCGATTCTTCCAGGGCATCGAAGGTCGCATTGACCTGCGAGCCCACTTGGCCGATTTCGTCTTCTCCCAGCGAGCGGATGCGCGAACCGCGGGTCGGGAAGGAACGGATGGTCTCCAGATCCAACCGGAGCAGATGCAAGCGCCGCAACAGCGTGCGGTCCAGGAACCGGTAGACGATCGCCACGAACGCAAGCGCGAACAGGATGGCCCCGATCCCCAGGTACAAAAGGGTCCGCTGGCCGCCCGACCACACCACGCGATCGACCTTGAGGGTGAATTGGGCGATGGGAAGCCCTTCCAGTCCGGGCAGTTGCCCGTGGAGCACCAGCGAATCCGTGTCGGCGATCGATTCCATTGCGGCCGAATGGAACCGCACCACCCCGTCGTTGACGTTCCCGACACCCGCGGGCGAAGCGAGCATGAGCAACGCGCGCGGCGGTTCCACCCAGGAACCCGAACGCACGGGCTGCAGGACGATCGACCAGATGCGGCCCTTTTGGACGGTCATCCCCGCGACCACCGTGGTGTCGCGCCGAACGGCCCAATGCGACGCCTCCCTTGCGGCCCATTTGTCGATCGCGGCCGGCACCTCGCCATCGGCGATCGAAATCAGAACGCCACCCGAGGTGTCGAACACGGAAAGTCTGGCAAAACCGGCGTTGACCAGGTTGGCGAGCTGGAGGTTTTCGCGCGCGAAAGCGGAATTCCGGTCCTTCACCCACTGCGCCATGCCGTCCCAGACCCCCCAATCCCTGGCCGAAGCCTTGAGGTTGTCCAGGCGCGCCACGAAATGCTGCTCCATCCGGATTCGCTCGCGCGAGGCGAACCGGCGGTCCAGCTCCTTGTAGCTGGGCCCCAGCAGGGAAAGCATGTCGAGCGCCAAGAGGACCGTGAGCACGGCTGTGGTACCGGCGACGACCCACAGTGTCTTGGTCCGAATGGAGGGCGGAGGCATGCGCGCATTGTCCCATTTTGCAGACAGCCGATCAATCGCTCTGTTGCACAAATCCCATCCCTTCCATACCACGGCTCTCCCCCAATCACCGTTAAGCGATCCCTCCCTCCCCTGAAAACAGGCGAAAAAGAACGCCCGCAAAGCTGGATCGACAAAACCAGAACAGCAGAAAAACCATTATTAAGCCAGTATTTATCGAGCTTTTTAGTAAACCTTCGGTATAAGGTTTGGCTTTTAATCTCACAATCCCACCCATCCACGGTGGTCGCAGGTTTTACACATGCCTCGCCAAACCTCCCATAAAACCATGCTCAGAACAGTTCAAGTCGGTTCATCCGTTTTATACGGTCCCTGCAAACACCGTTTTGTTTGATAAAAGCCAACACAGAACAGCACAAAAATGGGGGCAGCCTGGCTCCCCCCACTACCCCTTGTATGCGTCTGGTTTCTGTTTTGTTTTACGTAAACAGACCTCTCTGGTTCGCCATTATGCTCCAAGTCCGAGCAAGCAGGGGAACCTGCTGGAATCGCCCCCTCTGGACCGATTCCAGGCGCTCTATAAAGGCCGTTCAGCGCACCAGGGTGATGGTCGCCACTTCGTGCTGGGAACCCGACTCCAGACGCACCAGGAAGGTACCGCGATGGATGCCCAACGCCCCCAGGTCGACGCTTTGGGCATGCTCGCCAGCGGGAAGCGTGCGGCTGCCCAGGCGTCGGACCAAGGCGCCGTAGGCGGTGTAGAGGCTCAGTCGCGCAGCCCCCGGGCGGTCCAGAACGAACCGGATGTCCAGAAAATGGCGATCGGGAGACAAGCCCAGGCGCAAGCGTCCCGATACCCGCTCGGCGAACCGCTGCGGTGCGCCCACGGACGCCGTGTAGTCGAGCTTGGTGTCGTACCACTTCCTGGTCGTTTCCGCGGCGCCGGTCACGCCCGTTTCGGGAACCAGGCGGTAGTCGTATTTGGCCTTGCGGGTGGCATCGCCCAGGTACTTGTAGTCGGTGTTGACCACCACGGCGATCACCACGCCGTTGGCGGGGGCCTTGTCCAGGCGCAGCGTGGCGCTTCCCGAGGTCACCGGAACACCGTACACGGGCGTGCCGTCGGCGGCGCGGTAGCACAACTGCAGCGACATGTTCTGTCCGATCGGCCTGAACCCCACCTTCGCCAGGTTCCCCGAGACCTTGAGCGGGACGTAGTTGGCCCCCGACCATCCGGGCAGGGTGCGCGGTTCGGGCACCAGGACACCGCTGCTGTCGGCGGTCTTGGCGTACATGGAAGCCGTCCAGGGTTCGACCTCGGCCACGGCGGGGGTGTACTCGGTCTTGATGGTCGACCCGAAATTCGCGTTGGCCAGCCGCTTGACCTCGTCGCTCCACTTCTTCATGTCCATCAGGGCGATGCGCGCGCGGTATTCCTGGATCAGGCGGCGGGTCTGGGCGTCGCCCAAGGTGTCGGCCATGCCCTGCAGGACGCGGCCCTTGGCGTAGTTCCAGATCCACGGAATCGTTCCCTTCCCCACCCATTCCCCCAGGAAGGTCGGGAACATGTTGCCGTACTGGTAGCCTCCCAGCAGATTGCGCCAGTTGCACAACTGTTTTCCGTCGGCGCCGTACTGGTTCACGCCTTCGGCGGCCGGCCCGCCAAAAGATCCGTCCAGGAGCCAGCCGCTGTAGCTTTCGATCGGGATGAACGGCGCGATCACCGCCGCGGCGTTCAAAAAGCCCATGGGCCCTGGGGCTTTCCCGGGGTTGCGTCGGGTATCCGCCTCCTGCTGCAACCAGGTGTTGCCGCCTTCGTGGAACCAGGCCGCATGCCGGGCGCCCGGAAGGCTCGCCAACAGGGAGTGGATGCCTTCGTGGACCATCGCGCCCTGCTGGGACAGCTTGTCGGCGTAGGTGCTGGCGGGATCGAAGCTGTACACCGGGTAGTAGGACGCCAAGATGATCGGATGCCCACCCACGGAGCTCTGCCAACCGCCCAGGGAATTGCTGTCCACGTCGGCCCCGTCGGTGCAGGTCCCGGACCCGAAGAGGTAGACGGCGCTGCGTCCACCGGCTCGGATCCGGCTGTCGGGCGCCCAGCCCATGGAATCGCGAAAGTACGCGAAGTCCTTGTTCAGGCGCTCGAGCATCGGGGTGATGGCTTTCTCGGTGACCACCGACCTCTTGTTCCTGCCCCATTTGAAGGTCCACCAGCCGGAACTTTGCGTCCCCACGACACCGGCGCACTTGTCGTCCAGATCCTTGGTGGGCATCGGGAACGTTCCGATGCGCTCCTTGTAGTTGTAATTGAGGCTCGGCGTGTAGGCGGGCCAGACGTACGGATCGCCTTCGGCGCCGAAATTCGCGACAGGTGCGGCCGCCACGCAGACGCCGACGGCGACCGCGCACTGGATCAGGAAGCGCATGAGGACCTTCTTTCGGACGTGTTGAGTTCGGCGGAATCCGTCATCCATGTGACGGACTCCGTCGCAATGGCGCTAGTTGCCGGACATGTTGGCGAACCGGTGGACCACGGGGTTCGATCCCGCCGTCCTGGTCCGCAACAGCAGGATTCCGTTCGGAAGCGTGCCGAGAGCGACGTTCCGCGCACCGGACGATGGACCCAAGGTGCGGACCAGGCGGCCGTGCGCATCGAGGATGTCGGCGGCCTCGAAGTCTCCGTTCAGCTCCAGGACCCCGTCGCGGATCGAGAAGGTCCGCGTTGCGTTCTGGAGGCGTTCCTCCACCGAAACCGACGGCGGATTGGCCTCGCCCAGCAGGTTCGTGTTGACGAACTGCACCTGGTAGGGCCACTGCTCGTCGTTGGTGTTGTCGTCGTCCCAGGCGTGGTGCCAGTGTTCCTGGGGCGCCCCGGTGACCACGAGCCACAGCTTGCTCGCGTTCGCTGGGACCGCGAGGTGGATGGAACCTTCGGGATTGGCGCCGTTCGCGTACTTGGCGGTGGCCATGTCGCCGTACACGCGCGTGCCGTCCTTGAGGAGCGCAACGAACCCGTACCGCCAGCCACCCTTGGCGACGTTGAGCGACCGGTACCCGGACTGTCCCGCCTTGCCCTTGAACTGGACCGCCACGGTCTTGGCGGTGGTCGGGGCGTTGAGCTTGATGCTGTTGTAGCCGTAGTTCTCGATCGTTACGGATGGCTGCACGATCCAGGAACCGTCGGAGTTCTTCGTCATCTTGACCTGCGCGCGACTGTCGATGTAGTTCGCGCCCCGCGTCTTGATGGTCGGCAGGTCCCAGGTGGTGAGACGTGCCGCATGCTCGTACATCTCGTCGTTGAACTGTTCCTGCGTGACGCCGGTGAGACGCTTGTAGGTGTCGATCGGATCCTCGTACTTCTTCGTGCCGCGCCACAGCTTGCCCATGAAGTCGAGGCCGCGCTTGTACGACCACCAGTCGCCGATGAAATGGTTGGCGTAGCGCGGATCCTCGTGGACCATGTGCAGGTGGTTGCTTCCGATGTATTCGGCGAAGTTGTCGCGGAACTTCTGATCGGGGTACACGGAGAACGCCTCCCACTGCGCGATCTGCTCCCAGAACCCGTTGCCGCCGGCCCCGTTGGCCCCGAAACCCCAGCGCCACCCCGCTCCGGGCACGTCGGCGCCCGTCATGTACTCGAAGCAGTGCCCGATCTCGTGCGCCACCACGGACGCGATGTTCGCCGCCGCGGGATCGACATGCAGCGTCCCGACCTTCTCGTCCTGGCCCGAGCCGTAGGCGGCCCATTCCGTCTGGTAGAGGAGGAAGATCATCTGCTTGTGCTTGTCGACGAGGGACGATCCCTTGAGCACCATCTTGAGGGTGTCCACGTAGTAGGCAAAGCTCTTCTCGGCGACCGCCTTCAAGTTGGCCATGTTCACCTTGTAGGTGCCCGAGGCCGTGGACGGATCGGCTCCGAACCCCTTCTGCCAGAAGATGATCCAGTTGTCGGTCTCGACGCTCCTGTCGTAGCAGTAGGCGGTGTTGCAATCCTTGAGATTGACGCCTTCGCGGGCAAGGAAGCTCGGCTCGTAGACCGTCTTCGCGGCGTGGCTCGCCGAAACCACCATCAGGGCCAATGCCAGGTTTCTCATGATTGCTCCTTGGAACGCGATCCGTTGGGACAGAGGGGACCGGGTGCCACCCCCATGCCGGGCTAGAGTCGTGTCGCCGATGCGGTCGTTCATGCTCTAGAGAGTATCACCTGGATCCCGGAATCGACGGCGAAGTTGCGCCCCTTCGATCACAGGATTCCCCGGGTGCCGGTGAGCGCTGGGTGCCATCGCCCCCTGCGCGGGCCGAAACGATCACGGCCTCCATGTCCACGGTCCCTTGGAATTCCTGTCGGTCGCCGACCCGACCGTGGAGGTGGCATCGACGAAGCCCGTGAGGTTGCCCGAGCTTCGGCTCGTGCCGTCGCCGCGCATTTCCACGTCACCGTACAGGTTCGTGGTACCCGACACGCCCTGGCCGCCTTCGAAGTAACCCAACGGATAGAACGTGGTGCGCACCGTGGCCGACCCCGAGACCGTGA
>JAKPQQ010000155.1 GCA_029557215.1 Fibrobacterota bacterium | reverse complement strand
CCGACCATCCGCAATCCGCACCGCGCTGCGCGACATCGTGTCGGGGGTGTCGAGCATCCGCCTGGCATGGGCGCTGGTGGCGCTCTACGTCGCGGTGGTGACGGGGTTGTCGTTCCACGATTTCCTGGTCGAGCGCGAACGGAAGCTCGACCGGATCGACGCGACGCTGCGGGCCGCGAGCTTCGCGCTGGACCGGATGCTGGGTTCGGACTTCCACGACCGCTACCACGAAGGCGCCCCGGTGCCGCCCGACGAATTCCGTCGCATCACCCTGGATCTGAACCGCTTCGCCCGCGACCTGGGGGTGGAGTACGTGTACACGATGGTGCGCTCCGGCGGACAGGTGCGGTTCGTGGTGAGCAACGAGACCCGCGACGACTCGGTGCGAGGGACCCCCAGCCGGTTCTACAACCCCTATCCCCAGCCGCCCGGCGAACTCCTCGAAGCCTTCGATTCCAGGACCGAAGACGCCAGCCGCTACGCGAGCTACACCAACGTCTGGGACAGCTTCCATTCCATCTTCGTTCCGCGCACCACCCCCGGAGGTCGCCGGTACGTGCTGGCGGCCGACGTCAAGCTCAAGGACCAGCGGGCGATCCTGCTGCGGTGCCTGTACCGCGACGCGGGACTGGTGCTGCTTCTGCTGTTGCCGTTGCTGCCGTTGATCGTGTTCCTGAAGGCGCTGTTGCGCACCCGCGAGGCGCTGGCGGCCAAGGATCGGCAGCACCTGGAGGCGCTCGCCGCGTTGAACCGCGACCTCGAGGCGACCGTGGCGATCCGGACGGCCAGCCTGGAGAAGGCGGTGGAAGACCTGCGGGCGTTTTCCTACACGGTCAGCCACGATCTGCGCGCTCCGCTGAACGCCATCTGCGGGTTCGCGCAGATTTTGCACGCCGAGGCGGCGGATCGCCTGGATTCCGAGCACCTCCAACTCCTGGAACGGCTGTCGGATGCGGGATTCCGGATGTCGGGTCTGATCGACCGCCTGCTGCAGCTGGCGCGAACCCCCGATGCGCCGCTGGTCCTGGAGGACGTGGCCCTGGCTCCGCTGGTCCGCGAGATCTTCGACGAACTGTCCGACGGAGGCGCCGGGTTTGGAGCGGTTCTGGAGGTGCGCGTCGACCTCGTGTTGCGCGCCGACCGGACCTTGCTGCGCCTGCTGCTCCAGAACCTGCTGTCCAACGCCTGCAAGTACTCGCGGGACCGATCCCGACCGCGCGTGGAGGTGCTGGGCGGCGCGTCTCCCGAGGGCGCCTGGTTCGAGGTGTCCGACAACGGCGAAGGGTTCGCGTCCGACCAGGCCGACCGCCTGTTCCGGCCCTTCACCCGGCTGCACAGCGACCGCTACGAGGGGTTCGGCATCGGGTTGTCGCACGTGTCCCGCATCGTGGAGCGCCATGGCTGGAGCATCCGGGCCCGTTCCGTTCCCGGGGAAGGCGCGAGCTTCCGGATCGATTGCCCTTCCTGATCCCGGCGCGAATCGCGCCGCGGCGAGGTCAGCGCGGCGTGCCGGTTCCTGTCGTGGCCAGGTTCCGGCCGGCCAGCGCCAGGAGCGCCAGCGCCGGAGGATAGCAGACCCAGGTGGCCACCACCCAGATCGTGGCGGGCCGCAGGATCTGCAGCACCACCAGATGGTCGGTCGCGAAGAACAGCACGCCGCCCAGCGCCAGCGGGAGCGCGCCACCCGGGCGAGGATCGGACAACAGCGCCAGCGCCCGCCAGACCATCAGGTCCAGCAGCAGCAGGTAGGCCGCCAGCACGGGGGCCATCCAGGGCTTGGGGAGCGACGATGCGACCGAGGCGAACACGACCAGGCTCGCGACGCACCAGGGCAGCAGGGCCGGGATGTCGGCGCGGACCGGACGGCGCAGGCGCACCAGGATCCACAGCAGGTTCAGGTGCGTTCCCGCGAAGAAGACGATGCAATAGGTTCCTTGCGAGGTCCAGTTGATCAGGATGTCGCCGGCCAGGCAGAACGCCAGGGCGATCGCCAGGTGGGTGCGAAGCCGGCTCCATGGCGCGACGGGGAACACGGCCCGGGCCAGGACCGCGACTTCGAAGAGGGGAATCCACCAACGGGTGATCGGGTCCATCGAAAGGGTCCTCAGCACGGTCAAGGCCAAGGTGGACACCGCCACCAGCGCCAGGAACGCGCGATCGCCGGGAAGGCGGGGTGACAGGGAAAGGTTCACGGGGTCCTCCGGTCGTCCTTGGGGCCATCTCCCCCAGGTGCCCGCTCAGGGGCGATCGACCGCGTTCGGCGGCCCAGGGCCGCCGGGCACGAGACGCGATTCGTCGCTTCGGAGCGCTTTACCGGATTTTGCCATTTCCGGACCCGTCGCCGCAACGGGGATCTTCGACGACCGCGGTTCGGGCGGGGTCGCCGCCCGCCAGGACACAGGTTGGCGTCAGGAATTGACCAGGCGGTTGGCCCGCTGCGCGAGTTCCGACAGCTTGAACGGTTTGGTGAGCAGGTCGTCCACGCCCATCGCGAAGGCCTTGTCGCGGGCCTCGTCGGATGCGTCGGCGGTCAGGGCCAGGATGGGCACGCGCTTGCACGGAATGGGGGACGACGGGTCGCGCACCCGCCGGGCGACTTCGTAGCCGTCGTGGTAGGGCATGTGGAGGTCCAGCAGCACGAGGTCCCATCCGCCGCGGGCGAGTTTTTCCAGCGATTGCCGACCGTCTTCGGCCACCTCGAGTTCGGCGCCGAGCTGGCCCAGCACGCGCACCGCCAGCAGGACGTTCATGCGGGTGTCTTCGCACAGCAGGACCCGCTTGCCTTGCAGGGAGGCCAGCGCGGCCGGGTCCTGCGCGGGCGTGGAGATGGCCGGTTCGTCCTGGGCCACGTCGAACGGCTGGAGGTACCGGAAGACGGTCCCTTCGCCGACCCGGCTTTCCACCGCGAGGGTCCCGCCCATGGTCTCCACGAGCTGTTTGGAGATCGCCAGGCCCAATCCGGTCCCGTGCGCCTGGGTGGGATTGGATTCCTCCAGGCGGGTGTAGGGCTCGAAGATGGATGACAATTTGTGTTGGGGGATCCCCGGGCCGGTGTCGCGGATGGTGGCGACCATGGAGGACCTCGAAGCGTCCCAGCTCGCCCGGATCTCCAGATGGCCTTCCTGGGTGTAGCGGATGCCGTTGCTGCAGAGGTTCAGGAGAACCTGGAGCCATCGCAGGCGATCGCCGACGATTCGCGGCAGGTCGTCGTCGATCCTGGACCGGATCTCGAGCCTCTTCGAGCCGGCCAGCGGCCCCAGGGTCGCGACGAGTTCGTCCAGCACCCGCCTCGGGTCGAAGCTCGCCATGTGCAGGGGGAGCTTGCCGTTTTCCATGCTGGACAGATCCAGGACGCTGTTGACCAGGCTCAGGAGGTGCTCCGACGACGAGCGGATCGCCTGCAGGCTTTCCTTGCCGCTTCCTTGGCGCACGGCCGGGTCGAGCTGCAGCAGTTCGGTGAAGCCCGAAATCGCGTTGAGCGGCGTGCGGAATTCGTGGCTCATGTGCGACAGGAACTCGCTCTTGGCCTGGTTGGCGGCGATCGCCTTGGCCAGCGCGTTGCCGTGCTGTTCCAGCATGTAGCGCAGGGCGAACAGCGAGGTCAGGATGGCCGCGACGAAATTCGACGAACGGGTGAAGTAGGCGCTGTGTTCGGGGATGAGCCGGTTCATCCGCGGGGTCCAGTCGGTGAGGCCCACCAGCAGGAGCCCGAACGGGATCGAAGCCAGCCACATGTTCTGGTTCCATCCGCGCGGCAGGAACAGCAGGATGCCCAGCGAGAGCGGGATGTAGAACACCCACGTCACCCCCTGGCCCATGAATCCGTCGTCGAACAGCACCACGGTGAGCCACACCAAGCCCAGCACCATCTGGAACGAATCGGCCTTGCGCGCCCGCGCCCGGATGTGCGCGAGCAGGAACCCCCCGAACTGGATCAGCATCGGCGCGTAGTCCTGGAACCGACCACCCTGCGACGCGATCACCCCGGCCAGGGCGATGGCCGTGATCGCCGCCACCATGGAAGTTTCGGCGGCCAGGACATGGACCGTTTCCGGGATGTCCCGGCCTTTGGGAGGCAGCAGGCGCAGTCCGGCCCGATTCAACATGGACGGAAGTATGGCATCAATGTCGAGTTTTGGCGACAGGCAAGAGCGAATCGGGAACGGAGAGGGGTTTGACGGAAATCTTCGAGGAGAGCCGCGAGGCCGATTCCATGCATGGTACCCGTTGCGTGCGTACGGGGTGGGGTTTCCTGGGCGGCGATCGAGATGTTTCGCGCAGTGGTGGTGGGGCGACCGATCCTAGCTAGATTCTGGTTCCATTGAGGACGACCTCATGGATGGACTTCGAGCAGGGACGGCCCTGATACAGGATTCGGATCATGAGTTGGGTTCTTCTTGTTCTCGCGGGTCTGCTGGAAATCGGTTGGGCGATCGGAATCAAGCTGAGCGAAGGATTTTCCAGGCCGATTCCGTCCATCTTGACCATCCTCGCGATGGTGCTGAGCATGTTCCTGCTGGGCGTGTCGGTCAAGGAACTGCCCATCGGAACCGCCTACGCCATCTGGGTCGGGATCGGGACCTTCGGAGCCGGCATCCTCGGGATCCTGATCTTCCACGAACCCGTGAGCCCGCTCAGGGTCGCAAGCCTCGCGTTCATCGTTGTCGGCATCGTCGGGATGAAGCTCTCGTCGGGCTGACCCGGCGGCGAGCGGTCGGATTCCGTCAAGCCACGCGGGTGGGCGGCTACAGGTCCTCGGTCTTGAACTCGCTGTAGCCTTCGTAGTAGTAGCTGATGTCGATCCCCTTCATGTAGAGGGCCCGGTCGTCGACATCGCCGGTCAGGGCTTGCTTCAGAAGCACCTTGATCTCCAGATCCTTCACCACGCTGCGCTCCATGGCCGACAGGTATTCTTCCTTGTCGACCAGGTTCCAGTCGACGACCCGCCTCAATTCCTTCTTGAGGATCAGGTCGAGCCAGATTCGAGTCGACCGCCCGTTCCCCTCGCGGAACGGGTGCGCGATGTTCATTTCGACATACTTCTCGACGATCTGCTCGAAGTTCGATTGGGGCATGTCGTCGATGTACCGCAGCGATTGCTCGAGGTACATCAGCGGCGCGAAGCGGAAGTTGCCCTTGGCGATGTTCACGGTCCGAACAACCCCTGCGAAGTCGTAGATGTCTTCGAACAGGTAGCGGTGGATGAAGGCGAGTCCTTCGAAGGTCCCGATCTTCACCTGCGAGATCGCCCCGGAGTCGAACAGCTGGCGCGCCTTCCGCTTGCTGATCCGTTCCTCGGCCTTGGCGAGTTCGATCTGGTCGACGATGTTCAGCTTGTTTTCCAGGATCATCGGCAGCTACCGCCGGTTTGGTTCGCGGCGCTGCACACGTCGGCGGGGCTTGGCGGCGAGAACTGGTGTGATGGCGTGGAAGCGGGCATGGGATCAATATAGAGCTGCCGGATCAGACTATCCTCGCGATGAGGTTGAACGCGTTTTGTTGATCGCATTGGCTGCCACCCTGGCGGGTGGCGTTGACCCACGGGGGCGTGGCCCGACGCCCCCGTGAACCCCCGGCGGGCCAAGGACCCTCATGCCGGGTGGCTTCGATACAACCCGCCACCATTGTATGCCTGGGGGCGGGCCACTCAGCCACCGGCGACGAGTGACCATGCGACCTGTAGAACCGTAGCGCCAAAGAATCCCGCCGCGGGCTGAGTGGCCGCCGTAGGCGGTTGTATCGAAGCCAGCGGCCCCTTTCGAATCCCCGACAATTTTCGGCGGCTCACGCCGCGTGTCGGCAGGCTTCGCCTCGGAGTTCGAGCCGATCGGCGGATCGGTCACGGGTTGAACCACCTCAATGGTGCCGCGTTCGTGAGGACGCGGGAAACGACAGCCAGATCCCGTCCAACCTCGGACGGGCAGTTATTCGAAAATTTCTAACAACTGGGTCCCCCTCAACTCGCTGTCCGAGACGAAGTGCAAAATTCGGCTGAAGGCGACCGGTTGATTTCGGCGCAAAGCGACCGGTCCGTTCCGGCCGAATCCGACCGGTCATTTTTGCCTGAACGGTCCTCCTCGGGTGTTCGGTGAACTGCTCCGAATCGCCATGGGTGTCCACCAGAGGCTCCTCGCGGACCGCATCGGACACCGGTGCCACCATCAGGTTATTCGCCCCGTTCTCGACGCCCACTCCCGTAGGCGCGGGGAGAACCAGCTCTTTGCACAGCCACCCTGGACGGGTGGCGGGCTTTCCTGTTGCTCCGTGGGGGCGACAAAATACGGCCGCTCGTCCTGAGGAGGCCGAAGGCCGTCTCGACTGCTACGGCATTACGGTTTCGGCAGGGCACCTCTGGTGCCAAGGGCGGCGGTGCGCCGAAGGCGCAGGCACTTGCGGTGAGCGGCGCCGAACCGTGCCTCGCCCTGAAGGTCAGCTCTCTGAACTGCCACCCTATGCGGGTGGCGGGCTTTCCACGGGGGCGTAGCCCGACGCCCCCGTGAACCCCGGCGGGCCAAGGACCCTCATGCCGGGTCCTTGGGACCAGGCACCAATGGGGACTCGCCCTCTCGGGTCGGCCACTGGGTTTCTCTTCCATCGCCGTACCTACGGCGATGGCCGCTGGCCGATCCTGCGAATATGCTCGCCCCCCTGGACCCCCGACAATTTTCGGCGGCTCACGCCGCGTGTCGGCAGGCTTCGCCTCGGAGTTCGAGCCGATCGGCGGATCGGTCCGCCGTTCGCTCCCTCGACTTCGTGCGATGGTGGAGTTCAAGGAGGAACCGGAGTACGGTTCATCCCCGCGTGGGGGGCGACGACGAAATCAGTTCGGTGATGATCCGGAAGACGTTTCAATCCACGCCCCCGCGTGGGGGGCGACCCTGTCGCGGCTGCGCCATCCACGGTCTGCGTGTTTCAATCCACGCCCCCGCGTGGGGGGCGACGCCAGGGCGACCGAGTCGCGCACGGCGGCGGTGGTTTCAATCCACGCCCCCGCGTGGGGGGCGACGTGCCGGTGCCGCCCAGCGACCGCACCAGCTGGTTTCAATCCACG
>JAKPQQ010000296.1 GCA_029557215.1 Fibrobacterota bacterium | reverse complement strand
CGAAGTTGTCGCCCGGACCGTAGAGGTTGGTGGGCATGAGCGAGATGGCGTTCAGACCGTGCTGGCGGTGGTAGGCCTGGCACATCTTGATGCCGGCGATCTTGGCGATCGCGTACCATTCGTTGGTGGGTTCCAGCGCACCGGTGAGCAGGTACTCTTCCTTGATGGGCTGCGGGGCGAGCTTGGGGTAGATGCACGAGCTGCCCAGGAACAGAAGCTTCTTGACGCCCGAAAAGTGCGAAGCGTCGATCACGTTGTTCTGGACCATCAGGTTGGACCGGATGAAGTCCACGGGGTAGGTGTTGTTGGCCAGGATGCCGCCCACCTTGGCGGCGGCCATGAACACGTAGTCGGGCTTTTCTTCCAGGAACAGCTTGAACACCGCGCCCTGGTTCTCCAGGTCGCATTCGGCGTGCGTGCGGGTGATGATGTTGGTGAAGCCCAACGAATTCAAATGCCTCACGATGGCGGCGCCCACGAGTCCGCGGTGGCCGGCGACGTAGATGCGAGAATGCTTGTCCATGGAATATCCTGTCAGGATGATGATGGGGCTTGATTGCTGGAACTAGGCGGCGATACCGAACCCCGGGTTGCCGTTTCGGGCCTCTGCGGATCGGTGATCAAGGAACTCGTATGCATGGAAGATAACATCGCTCCGGCTCGGCGAATAAGCATCGAGTCAATAGGAATACAAGACCTGGGATTCCTGCACGGTTTCCAAACCGATCAGGTCGCACCAGTCGAGGTCGGAGTCGATTCCAATCCGGCGGGCACGTGTATATTTCCAGGCATATGATCCTCCGTACCGTGCTCTCCATCGCGTTTATTTCGATCCTTTCCGGTTGCGCCTCCACTTCGATGAGGATGGAGCGGGCCGAGCGCCCCGTCGATTCGACAAAAATCGGTGACATCCACGTGAAGGTCGTCGAGTTGAATTCGAACAACGTCACGGCGATCCGGCCTCCGATCCCTCGGATTCCCCGGGAATTGATCGGCGGCGGGAACGTTTCCTACAAGGTCGGCGCCTCGGATGTGCTCGTCGTGACCGTATGGGAGCATCCTGAGCTCAGCCAACCGCTCGGCCAGTACCGCAACGACCTGGCGGCGGGGCAGCTCGTCGACGAAGCGGGCTACATGTACTTCCCCTACGTCGGTCGGGTCAAGGTCGCCGGGATGACTCTCCTGGAAATCCAGAACATGGTGGCCAAGAACCTTTCCAAGGTCCTGAAGGATCCGCAGGTGGACGTCAAGGTGATGGCCTTCCGGAGCCAGCGGGTGTTCGTTTCGGGAGAGGTGCGGAACCCTGGCGTCGTGACTATCGAAGACATTCCGCTCACCTTGCCGGAACTCATCGCCCGCGTCGGCGGCATTCTTCCATCGGGCGACGCCTCCGGCATCCAGCTGATGCGCAACGGCAAGGGGTATCTGCTCGACGTCGACGCCCTTCTCGAGGTGGGGGCTCCGCTGGACAGCATCCACATCCTTCCGGGGGATCGCGTCAGGATACCTGCCGCGGAAGATCGGGCCGCCTATGTGCTCGGCGAGGTCCAGCGTCCGATGGTCCTGCCGTTGACCAACGGCAGAACGTCGCTGCTCCGGGGGTTGACCCAGGCGGGAGGATTCGACAAGTTGTCGTCCGACGCCGCGGGGGTATACATCGTGCGTGCCATCGACTCCGCCCGCGTGACGGTGTTCCAGCTCGACGGGCGTTCGCCGGTGGCCTTGGCCTACGCCGGGCAATTCCACCTCAAGCCCAAGGATCTGATCTACGTCGATCAGTCCGGCCTGAGCCGCTGGAATCGGGTGTTCCAGCTGTTGGTACCCATTTCCAACGTCTTGAGCACCGTGACGAATTCGCCGACCGGAACCGCTGTGAACCTGCAGAACATCAAGGAAACCTGGTGAAACGGATCCTGGTCCTTTGCACGGGGAACATCTGCCGGAGCCCCATGGCCGAGGCTTGGATGGCCCGCGAGTGGGCGGGCTTCGCCGAAGTGAGTTCCGCAGGGATCGGAGCCGTGGTGGGATCCAAGGCCGATCCGATCGCGGAGCAGTTGATGTCGGAATCGGGGCTTGACATTTCCCGGCACATCGCCAGGCAGGTGGAGCCTTCGATGGTCAAGGAGGCGGATCTCGTCCTCGTGATGGAGCAGATGCACCGGGATGCGCTCCTCAAGACCATGGGCTGGGCGACAGGCAAGGTCTGGAGGCTTGGCCACAAGGAAGGCGAGAACGTCCCCGATCCATACAGGCGGGGGCGCCCCGCCTTCGAGTTCGCGTTCGATTCCATCCGGCGCTTGACGAGATCTTGGAACGGATGGGTGGGGGTCGCATGACATCGAATTTCGACGAACAGGGCAGCGAACCGACGTTCTACGACTGGTTCGTGATCCTCGTCTCGGGCTGGAAGATCCTGCTCCTGACGACGTTCCTGGGTGGTGCGATCGGATTCCTCCAGATGCGGTGGGCCGTGGATCTGTTCCACGCCGACGCAACGGTTCTGATCGAGACGGAGGAAAACCCCGCCTTCGGCGCCTACGGCGACCTGGAAGACATGTTGATGGCCAGCAGCAACGTCCAGACGGAAGAAGAGATCTTCCGCAGCCGGATGGTCCTGACTCCGGTGGTGGATTCCCTGCGTTTGCGATACGTGGCCACCCCTACCGGCGTCATGGATCGCTTCCTGGGGCGGTCCGGACGACTCGAGTTCGACGATCTGAGGCTTCCTCGCGTGCGGGAAGGCCAGGAGCCCTGGAAGATCGTCGGGCGAACCGATTCGTTGGCGACCCTGGTCTCTCCCGAAGGCGATTCCTTGAGCCTCCTCCAGTTGGGCGTTCCCTTCGAGACCCTCTACAAAGGAGATACCCTCAAGGTCGAGCTTTCGCTGATGGAAGCCTTGCCCGGCGAAGAATTCGAGATCGGTGTCCGATCCACAGCGCGCGCGGTCCAGAAGCTTCTGGGGTCCCTGACCGTCAAGGAAAAAGGGAAGAACACGGGGCTTCTCCAATTGGGCTTCGTCGACGAGCATCCAGACAAGGCCATGGATGTGCTGAACGAGGTGACCCGTTCCTACATCAGGCAGAACATCGACGCCAAGTCGGCCGAGGCCAGCAAGACATTGGCCTTCCTGAAGGCGCAGCTCCCCGGGGTCAAGTCCAAACTGGACAGCGCGGATTCGGCATTGAACGCCTTCCGCAGATCCACCGTGCCAAACTCGCCCTCGATCAACAGGTGACGCTTTCGCAGCAGTTGCTGGAGGCCCAGCAGAAGAAGCTCGAATACTCCCGGTTGTACGAGGACAACCATCCGATGGTGATCTCCCTGAACAAGCAGATCGCCCGCTACCAGGCCACCATCGGGAAGGCATCCACGAAGTCCAAGTCGCTTCCGGGGACCCAGCAGGAAGTCCTGAAGCTCACCCGGGACGTCACGGTCGCCACCGCGTTCTACGAATCGATGCTCGACAAGATCCAGCAGCTCGAGGTGGTTCGCGCCGGCGAGGTCGGGAACGCTCGCATCCTCGATTCCGCGCAGTACCCCACAGGTCCGTCCTACCCGGATCGCCCCAGGGGAATCATCCTCGCTACCCTCGTGGGATTCGCCTTGGGATTCGGATTGCTGTTGCTCAAGAAGGTCTTCGACAAGGGCGTATCGGACGCCGCCAGGATCGAACGGATGTCGCGGGCGAGCATCTTCGCGCAGATTCCGCAAAGCCGCCTGGAGTGGCGACAGAACTCCAGAATGCGCCAGAGGGCGCTGCTTTCGGATCTCGATCCGGACGATCTCGCGGTCGAGGGGCTCCGGAATCTTCGGACGGCGCTCGAATTCAGCCTCCTCGGGCAGGGCGGCAAGGTCCTCGGGATCTCGGGATTGACTCCCCGCGTCGGCAAGAGTTTCGTCAGCGCCAACCTGGCCAGCCTGTTCGCGATGACCGGCAAGCGGATTCTGCTCATCGATGCCGATCTGAGAAAAGGTCGGCTTCAGGCGTTCTTCGAGGCCGCGCGCGCTCCGGGGCTTTCGGATCTTCTCAGCGGCAGGACGACACTGGAAGATTCGATCCGGCGCGTCGGGAAATCCGCGGTGTTCCATTTTCTGCCCACCGGAACCTTCCCATCGAATCCGGCGGAAATGCTTGGTTCTGTTCAACTGGGCGACCTGATCCAAAGATTGAAGCGGGATTACGACTTGGTCATCGTGGATACTTCTCCTGCGCTCCTGGTGACGGATCCGTCTCTGGTGATGAGGCATGTCGACCACGCGACCCTTGTCCTGGAACAGGGCGGGCATTCCATGGCCGACATCCAGGAGGCGATCCGCCTGGTGAAGGTGAAGCCGGATCTCGGTGTCAGTCTGGTTCTCAACAAGTGCCGCGACCAGTTGGGTTTCGGGAAGAACTCCAGGTACGGCCGATACGCGCCGACCCGGGGGCCCGAGGCCGGCTGATGGTTCGACGGATTCCCGACTGGATCGCCAGGAAGGACGGAGATTGAGCGCCGCGAACAGGATCGCCTTGAACACCTTGGCGACCTATTCGAGGATGATCCTGTCGGCGGGTTTCACCTTGTTCGCGAGTCGATGGGTGCTCGAAGCGCTTGGTCAGACGGATTACGGTCTGTATGCCCTGGTCGGGTCGGTCATCGTCTTCGTCATCTTCCTGAACACGGTCATGTCGGGGAGCGCCTCGAGGTTCTACTCGCTCTCGATCGGGCGCGGGGATTCCGAAGAGCTGGCCAGCTGGTTCAACACGGCCTTCAGCTTGCATCTGGCGCTTGCGGCGTTCCTTGTGGTCGCGGGTTGGCCTCTGGGGGAGTGGGTGGTCGGGAACTGGCTGACGATTCCACCCGAGCGCCAGGCGACCAGTCTCTGGGTGTTCAGGATCTCGCTGGTCTCGGCGTTCGTCAACATGGCTTCCGTTCCGTTCGTCGGCATGTTCTACGCAAGGCAGAGGATAGCGGAACTCGCCGTTTGGGGGGTGTTGCAGACTTTCCTGGTGTTCTGTCTGGGGTATTCCATCGGGTTTTTCCAGGGC
>JAKPQQ010000267.1 GCA_029557215.1 Fibrobacterota bacterium | reverse complement strand
TCCGAACCCAGCATCCGGTCCAGCGCGAAGCTCGCGGCCCGCAGCGTCGCGTCGATCCGATCGAGCTTCCGATCGCGTTCGGCAAGGAAATCGTGGAACGACAACCCCATCACCACCGCCACGTAGAGCGCCACCAGCGTCCATGCCAGGCGGATGCTCGACACCCCCGACGCGATGTCGCGCAGCGCGGTGCGGATTGCGGATGGTCGGATGGTTGGCGGCATGCGAGGGGGAGATTTCCTTGGACGATGGATGCGGCACCTTGGAGCGCCTGCCGACCTGTCGGCCAAAAGCTCTCCGTGCCTTCTGGAAGATAGATCCCGGCACCGGCGCGAACACCGGAATCGGGACTACGGAGCCCCCGGACGACCTTTCCGCGAAGCGAACCGGCCGCGCAGGGTCTGTTCGAACGACGGGTCCCGCGCAGGATCGAACGGACGACGGGCGGCGTCCTTGCTCCACAGCGGGACTCCCAGGAACCGCGCCAACCGTTCGGCGTCGTCGGAAATGGATCTGCCGCCGTGGTCGACCAGATGGCGGCGGGAACCGTCGTGGAAGACGAGGTTGATCTCGGTGCTTATGTACGATTTGCCTTTGTTCCCCCTGACCAGCTCCGTGACCAACTGCACGGCATGGATGCCCGACAGGGCGGCGGCCCTGCCTTGCCGGACCAGGGAGGGGTCTTCGGAAGGCGGGACGGATCCTGTCCACCAGGAACCTTCGCGCGTATCGAATGTCTGGCGCACGGTCATGCGGCGCAGCGCCCACAGGCCGATGCCGAAGAACGGAACCCCGAACAGCAGCAACAAGAAGGAAGGCGAATCGAACCCGAATCCCCGGAACCTGAAATGGATCGCCGCGTAGAACGCCCCCGCGCCGATCGCCAGGAACAATCCCACGAATCCCCATGTTCCCAACGTGGGCCGCAGTTCCATGCGGTGCCCCGAGATCTCGTGCAAGGCATGGGTGCGGATGTTGGTTCCGCCGTGAACCATGGGCGACCATTCGATCCGCGTGGCGAGAGGATCGCCCAGAAGCGACGGGTCGAACACCGTGCGACGGCTGTCGGCGTAGCGACCGATGGATTCGAGCAAGGAATCGAAGAGCCCCATGGAACGAGAGTAGTCCATCGAAGTGGAGAGTGGCAAGTACCGTTGCCGAGCTCGTCGCGAACGAGCGATGCGCGATCGAAAAAAAAGGACTCCTTTCCGGAGTCCTTTGCCGTTCGAAACATGGTCGATGGAAGCCGCGCCTATTCGACGATCGCCTTGCGGAATTCGTCCACGTTCGTTCCCTTGGCGCGGATCACGTACACGCCTCGGTTCACGTTCTTCATGGGCAGGGAATGCGTTCCCGCCGAAAGGCTCCCCCGGTGGAGGTTCGCGACGCGGTGTCCCTGGAGATCGAAGAGATCGACGGACACGTGTCCGGCCCGATCGAGGTCAAGCAGGACCGCTTCGCCCTGCAAGGAAAGCCTGGACCTCGATGCCTTCGCGGCCGCCTTCACGCCGACGTTCGAGCCGCCGCCGACGACCTCGGAAATGGTCAGGTTCTTGGCCGATTCGGCGTCGAAGGATTCGGCCTTGTCGAACCTGTGGATCACGAGGGATCCGTCGGCGACGATGTCGTCGAAGAACAGGTCGCCCGAATAGTTGACCCCGAAGATCTGGATGTAGACCTTCGCGAGATTGCCCATGAATTCGGTGTAGTCGGTTCCGGTGAGCACCACCTTGTCCTTGGTCGTGGTGGCGAGGTCGATGACGCACTTGGCCGAATCGCCCGCGTTCACCCAGCAGCCTTCGGGCTGCGCCCATCCCCAGCTGGTGCTCTGGTCGCCCAGGAAGGCCACGGTGAACCAGATGCCCTGCATGGTGTTGCCGTTGACGACCTTCAGGACGAGCTCCTTGGCGCCGGACAGATCCGGGACGGTTCCCGAGGCGACGACGACGTTGCCCTTGGCCGTGTCGTCGGCGGGAGTGGCGAACTTCACGCGCAGCCATCCGTTCGTGGCGGTGTCGCCGGGGAACTTGACCACCACGGGCCTGGCCGTGTCGAGCTTGCCCAGCTCGTAGCTGTTCGTGCAGGCTGCGGCCATGGTCGTGGACACGGCGTAGCCCTCCCAACCGGGCATCTTGTCCAGCGTGATGGTGCAGGGGTCTTCCATGTTGGCCTTCCACACCGCGTCGACGGTCTTGTCGAGGAACTTGCCGCTCCAGGTCTGGTACCAAGGCATCCACCACGACCACACGGCCCCGTTCTTCTTCATGGTGGAAGCGTCGGGAATGGGTCCGTTTTCCGAAACCGCGAAGATCTTGTCCAGCGCGCCGAAATTCGTCGTCAACGCCTGGTGGCCGGCCACGAACTTGGTCGTGTAGTCGTAGGCCTCGTAGATGTCCAGGCTGATCACGTCGTACTTGGTCGCGCCCGGATTCCATTCCGTGTCGGTCGCATGCTGGGGGTTCCAGACCCAGACCAGGTTCTTGACGCCGGCGGAATCGACCATGCGATCGTGGACCAGGTTGTACAGCGACTGGAACGCGGCGCCTCCCTTGGTGCCCCACCAGAACCACGCCCCGCTGGCTTCGTGCAACGGACGGAAAATGGCCGCGACGCTGTCTTTTTGCAGGGACAGGAACAACGCGGAAAGCTCGTCGATGTCCGACACGAGCTGCTTGTAGGTGGCCGACGCGGTGTCCCAATCGGTGGTCCCCGCCTTGAACCCCTTGGTGTAGTCGAATGTGGTGTATTCCTTGGCGTTGCCGCTCTTGGTGTAGAAGGCGTCGATCGAATCGCTCGGGTCCTTCCAGTGCCAGGTGAACGCGGGAATGCCGCCCTTGCTCCAGAGGTCCTTGGCCTGGGCGAGGGTGGTGGCCGTGTAGCTCTTGTACCACGCGTCCTTGGCGTTCTTCCCCGTGGCGAACAGGAAGTCGTAGCCCACCAGCGCCGGATACTTGCCGGTGCGCAGGAACATGGAATCGACGTCCACCTGCGCCTTGGCATCGGTTCCCGAACCCACGTCGCCCGTCATCATGCCCGAAACGGTCCGGACCCCGTAGTTGACGGCCAGGAAGTTGTACAGCTTCCGGGCGCCGCCGGTGGCATCCGCCGTGACCGGCGCGAAGCTGACGGCCGCATGGGGCGCCGCGGCAAGAGCCAGGGCGGCAAGTGTGTGGACAGGTTTCATGCGAGAAGCCTCCTGCTTTAGGTTGAGTTCGTTCACGAACGAGAACCGCGAATCTGCGCACGGAATCCATGTCCCGCCACCAATTCAAAACCACGGCCGGAAAACCCGTTGAATCCTGGTCGCCCTGCAGCGCCCCCTTTCTCTCCGCCTCGACGCGGGTCCCGAATCTGCTCGGCACGGCTTGTTTCCTCTTCAAACCGCCCTTCCCGAGCCGGGAACCGAAAGGTTTGCACCCCTCTCCGACCTCGGAAACCAAGTCCCCCAGCCTGGTCAGAGCCAAGAAAACCCCTCCTGGCAAACCACCGGCATGTTGGAGGATACCGATGACGCCGTCGCCGGACACGCCAGGAGAGCGGCAGGCCACCCCGTCCGGCTTCGCCGTCCACCCTCCGAGGGAGGGGAATGAGCAGCAAGGAGTGCCATAGGGGGCGATTCGTGAATTTTCCGATATGGAGCGGCAAACAACCAAGAGGACGGTTGATGCCGATTTTGCTCGTTGGGATCGAGCGTTCGCTGCTCCCCTACCACTGACCAGGAGGCAAAGACTTGACACAGCGAATCGGGAAAACTTCGCCGTACCCATAGCGAGCATAGTGGATGCCGTAGACGGACATTGAGTTGTCCACACGATCATTCGAATTGCCACCTGATGAATAGACGTCAACAAATTTTCGGTCAAGGTGATAAGTGTCACCAGAGGAGAAAGTTTTCGCCCAATACCTCGCAGACAAAGAATTCGAATTCACATTAGTTTCATAGTTCGGCTTTAGGTTCATCCCCCATGCGTCCGTGCCGTTGGCCAAGAAAATACTTCCCATCCCGAACATCTTCGACCAATCAGATTTGCTCTTCAACATTTCAATCCCAAGCGAATCTGATCGTCCAGTGACCGCCCATTCCCTCAAACGCATCCACTCGATACTGTCAGGGATGTTCCAGCCAACGGGACACAATCCTTGATGCTGTGTATTCAGTCGTTCTGCACAATTTACCGCCCCATCGCAATCGGCCGAGTCTAGGTTCATTGCCATCGCCCAACTGTAACGCTTTCCAAAACTTCCTTCGTAGTATCCTGGCTGATTCGGGTCAATTGGATAGGGATGGGCACGGCGCAAATTCTCCGCGAACCATGTCCTCTTGCCGAGCTGAACATACTTGTAGACGTTCCCGTCAAACGGATCGATGATCGTGTCCGAGAAGAATATTCGCAGATCTTTGGTCGCGCTATCAATTCCTCCGTTCTCCACGCCTCCATTGTCGCGGATCGTGATCCGGAAAAGGAATGATCCTCTCGGATTCGGAATGCGCGGGAGATGCAGCGTCCCGGAGCCATCAAGAAGAGGTTTGGCCACAAGGACCGACTCGAAAGGTGCGCCGATCAATTCGACCTTTCGTTCCTTGATGAACTGCAATGAATCATTGGTCGATTCGTTGGTGACGAGCTTTACGAAGACCGAATCCTGGTTGTAGTTCTGGAGAACCAGACTGGTGACGCTCAAGGAAAAGGCGGGCGCCTTGTTCACCGATTTCACCTCGACGGTCATGGATTCGGAAGATTCCGCACCCATCGAGTCCCGTACGGTGAAAGTCAGCACCACACTACCCGCTCGCTCCCGCACAGGTCGCAACGTGAGCTTGCGATTGGATCCTGTGCCAGACACCACGACGCTTTCTGGAGGCATCAAAGCCGAATTGGAACTGGTGCGGACAACCGTCAGATTGGACACCGACGTTTCCTCGTCGGAAACCGTCAGACTTCCTGGGCTCGCATTGGTGTTCTGGACCATGGAAAAAACATTGACAGGCAATGTCACGCTCGGGGCCGCATTCACCCCCACGACGAACAACTGCCATGCGCTGGTGTTGGCATGCCCGGCGGAGCTGTCTCCATTGTCGTGCAACCTGACTTGGAATCGAGCGCGTCCAGAAACTCCAATCTTGGCCTCGAGCACAATTGTTCCGTTCGCATCCACGTTCGGAATTCCAACCAGCAGATCGGCAGCTTCCACAGCCACCACTTCGAAGGCCAGCTTCTGAGTGGATTCGTCTTGTGGGCCGGAAGCCATGTTCGCGGCCCATCCTGCGATCTGGATTTTCTGCCCCCCGTTGATCGCGGGAATGGACTTGGCGATTTCAAAGCGCGGTGGATCGTTCCGGGCCGCAAGCACGAACAGGAATCCCGATCTGGCCGTATCGCTTCCGGAAACAGCCAGCAGCTCGACAGAATCCGCTCCGTTGCGGTTGTTCGCCGGAACCAGGAGCGCATGAATCGTTTCTTGCTCACCTCCCACGATCTCGAACGTCGTATCCCTCGCCAGGATGGGCGAACGCACGGTGATTCTAGCCTTCCCACCTCTGATCCCGTCGAGCACCACCGCAAGTTTGGACACCGAGTCTTCGATGCCCTGGAGGTCGGACGGCGCCACCCAAGCAAGCTTCTTGGGCGGAAGCGGTCGCCTGACAACAACCACGTCTTCGCTCGTATTCCCGGAGCTGTCGGATGCCACAATGGAAATGCGATTGTCACCGGTATCCAATGGCGCATCCAGCGAGAACAAGCTCCCGACGCCCGAGATCGTGGTGCCGCCGATTGTCACCGATCCCAGCTTGTAGTTGTCGGTCACCTTCCAGCTCACGGTTGCCTTCTCCGTGTCGAAGGCAACCGTGCGTCCGCTGTCGACACGAAGCAGCTTTGGCGCTTCAACGTCCTTGGCGCGCTTGAGACTCATCGTCTCGAAGTTGGAGATCCCTTTGACGTTCTTCACGTCGATGCGATGGGATTCTTCTTTCCCCGGGGCTGGTGCGGCCACTTCCAGGCTGAAGGTGTCGGACGATCGCTGCGCCACCTTTCCATCGATCTTCACATCGGCGTCGACCAAACCGAACAGGTCGGTCACCAGCCATCGAAGCATCGCCGTTTTCGTACCTAGGGAAAGTTCCGTCCCGGATGCCGGCCCCAGCAATTTCAGGCGCGGCGCCGTCGTGTCGGGAGGCCCCTTGCGGGTGACCCTGATGCTGTCGAACGAACGGTTCTTGAGCTTGTCCCAAGCCTCCACCCGAATGACAGCCTCCTTGCCGGCCTCCAGAACCATGGAATGGACGTATTCCGTCCCGACGGGTTCGGCGAGTTTGCCGTCGATCTTCACCGAATCGATTCCCGACAGGTCGGTCGCGGCGACCTTCACCAGCACCGATTGGGCATCGTAGGCGAACGCGGTGCCGTCCACCGGACTCTTGATCTGGATCACGGGGCCCTTGGTGTCGGCTTCGCGCGTCACCTGCACGAACCCTTTGATCGTGTCGTTGCTCGCGTTGACCGCAAGCAGAGCCACCGTGGTCAAGGAACCGGTCGCGGGCAAGTCCACGCGCCGAATCCAGATCCCATCGGCATCCTTGGATGCCTCGCCGCCACCAATCCAGGCTTTGACCACCTCCGCACGCGGGTCGGACACCTTCCAGGCAACCGAAGCGGCCGTCGAATCGAACGGGAAGAGTTCGTTCGCCTTGGGCGACAACACCGACCATGTCGGGGAACCCGGATCGAACTTTGCTTTACGGCCCACCAGCACTTCCTTGCTGGAGAAATTGCCTTTGTTGTCCTTGGCCCGCACCACCACGGCAAACCCGATGTCGGTCACGGGGATCTCCACAGCTCCCAGGTTCCAGATGCCGTCCTTTCCGACGGCCAGCTTGTCGCCGATCCAGACGGAGTCCACTCCGGAAGGGTCTTCCACCTGCGCCTTGACCTCCACCGTCGAGACGTCGTTTTCCAGGACCGTTCCCGTCGACGGAGAGAGAATCTGAATCGACGGCCCCATGGTGTCGGCGGCGGGGATCACTTGGAACCCGACGACAGCCTTGATCGAATTCGGCGTCGGTTCGGCATCCACAACCACTACTTCAAGCCGGTATGTGCCGGCCGCAGCCGTCGACTTGGCCGTCACCCAAAGCTTCCCGGTCAGGTCCAGGTCCTTGGAGCGGCTGGTCAAATCGACCTGAGGGATCTCGAAATGCCGGGACACGTCGAGCGTGTCCTGGAAGACCTTGGCGATCAAAGTGGCGATCTTGCCTGTGGCCTCGAACTTTCCTGTCACGCCTGCTGCATCGCCTCCCGCCTGCAACGTTTCGGGCATCGCCAGATTCGCGACAACCCGCACCGGCGGCGGAGGGAAGAGGGCGTTGGTGTCGGCGACGATCACCTTGAGTTCCACCAGGACCTTGACCTGGACATGGATGGATTCCTGCGAAAGGCCAAGGAGCGAATCACGTCCTCGCGAAAGGAATTTGTCGATGGGTTGGCCAGACTGCACCATGATCTGCAACGCCTGGGCCACCAGGGTATCGCGGTTGACGCCCACCACCGATGCCGCAAGTTTCTCGATCGCGCGATCCACGGAATCTTTGCCCACCACCAGCTCGGCCAACTTCTTGGCGAATGCGATGGAATCCTTGGAAGGCAAAATCCGCTGGAAGACCGCGCGAGCCAAGGTGTCTTCGAACTCCTTGGAGACGTATTCCAGCGTGGTCTCGGTCTCGCGCGCATACTTGAGTTGCATGATCCGGATCCCGGACCGCCAGAGATCGAGCCGAACATCGCCTTCCAGCTTGCTCCGGAGCTGGATCTGGAAAGAGCTGCCTCCACCCGCCACCACAGCTGACCCCGAATCGGATCCGATCTTCCAGGTCACGAGATCCGGGTTCCTGTATTCCTCGTTGATCGGCGGGATCGACACCGTGTAGGTGCCGGTCTCGACGGGCTTGGTCGGCTCGGTCTGACAAGAACTGACGACCATGGCAATCAAGGCGGCCGCGGCAACCCGCAGGGATCCGAATCGACGCTTGGAATCTGGATGCATGGGGGATTTCTCCAACAGAAATCGGGAAGACATGGCTGAATCATGTGAAATTGCCTCCGGCACGCCAGCCGATCAAGGGGAGATGTGGCCGGATGTGATGGAAATCACAATCACATCGCCCGACCCGACCGGCCCCGAATTCGCCTTCCACCCGTTGCAGGTGCAAAAAAGCCCTCCCCGGCTGGGGAGGGCTCGAAGAGGATCAGGTCGCGACAAGCTCGCTCGTCACTTCACGACAGAGAAGGTCCCCGTGTGGATCTGCTGGCCGTTGCGGATGCGCAGCGTGTAGATGCCGCTGCGCAGATCGGCTACCGAAACGGAGGTCCTGAAGACTCCGGATCCGACCGGAAGATCGGCGAGGTTGCGCACCTCTCCGGAAGGCGCGATGGCGTCGACACGCATGCGCCCCGCCTGAGTCGCAAGCGAGAAGTCCAGGGTGTTGCCCACCATCCGAAGCCCGACCTTGCGGACGATGTTCCTTGGTCCGACCGACACGGGAGGGAGGTCCGACAGCACGATGTCGTCGATCAGCACGCTCTGCCAATTGCGGTCGCCCGCGTTCCCCAGCAAGAATGCCAAGGTCGCGCTGCCCGAAGCGCTTGCCCGGAACGAGTAGGTGTACTCGTGCCAGCTCGTGTCCTGGAGGACGGAATCGGAGACCTTGAACACCGAAGACGCACCCGACACCACGCGCACTCCCATCGGATGCGGTCCGCGCGAGTCGTCCGGCGAGCTGACCATGGCACGGAAGCTCAGGTAGTAGGTGGTTCCGGCGACGAGTTGGATTCCGGATTGCGAAACCATGAAGGCCGTGTCTCCGCTGCGCTCCCCGTAGTTTCCTTTGGTGGACAGCACCGAGTTGCTCGCGGACTTCGGATCGGCGGCCACCGTCAATTGGGCACCGGCAGGATTGGAATAGACGGTCCAATTCGTGGTGCTGGAACCGTCGCCACCCTTGATCAGGTTGGAGACTTCCCCGATCTTCCGAAACACGGGCGACACCGCGATATTGGAATCCATCTTGAGTGCCAATGGATTGGTATTGCCGCTGACCGCTCCGCCCCAAGAAACGAGCTGGTATCCCGATGCCGGTGTGGCTGTCAAGGTCACCGCGGTGCCTCGAGTGTATCCACTGCTGGGCATGACCGGCAATGCGGCCACGGTCCCGTTGGTGGCGGTTCCAACGGTGAGCGTCACGGGAGTGTTGTCGACCACGAAGGTCGCTCCCACGGTCTTTTCGCCATTCATGACCAAGGTGGTCTGGCGGGAGGTTCCCGAAGCGGCGCCGGTCCATGCCGACAGCTTGTAGCCCACCGCCGGAGTGGCCACCAACGTAACTGTCGCGCCCGAATCGATGCTCCCGCTCGGGGTGGCGGAAATGGTTCCGTTGGTGGTTGCACTCAAAGTCAGGGTGTACTTCACCGCGCTCTTGACCGCGAAGGTCGCCGAAACCGTCTTGGCCGCATCCATCGTGACGGTCGTGGGATTCGTCGTTCCCGATGCGGCTCCGCCCCAGGAAACAAACCGGTAACCCGTCGCCGGAGTCGCCGTGAGCTGGACCGAAGTTCCCGCCGGGAAGCTCGTGCCGGCAGGAGTGGTCGTGATCGTGCCTCCAGTCCCCGGACTCAGGGTCAAGGCAAAACCGGATTGTTCATTGCACACCGGCTTTCCTTGGATGGAAGCAGACAAAGTCGCCAAAGAGCTCAACCAGGATTCTGTACCGCAGGAATGCGAATAAGCAACAACGCCATCCTTGATCCGATTCTCAATGTTGGACAATTGAGACCATGACGATCCGGATCCGTCGCAAACCCCATCCTTTCCATAGCCCGCATCTGCGATGATCGTCTTCTTGGTAAGCTGATTGATCTGTTTCCAAGTCACCAAGTTATTGTCGTCGAATCGAATTCTTTCACTCCCTGCTTCTGTCCGTCCTCCGGAAGTATTCATGAAGGTAAAGTCAGACATATCAAATTTAGCGTACCAAGGCGTCGGGTCGTTAATCCACGGCGCAATATCCATGGAAAATTTCGCCTGGGGGTACACTGCTTTCATGGAATCGATGATTTCCCCCATCAATGTTCCTAAATATTCATACGAAAGCCCGCCTCCACTTTGCTCAGAACTTGCGTACTGAACATAATCAGGCTCCATCAAAAAGATCGCTGGATTTCCGGATTCTTTATATGAAGCAGACCCAAGGCTCTTCGCGAAAGAAGCATAGGTTGAAATAATCTTCTGCCGATTGCTACGGATATAATTCGCTCCACCTACACACAGAGACGGCAGGCCTTTCCGTTTTGCGTAATCGCAATCTTCCAATCGGGCATCAACCTTTGCAAGTTTCGCAATGACATACCCGACATACATCTGAGTCAACCCAACACTTTTTGCATATTCAGCCATGGAGCCTTGCCAATACCGCTGAAATACAACTGTATTCGTTTGGGTGTTTTCCGCCAGCCATATCAACAAATAATCAAGCCCTTTTGGGGGCTCAAGCCCTTCTACGGCATAACGGGTTTTCGAAAATTCATCCCAACGCATTCCGAAATTGAATTTGCACGGATCAAATGCCGCATTAACATTAGCAACGAACCCGCACAAAATGAGGCCGACCAGTGAAACCATACGCAACATCGTCAAACAACCCCCCGATAGAGCGGACTTAGAAAGGTCTGAGTATAAGCCCTAGACCGGCCTAGCGCTCCCAGTTTTGCTTCTCCGCCTCGTTTGCTGTACGCAACAGGCTGGTGAGGTCGCCCTGTCACCAGCCAGCGGAAAGCACCGCCACCCGCCGTCCCCACCCACGAAAGCCCCGGCGCAGCCAGATAGGTATTTTGGACACCATGCCCATCTCCTTCGATTCGATCCGCAGCATCTCCCAGGAACAGGCGCTCGAACGCGCCCATGCCGCCAAGGCCAAGCTCGGCGACAAGCTGACCATCCTGGGGCACCACTACCAGGCCGACGAGATCGTGAAGATGGCCGACATCACCGGCGACTCGCTGGAGCTGTCGCGCAAGGCCGCCAAGGTGACCTCGGAGTACATCGTGTTCTGCGGCGTGCATTTCATGGCCGAATCCGCCGACATGCTCACGGCCGATTGGCAGAAGGTGATCTTGCCCGACCTGGCCGCGGGGTGTTCCATGGCCGACATGGCCACCCACGAAGAGCTGGAAGCGGCGATCGAATACCTGGAACAGGACGTGGGGCTGTCCATCCTTCCGGTGACCTACGTGAACAGCTCGGCGGCGGTCAAGAAGGTGGTGGGGGCCCACGGCGGCGTGGTGTGCACCAGCTCCAACGCGGCAAAAATCGTCACCTGGGCGCTGGGGCAGGAAGACAAGACCATCCTGTTCGTGCCCGACCAGCACCTGGGACGCAACACGTCGTTCAAGCTGGGCGTGCCGCTGGACAAGATGCCCGTGTGGGACCCGCAGACCCACGACGGAGGCGCGGGCGAATCCGCCTACAAGGCCGCCCGCGTGATCCTGTGGAAAGGCCACTGTTCGGTGCACACGCGCATGAACAAGGCCGACATCGACCACTGGCGCGCAACGGATCCCGACCGACGGATCCTGGTGCACCCCGAATGCACCTTCGAGGTGACGCAGAACGCCGACATGGCGGGTTCCACCTCCTACATCCTGGATGTGCTGGCCAACGCCCCCGCAGGCAGCAAGTGGGCCGTGGGCACCGAGGTCAACCTGGTCAAGCGCGTGGCGGCGATGCACAAGGACAAGGACATCCAGCCGCTGTCGCGGGTGCAGTGCCTGTGCAGCACGATGTTCCGGATCGATCCGTGGCACCTGTGCTGGGTGCTGGAAAACCTGGCGGAAGGAACCGTGGTGAACCAGATCGAGGTCGACGACCAGACGCGGCGCCTGGCCACCGAGGCCCTGGACCGCATGCTGGAGCTCTCCAAGTGAAGCGGCTCGCCTGGATCCTCCTTGCCGCCGTCGCGGCCATGGCGGCCGGACAGAAGTTGACCACCGAGCAGGAACTCGACATCCTGCTGCGCGAGCTGGGGGCGTCGGGGTGCAAGTTCCAGCGCAACGGCAGCTGGTACCAGGCCGACAAGGCCGTGGAGCACCTCCAGAAGAAGCGCAACTACCTGGTCAAGAAGGGCAGGATCAAGACCGCCGAGGACTTCATCGAGCTGGGCGCGAGCCAAAGCTCCATGAGCGGCAAAGCCTACCGCGTCGCCTGCCCCGACGTGCCGGAAGTGGATAGCAAGGTCTGGCTGCAAAACCGCCTGGAGAACATCCGCTCACGCGCCTACAAGCACTGAGAATCGCGCCGGCCTTGGCACCAAAGGTGCCCTGCCTGATTCGTTGTGCCCCAGCATTCGATACACCGCCCAACGGGCAGCACTCAGGCAACGGCGCCAGTTCGGGATTCGAATCGATGGACAAAACGGATCGTTGCCTGAGTGGCCAGCCGAAGGCTGGTTGTATCGAAGGCAACGAAGCCCTTCAGGACAAGCTGAATCTTTCGCCCAGGTAGTGCCGCCTCGCTTCCGGGTCGTTGGCCAGGAATTCCGAAGAACCCTCGGTCAGGATCCGTCCGCCAAAGAGGATGTAGGCGCGGTCGGTGATGGCCAGCGTCTCGCGGACGTTGTGGTCGGTGATGAGGATGCCCAGGCCCTTGTCGCGAAGCCCCGCCACGATGGATTGGATGTCCTCGATGGAGATGGGATCCACACCCGCGAACGGTTCGTCCAACAGCAGGAAGGCGGGGTCGCCCGCCAGGGCGCGCGCGATCTCCAGGCGACGGCGTTCGCCGCCGGAAAGCGTCATGGACACCGACTTGTGCAGGTGCGAGATGCGCAGTTCCTCCAGGAGCTGGTCGCAGCGTTCGTGGCGGCGCTTGCGCGAGAATCCTCGGATTTCCAGCACGGCTTCCACGTTCTCGCGCACGGTCAGGCGCCGGAAGATGGAAGGCTCCTGCGCCAGGTAGCCCAGTCCCTTGCGGGCGCGCTTGTACATGGGCAGCTTGGAGATGTCCTTGTCGTCCAGAAACACCTTGCCCTGGTCGGCCTGCACCATGCCGGTGATCATGTAGAACGTGGTGGTCTTGCCCGCGCCGTTGGGCCCCAGCAGCCCCACGATCTCGCCCTGGGTCACGCTGGCGTGGACGCCGTCGACCACGCGGCGGCCGCCGTAGGTCTTGCGCAGGTCGCGCGCCTCGATGCGGCGACGCGGGCCGTCGAACGGAGCGGGACGCTCCGAAGCCTGGACCGCTTCGACGGATTCCGACGGCTCGCGGTCCATCGGATCCTGGACGGGTTCATTCGACGGGTTTGCGTCGTTCGGTTCCATAGTAGGTCCCCTTGGCCGCGCCTTCGACGCGCACCCGCTGGATGCGTCCATCGCGGAAGGCGATGCGGATGGTCTGCCCGTTGGCCACGTTGCGGCCCTTGAGGACGGACTTGTCCATGTGGTGGTAGGTGGATTTGGCGTGGCCCCGGATGAACGCCGCGCGCATCTTGCCGCCTTCGAAGTCCAATCGCAGCGTGTCGCCCGAAAGCTCGTCGCGGCGCGTGGTGTCTGTGGTGTTCCAGCTGATCCCTTTGGCCTTGCGCGTCACCAGCAGGCTGCGCAAAGCGTCGCCGTCGACTTCGGCCAGGAGCGTGTCGCCGAACACCCG
>JAKPQQ010000205.1 GCA_029557215.1 Fibrobacterota bacterium | reverse complement strand
TCCGACCTTCGCTGCGGGGTGTTCCATCCGCACCGCGAGCTGCCCTCCAGCGCCGCGCGGGAGGGCAGCTCGCGGTGCGGATGGAACACCCCGCAGCGAAGGTCGGACACCAGCCTGTCGCGGACATCCCGGGATCGGTCGGAGCGCGGCGGCGGAACCCCCGGTCGCGACACCGGATGGCTCCCCCAGAAATACCCCTTGCGGTCGACCGAATGGACCGCGCCCTGCTCGCGCAATCGCCGCAACGCCCGGTGCGCCGTGAGCGGAGCCACGCCGTGGTGGAGCGCCAACGCCCGCACCGAAGGCAACGCGACGCCGTCGGACTGCCTGGAAGCCAGGATTCGCATCGCAAGGTCCATGTCTCCGAATAATACAGATAATACAGACCAATGGAATTCGTCGCCAATCCCGCCCCCGCCGCCCCGCAGGGTCCCCGTAGCTTCCATGGGCCACCACCGCCCATCGGCGTCGGGTGGTCCACGACCACGACCTCGGGAGTCCCACATGCGACGCACCAGCATCCTCCTTCTCGCGACGGGCATCGTCGCCGCCCAGAACACGCCTCCCGGCACGCCGCTGGGAAGCAACGGCCTGCTGGTGGGCGCCAACACCGAACCCGGATCGGCCCAGAAGGAAGGCATCACGGGCTGGAAGGACGCCGCCAAGGTCAAGACCGTGCTCCAGCGCGACTTCGGACTCGTGCAGACCACCGCCTACCCGGCCTGGGGCGCCTGGACCGGCACCGGCATGGGCAACGTCGGGTTCGACATCGCCGGCGCCAACGAGGTGATCAACTGGGCCGAGGCCGCGGGCAAGAAAACGGTCGTTCATCTGCTGACCGGATCGCCCACCTACTTCCCCGCCTGGCTCAACGGCGGCACCTGGACCGCGTCGCAGCTGGAGTCCCTCCAGGAGCGGTGGATCACGCACGCCATGACCTCCAACGAAAACGCCCGCAAGGTGGACTACTGGAACGTGGTCAACGAAGCCTTCATGTGGAACGGCAACTACTGGGATTCGTCCTCGGTGGTCAACACCAACCCCTGGCACCGCATGGGATGGGAAGAAGACAAGTCGGGCCTGACCGGAACCTCCAAGGTGTACGCGCAGCACCCGGTGTACATCCGCAAGGCCTTCGAGATGGCCCGCAAGCACACCAAGGCCAAGCTCGAGCTGCGCGACTACGGGATCGAGTTCTGGGACAACAGCCGCAAATCCAAGGCGTTCTACCAGTTGGTCAAGCACCTCTTGAATTCGGGCGCTCCCATCGACGCGGTGGGGTTCCAGGGGCATTTCCGGACCGACCTGGACTACGTCTGGAGCCGACTGGCCCGCGCCGTGCAGGAATACCGCAAGCTGGGTCTGGAGGTGTACATCACCGAGGTCGACTACGGCGACGACGACCCGATCGCCGCGGCCACCACCACCCACCGCACCCCCGCGTGGGATTCCCTCCAGGCGCAGAATCTGCGCGAGTTCGTCACCGCCGCCGTGGGCGCAGGCGCCAACTGGATCTGCCTGTGGGGTGTGGCCGACAACACCAACGACTACTGGCGCAAGGGCCAGAGCGCCCTGCTCTACGACGAGTCCTACAACGCCAAGTACGCCTACGACCAGTTCCGCCAGGGCATCGTGGACGGCCTGGCCACCTCATCGGCGCGACACCGCCCCGCCGCCGCCTCGCTTGCCGGAGCGGTGGGTGGTGGACGGATCCGCATCGCCTTGGACGCGCCGGAAACCGTCCGCATCCAGATCAGGGACCTGCACGGCTCCCTGCTGGAACGCCGCGAACTCGGCAAGCTGGGGGCTGGCGCCCACGAGATCGACCTGGGACGGTCGGCATCCGCGAGGATCGTGCTGGCCTCCACGGCAAGCCGCAGCCAGGTGTTCGTGATCGGGGCCCAGTGAACCCTAACCGGCCCCCTGTTCACCATTTCGCGCAACGACGGCATTCTCCGACTTGCGCGATCAATGATG
>JAKPQQ010000203.1 GCA_029557215.1 Fibrobacterota bacterium | reverse complement strand
CCCGACGACAGGATGAAATGGCCTTCCAGGAACGCGCCGGTCTGACGGAAGATGTCGGCGATTTCCGCGGGCTTCACGGGAGCGCCGCTCACAGGTTGATCGTCCGGACGCGGATGACGTCGGGCGAACCGGCGATCTTGGCCACCAGGGCTTCCGGGACGTCGCCCTGGATGTCGACGATGTTGTAGCCGACCTTGCCATTGGACTTGTTCACCAGCGAGGCGATGTTCAAGCCGGCGTCGCCGATCACCTTGGTGATGGTGGCGATCATGTTCGGGACGTCCTTGTTGATCACGATCAGACGGGACTTGGCCGAGGCGTCGGGCACCGATTCGCACACGGGGAAGTTCACCGAGTTCACCACGTTGCCCAGTTCCAGGTACGCCTTGAGCTGGTTCACCGCCATGGTGGCGCAGTTTTCTTCCGATTCTTCGGTGGAAGCGCCCAGGTGCGGGGTGCAGATGGACTTGGGGTGGTTGACCAACGCCTTGGACGGGAAGTCGTTGAGGTAGGCGCGCAGCTTGCCGGAATCGAGCGCCGCCACGACGTCGGATTCGGCGACCACGGGGCCGCGCGAATAGTTGACCAGGATCGCGCCGTCCTTCATGCCGGCGATGAACTGCGCGTTCACCAGGCCGCGGGTCTTGTCGGCCAGCGGGACGTGGATGGACAGGATGTCGCAGGCGGCGGCCACCTGGGCCATCGACTTGGCGATCTGCACGGAAGGTTCGAGCTGGTGGATGTTCTCGATGGACGGGAACGGATCGAACGCCACGACCTTCATGCGGTGCTGCACGCCCAGGTTGGCGACGATCACGCCGATCTTGCCCAGTCCGATGACGCCCAGGGTCTTGCCGGCCAGCTCGAACCCGGCGAACTTGCCCTTGCCCTTTTCCACCTTCTCGTCCAGCTCCTTGTCGGATTCCGTCGCGGCCGCGGTCTCGCGGGCGAACTGGATGCCGGGAACCACGTTGCGGGCGTAGCTGCCCAGCACGGTGAACACGAGCTCGGCCACGGCGTTGGCGTTGGCGCCCGGCGTGTTGAACACGCAGATGCCCGAGGCGGTGGCCTTGTCGACGGTGATGTTGTTCACACCGGCGCCGGCACGGGCGATCGCCAAGGTGCTGGCGTAGGCGTCTGTGTCCAGCTGCGCCGAGCGCACCAGGATCGCGTCCGGAGATGACAACCCATCGGCCACTTCGTAATCGGAGCCGAACAGCGAAAGGCCTTCGGGGCTGATCTTGTTGAGGGTCGCGATGCGGAAAGTCATGTTCGTCTCCTGATCTCGAATGGATTTCGATCCCGGGGGCCGTTGCATGGCTCCGGGAGTGGCGCAAAGATAGATTGGCGACGCCATCGACGAAGGAAACACCCCGCAATGCCGAATGCCGCATCGCGGATTGGACCGCCACCGGTTCCGGACCGGGTGTTCTTCCGGGGAGTACGCCATCCCCTTGCGCCGGAATCGTTCTTGTTGCGCCGAACCCTGCGGAAGGCCTACCTTGTAGGCATGCACCGAACGCACCGGGCGATGGCTGCGAAAATCCTCGTCGGACTGGTGGCCTTGCAGCTTCACGGCTGCGCGCCTCGGATGGTCCCGATGGTCAGAGGGATGCGGGAGTCCTGGACGCCCGTGCGCGTGGCCCTGTTCCTGCCGTTCGAATCGCGTCCTCGCGACAAGGGCGGGGAATACCTCGACGACGCCGCCATGGTGGTCCGCGAAGCCGTCTCCAAGGAGCTCGTGCGTCGCGGCTGTTCGGTGGCGGCGGATTCCGCCGTGGACATGGCGGTGCGATCGAGCGTGGGCGAACACCAGAATCTGACGTTCGGGCAGGCCGCCCAGATCGCGGGAAAGGTCGGGGCCGACATCGCGATGATCGGACAGCTCGCCGACTACCGCAGGGGAAGCCTGTTCGGGCCGAGCTCGCGGGTGGCCTTGCGGTTCGACGTGGTGGCGGTCGACGGGCAAGGGCTGGGGTCGGT
>JAKPQQ010000162.1 GCA_029557215.1 Fibrobacterota bacterium | reverse complement strand
CATGAGGCGCATCCCCCTCGTCCTGGCCTCCCTGTTCGCCTTGCTACTGTGCGGCTGCGCCGAGGAACGCACCGCGGGCAATTCCATCGAGACCGAGAACAGCCTCTCGGCACGGATGCTTCCCCTCGACTCCTTGCTCGGAACCGCCGCGACGCCCCGACCGCGCACGTTGGTCGCAGCCCTGCGCCTGGGCCGGACGAACTTCCCGTTCGAGCATTCCACCCGCGACGGACACGACCTGCGCCTGGAAACCCCGCAGGGAGACCCCATCCCGTTCCACATCGCCTTCTGGGATTCGGCAGCCGCCCTAGCCCGACTCGAGGTCCGCCTCGATTCCGCCGTCCAGATCGCCCACCGCGGAATCCGACTGCGCTGGAACTCCGACCAGGCCAAGTCGCTGTCGGATTCCGCCAGCACCTGGAGAGGCTTCTCCCGGGAACAGGTCCTCGATTGGACCAGCGTGCTGGTCGACGACTTCGAGGACGGCAACGACACATCCTCCCTTCCTTCGCGCACTCCCTGGCGCAATGGTCTCACCAACAACGCGAGCCTTTCGCTGTCCGTCGTCGAAGCAGGCCGGGGGCGCACGGGCAAGGCGCTGAAAGCGACCTACGCGGCCAACTACCCGAGCTACGTGCTCGTCGGCGTCCCGCTGGGGCGCATGGTGGTGGCACGCAGCCTCGACTCGCTCGTCTTCCAGGTTCGCGGAAAAGGATTGTTCTACGTCGCCTTCGAACATCTCGAAGGTTCCAGGGGCGCCAAGGCCTGGCAGCGCTTCTACCTCGATTCCGGCTGGACCCGCAAGGTCGTCCGGACCTCCGAACTCGAATTCGGCAACGGCGTCGGGGACGTGTACGACTGGCCACGCGTGAAGGCCTCCCTCACCGACATCACCTTCTTCGCCCAGGACGGATCGGAATTCCAGATCGACGACATCCGTCTCCACGGTCTCGTGGCTGGGGATCTGCGCTGACGACGCTACCCCGCTCCTGTTGAGATACTTACAACATCGGCGTGCGTTTTCTTGCTGCCCAGGATGCGAAGCTGGCCGATTTTCCGTAGTGATCCGAACCAGATCCAGCACTCGAGGAGCAATACGACCATGAATTCCTTCCGAACCCTCTGCGCCACACTGGCTCTCCCGCTGGCCGCACACGCCGCCGAAGTGCGCCCCTGGCACATCTATCTCCTGTTCGGTCAGTCCAACATGGCCGGTGGTGCCACCACAGAAGCCGCCGATCGGGTCGTGAACCCCCGGGTCAAGGTGCTCGCCTACACCAACTGCTCGGGCAAGGGACAAACGTTCAACAACTGGTACAACGCCGCACCCCATCTGCACGGTTGCGGCGACGGGCTGGGGCCCGGCGACTGGTTCGCCAAGACCATGGCCGATTCCTTTCCCCTGGACACCATCGGCCTCCTTCCCGCGGCCATTCCGGGCGTCGACATCGCCTTCTTCATGAAGGACGTGGTCTCCACCCGCCGCAGCGAATTCTCGATCCCTCCCGACAACAAGACCTACAACAGCGCCTACCCGCTGATGGTGGAAAAAATCAGGATCGCCCAGAAGAAGGGCGCCCTCAAGGGAATCCTGTTCCACCAGGGCGAAGCCGACTGGAGGGATTCGGCCCGCAAGACCTGGGTGGGCAAGGTCAAGGGCATCGTCGACAACCTAAAGAAGGACGTGAACATCGGCGACGTCCCGTTCCTCGCGGGCGAACTGCGCTACGACGGCTGCTGCGGTGCCCACAACACCTACGTCGCCGAGCTCGCCAAGGCCCTTCCCAAAGGGTACGTCGTCTCGGCCAAGGATCTGGACAAGGCAAGCGACAACTACCACTTCACGGCCAAGGGCTACCGCGAGTTCGGCAAGCGCTACGCCGCGGCCATGCTCAAGGCCATGCCCCCTTCCACGCGCGTGGGAACCCGCGCGTCCAGCGCTTCCTCCTGGCACCTGTCCAGGAGCGGCGGCGCGACCATCCTCTCCTTCGATGCTCCCCAGGAGCGCATCGAAGTACGGAATCTGTCAGGGCGCCTGATCGCGAAGGGAAGCGGCTCGCAGCTCGCGATCCCCTCCGGCGCCCGCTCCACTTTCGTGGTCTCGGCCCGCAGCGGCGATGCGACCACCACAGGCCTCACCCCCCCACTCCGATAGTCAACAGAACATATCCCTTCCAAGGTACCGAACATGAACATCTCGATATCGAGCCTGCGGAGCGGCCTGCTCCTGCTGGGGGCCGCCACCTCGTTTGCAGCACCCGTCACCACCGTCCCATGGAACGGCTACCCGGGAGCCGTGAGCTTCACCTACGACGACGCACGGAACACCCAGTTGCCCAACCTGATCCCCCAGCTCGACGGCCTCGGGCTCAAGGCGACGTTCTTCATCACGAACATGTATTCGTTCCCGGGCTCGAAGACCCAATGGACCACCGTGGCCAAGAACGGACACGAACTGGCCAACCACACCTCCGATCACCAAACGCCCAACAACAGCAACGTGTCGACCATGGCCTCGACGTTGCGGGGAATGGACCCTTCGGTGGACGCCGTGACCTTCGCCTACCCCAACTGCACGGTCACGGGCACGTCGTCGGTGGGCGCCGAGAGCTTCATGGGCCGCGGCTGCGGCGACACGAAGTACGACTGGGGAAC
>JAKPQQ010000160.1 GCA_029557215.1 Fibrobacterota bacterium | reverse complement strand
CAGATGGAGCTGGTTGCGCATCGCGGTGATCAGGTCCTGCATGGTCGTGCTGGCGCTGTTGTAGACGAGGCTGGTGGCGGATGTGGTCACTCCGCCGATCGCGCCGGCGAAGTTGATCTCGTCCCCGTTCTGCAGGCCCTTTTCCACTCCCGTGACCGGATCGCGGCCCAGGGGTTGTCCCGAAGCGCTGAACACGTTGGAGAGCAGGTCGGTGGCCACCGCCGGTCGGAGGAATGTTCCGGAATAGGATGTCTGGCCGTTGGCGACCGTCGTGGGGAAGAAGAACGCCGCGGCCACGCGGGAGCTGGAGATGGGCCGGTTGGACGACACCGAGAGGTTTCGCAGCGAGTTGCCGGCCACGGTGGTCTGGAGCCGACCGGTGCCGCCGTTGTCGAACGCGATGGAGGCTCCCGATCCCGCGGTGGTCTGGGCGAAGGTTTCGATGGCGGCGGCGATGTCGTCCATCGTGGTCGTATCCGTGACGAGGAACGTGGTGGAGACCGGCAGGCCGCTCGTGGCGTGGGTGGCGGAAAACGTCAAGCGGTCGCCGGATTGGATTTCCAGGGATCTTCCATCGGGAGCGCTGGCCGCGGTCGCCCGGACGCTGCCGTCGGTGGGGGCCAGGAACCGGCTGGTGTGGGTGATGGTGCCTTCGGCTGCGCTGTCCGAATCGAGGTTCCTGGCGAAATCCACGGTGGTGGTGGCGCGGGCCGGGGCGGAGGTGTTGAAGGGGATCGTGATGTCGTCCCGCACGGCGGTGACGGGGATGTTCCCGTCGTCGTCGGCGTTGAACCCCTGCAGGATGAGGCCGTTGCCCGGCATGACCAGATGGCCGTTCGAGTCCAGCGAGAACGCGCCGTTGCGGGTGTAGAAGGTCTCGTCGCCGGCGCCGACCACGAAGAACGCGTTCCCCTGGATCGCGAGGTCGGTGGTCTGTCCGGTCCGTTCCAGGTTGCCCTGCGAGTACTGGGTGTCCACCGAGGCCACGTTGGCGCCCAACCCGATCTGGAGCGGGTTGGTGCCGCCGGTCCCCATGCCCAATCCCCCTGGTCGGGTGGCGCCGGACATGGTCTGGTTGAGGGATTCCTGGAACGTCATGCGTCCGGCCTTGAATCCCGTCGTGTTCACGTTCGAGATGTTGTTGCCGATGACGTCCATGTTGGACTGGAGGCTCTTGAGCCCGGTGATGCCGGAAAAAAGCGAGCGCATCATGGTGGAGGTTCTCCTGGAGAGGCCGTGGAGCGGAGTCAGATGGTGAAGAGATCGGAGAACGACCAGTAGCCGTTCTCCGAAACGAGCTTGGGGTTGCCTTGGGCGTCGAAGACGATCCCTTCGACATCGACTTCCCGGAAGGTCGTGCCCATGGTGGTGGTCGCCGTCGGATCGACGATCCGCAGGTGGTAGGTGCCCTGGGGCAGATCCTGGTTGTTGATCTTGCCGTTCCAGGCGTACTTGCCGGTTCCCGATTCCTCGTCCATGATCGCCTTGCCGTCGCCGCCCACGGCGTCGACGGAGAAGGAATGCACGACGGTTCCCGTCGAATCCAGGATCTGTCCGATCGATCCGGCCGCGGCGGTGAAGGTCCATTCCGCGTCCTTCGATCCGTCGAGTTCGGCCGAGGTGTCGCGGAAACTGACGCGCTTTCCGATCAGGGCGATCGACGCGGTGGTCTCGGCGGCCTTGTCGGCGGCCGATCTCTGGGTGGCGACCGGCTCGGA
>JAKPQQ010000154.1 GCA_029557215.1 Fibrobacterota bacterium | reverse complement strand
CCACCGTGCGCCTCGATTCCTCCAACTACGACTTTTCGGCGACCCGTGCCGACGGACGCGACCTCGACGTGGTCGACCAGAGCGAGAATCCGCTCTCCTTCGACCTCCTGGCATGGGAGCCCTCGCTCTCCCGCGGCAGGCTGCGCGTGCGGATCGACCCCTGGAACAGGGAGCACGGCGCGAAACTCCTGGTGCGCACTGGGCTTCCGGCCGCGAACCGCTCCTCGCCCGCCGCCGTCTGGAGAGGGATTCCGGCCGACCTGAGGGTCGCCTGGTCCTCGATCCTGGTGGACGACTTCGAAGCAGGGAACCTGCTCCACAACCGACTTCCCGATTCCTCCTTCTGGTACCTCGGCGGCGCCGTCATGAACTCGGGGCTGGTCGGCGCGGACAACGGACGTACCGGATCCGCGCTGCGTGTCGGCTGCAACGCCAACCAATGCACCGGCGAGCGGAGCCTTCTGGCGGCCACCCAGATCTCCAGATCCTTCCGCAGCTTCCGCGCCCTCGATTCGCTCGAGCTGTGGGCCAAGGGCACGGGACGGCTCTGGCTCACCTTCGAAGCCCTGGACAGCGTCCAGATGGGTCGCATGGCCCGCGGCCGCATCGACAGCATCCTGCCCCGGAGAGCCTGGACCGCCCGCGTCCTCACCTCGTCCTGGACCCGCATCGTGGTGCGCCCCGAGGACTTCGATCCCTCCGACAACCAGTTCGGCAACGTCGGATGGCTCGCCCTGCGGGATTCCATCAACTACATCGCATTCCATCTCGATTCCGGAACCGGGATGTGGATCGACGACATCCGCTTCCACGGCATCGTGAGAGACGATCTGCGGTAGACCGGAGCGGACTTCCTGGCGAATCCGAAGCGGGGACGGTGCGCCCCTGGACGCCCGTCGGCTCGATCGTGCGCCATGTCCTGTCGCTTTCGGCCTGGATGCCATTCTCGAACGACTGCGACGCCCACGTGTTCGGCCGAGTGTCACGTGCCCGGGATGCTCCGCGACCAGGTGGCTCTCCGGTTCCCGGGAACATCGATCGCAAGCGGCGCGATCCCCGGGGCCGCAAGTCCTTGAAAGAACCGTTTTTGTAAGAACAGCAACAGCGGGGTCATCATCTTTTCACACGAGCACGACGCCAGGATCGATCTTACTCACATGGACATCTCATGTGGATCATCCATCGATTCTAGCTTGGATTGAACATGCGTTCCATCTTCGACTACCTGGACTACCGGGACCTGCTGAGAGACGCCTTCGAAGAACGCAAGGCCGCGTCCCCTCTGTATTCCTATCGCATGATGGCCGAAGCGCTGGGCCAGGACACCAGCAACATCTTCCGCATCCTGCAAAAGGACGCCCATCTGCCGGCACGTTGCCAATCCAGGGCGATCGAATACCTGAACCTCACAGGACGAGCCGCCGAATACTTCGTGCAGCTGGTCGCCTACGCCCGGGAAAAGAACCCCCAAGCCCGGCACGAGATCCTCGAAAAGGCGCTGGCCCTGCGCGACGTCGCCAACCGCCAGCTCGGCGAAAACGAACTGGCCTACTTCCGCGACTGGTGGATCGTCGCGGTGCGTTCCCTCCTTGAGGTCGTGGATGGAAACGCCAATCCCACGGCCCTGGCCGAACGCCTGCGCCCCCAGATCTCCGAAGCCGAGGTCAAGAAGGCGTTGGAGCTTCTGCTCGAGCTGGGCCTGGTC
>JAKPQQ010000138.1 GCA_029557215.1 Fibrobacterota bacterium | reverse complement strand
CGACAACAACACGCTCTTCTCCACCCAGCCCGCCATCTCGGCCACCGGAACACTCACCTACACCCCCGCTGCGGGAGCGGTCGGAACCGCGACGGTTCTTGTCCGGTTGGGCGACGACGGTGGAACCGCCAACGGCGGCGTCGATTCCAGTTCCGTCGACACCTTCCGAATCGTCGTGACCCCCGTGAACCAGCCTCCATCGTTCACCAAGGGCGCCGACCAGACCGCCCTGGAAGACGCCGGACTCCGGACCGTCCCGGGATGGGCCACCGCGATCTCCAAGGGTTCGCCCCTCGAATCCTCCCAGAACGTGGGGTTCCGGGTCTCCAACGACAACAACGCGCTTTTTTCCGGGCAGCCCGCGATCTCGCCCGAAGGCACCCTCACCTACACACCCGCCGACGACGCCAACGGCAGCGCGACGGTTTCCGTCCGGTTGGGCGACGACGGCGGAACCGCCAACGGCAGTGTCGATTCCAGCGCGATCCAGACCTTTTCCATCACCGTGACCCCGGTGAACGACGCCCCCGGCTTCGCCAAGGGAAGCGATCAAAGCACCTTGCAGAACTCGTCGTCCCGGACGATCGAGAACTGGGCGACGTCCATTTCCAGAGGCCCCGCCGACGAATCCGGACAGAACATGGGATTCAGGGTCTCCAACGACAACAACACGCTCTTCTCCACCCAGCCCGCCATCTCGGCCACCGGAACACTCACCTACACCCCCGCTGCGGGAGCGGTCGGAACCGCGACGGTTCTTGTCCGGTTGGGCGACGACGGGGGAACCGCGAACGGCGGAACCGATTCCAGCGCCGAGGCTTCGTTCACGATCCGGATCTTGCCACCGTTGAGTTTCGCGATCCGACCCGACACGCTCCGCATGCGCCCCGGCGACACCGCGAGTTTCTCGGTCGCCGCGAAATCCGGCAGCGGCCAGGACACCACCGTGGCGATGGACGACCTGTCCTGGAGCTGGACGCGCGATCTTGGCATCCTGGAAGCGGGCCGCGTGACCTCGAGGGAATCGGGAAGCTCCATGGTGGTCGCCCTCGGATCCGGAACCGGAGACTCCGCCTGGTTGATCGTCTCGCCCCTGGACACCCTCCTGGCACCTGGGACGGATTCCGTCGTGATTCGCGTCGGCCACGGGGTGGTCGCGACGATCCCTCCATCCACCACGCCAAGGCGCGTCGCCGTCGTCGTCGTCGATTCCACTCTGGGTGGCGGCATCGCCGGAGCCGACACCGCGGTCATGCTGGTCGGAGGCACGGTCGGGTCGGATTCCATCCGGTTGGAACTCCCGTCGGCCCTGGTCCCCGCGCCGGTACGGACGCTGCACGGCACGCCGTCGGTCTACTGGAAGGATTCCGCGGGAATCATCCACGAATCGCCCGCGAGGCTCCTGTCGAACTCCTCCCTGAGCATCCACGCCCTGGATGGCCGCACCTACTGGCTCGGATACGACACCCTCGCGCCCGCGGTCTCCTCGACGTTTTCCGGCGACTCGGTCCGGACCGGCCAATCCATCCGCATCGATTGGAGGCTGTTCGACAACGTGGCGGAAACCGGTTCGCACCTGTGTCTGCTGAAGGCCGGAAACGCGACCGCCGTCTGCTCCCTCCTGGTCCGCGGCGATTCCATCCACGGGACGCTCCAGCTCGCCAAGGCCCATCTGCCCCTGGGCGGTCGGGTCTGGATGGAAGGCCGCGACGCGCGCTCGACGGTCCGCGGCGGAGCGCGCGACATCGTGGTGCAGCTGGACACCCTTCGCGCCACCGCGCCCCGCAGCGAAGACCGCTACGAACTCGTCGCGCTCCCCTACACCTCCGGCGCCGGGAGCGCCCACGCCTCGTTCCGGAGCCAATGGGGACCCGACAATCCCAAGCGCTGGCGCGCCTATTCCATTGACACGACGGATTTCGTCGAGATCCTGGAAGGCTCCCCGCGCGATGCCCGAGGTCGCGGCTTCTGGGTGCGCACCCGCAAGGCCGACCTCGTCCAGTGGATCTCCGGTGGATGGACGCCCCCCGTGACGGATCCTGTCAGAATCGACCTCGATCCGGGATGGAACCTGGTCGGGAACCCACTCGGGTTCGACGTGAGCTGGCGGCAGGTTCGCCGGCTTTCGGGACTGGACACCCTCGCGATCTCCGGCCCCTACCGGTTCCGCGGATCGGAGCAGGATTGGACGATTCCCGACACCACCATGTCGTGGCCCGCCTGGCAGGGCGTGGCCGTCCACAACTCCACCGGACGACCGCTCCGGCTTCTGGTTCCATCCATCCCCTCCGGGGAATTCGCGCCCAGGAACGCCGACCAGGCTTCTCGCATGCGGTTTTCCGTGCGGGCATCCCAAGCCGCCGACACGACCGCGCGCATCTGGGGTGGATTCGACGCGTCGGGCGCGTCCCCGCTTCCGCCCAGCCCCGTCGCTCTGCGCGTGTTCCTCCCAGCGCCGTCCGGATCCGGCTCGACCCTTCCCTTCCTTGCCGACGTGCGCCCCTACTCCGACACGGGTTCGACCTGGACGATCCATGTCGACGGCCTGCGGCCCCAGGTCCCCCTGGCCCTGGATCTCGCCAGATCCGGAACCGACACGGCGATTCCCCTGTGGGTGCGGGACGACAAGTCCGGGCGCTGGCTGCCGTTCGCGTCCCGCATGGATTTCGCGGTGGGCGACGAACCGCGGCGGGATTTCCAGATCCTGGCAGGCGCCGCACCGGCGAACCGGGACATCCCGCGACGGTTCGGACTCCGGAACCTGGGGCGCGATCTGGGATGGAGCCTCCCCGACGAGATGGGGCGCGTCCGGGTGAAGATCGACGTGTTCGACCTGCGCGGACGGAAATTGGCTGGTTTGGTGGACGAAGAGATGGATCCGGGAACCTACGTCCGCGGCTTCGCCCTCTCGGCGCCCACGACCCAGGTGGTCGTGGTCCTGTCCGCCGGCGGCCGTCGCGGGATCCTGCGACGGCTGTGGATGCGCTGACTTCCGGCGCCGGTCAGCGCCAGCGGAACAGCCGGAGTCCGACGATTCCCGTCACGGCGCCCCAGGCCATCAGGATCGCGAGCTTGCCCCCGACCTGCGCGAGCCCCGCGCCTTCGGCGCTGACCGCGCGCAACGCGTCGCAGGCCAGCGTCAACGGCAGGTATTCCACCACCGGCTGCAGCCAGAGGGGGAACTTGGTCCAGGAAAAGAAGACGCCCGACAGGATGGTCATCGGGATGGTGAGCGCGTTGACGATCCCGTAGGCGGCCTGCATGTGGCCCACGCGGCTGGCCCCCAGGATCCCGAGCCCCGCGAAGGCCACGCAGGACGCCGCCGCCGAACCGACGAACAGGAACCAGTTGCCGTGCATGGCCACGCCGAACACGATCGCGCCGAACCCCCACAGGCAGACGCTCTCCAAGGGAAGCGTGGTCGCGCGCGCCAGCGCCACGGAAAGCAGGATGTCGACGCGCGAGAGCGGCGTGGACGCGAACAGGCGCAGCAGCTTTCGCAGGCGCAGGTCCATGAGCGCGAACCCGATCCCCCAGATGCAGCCGTTCATGAGCCCCAGCCCCAGCATGCCCGGCAGGAGGAAGTCCGCGTAGTTTCCCGCCCTGGCGGGAGGATCCCGGACCGTGATCGATTCCAGGAGACCGCGCGACGCGCTGCGCTCCACGAGCAGGCGCGCCATGATCCCTTCCTGGGTCGTCGTGTCGAGCTGGAGGCGGATTCCGTCCCGCGCCAGCGAGATGCTCCCCGTCGCCTCGCCGCGCCGCAGCGCGCGCAGGGCGTCGTCGCCTTCCAGCGCCACGAGCGCGATGGAGGCCGAGTCGGGGACCGCGACGCGCACCGCGACGGAATCCGTCTTTGAGACGATCAGGGTGGTCTTGACCTGCTTGGGCGACAGGAACGCCATCCCCAGCGCCCACGACAGCAGGATCGGGAATCCGAACGACCAGAACAGGATGCCTGGCTCCCGGAAGAACTCGAGCAGGTGCGCCTTGGTCAGAAGGAACAAGGCGCGCAGGCGCAGGCGGAATGGAAGTCCGTGGTTCATTCGAGGATCCTCCGGCCGGCCAGCTTGAGGAACAGGTCGTCGAGCGAAGTCGCCCCGCCCCGTTCCAGGAGTTCGGGAACCGTTCCCTGCTCCAGGATGCGTCCGTGTTCCAGGAGCACGACCCGGTCGCACAGGAATTCGGCCTCGTCCATGAAATGCGTGGTGAGGAGCAACGTCGCCCCTTGCGCGCGCAGGGCCTTGAGGATGTCCCAGATCTGGCGGCGCGCGGCGGGATCCACCCCGGTGGTGGGCTCGTCCAGGATCAGGATCCTGGGCCCTCCCGCGATCGCGCAAGCCAACGCCAATCTTTGTCGTTGCCCGCCGGAGAGCTTGCCCGTCAGCTGCTTGCGGCTGGCTCCCAGGTCCACCAGTTCCAGGAGTTCTTCGGCGCGATCCTTCCCGCGGCCGTGGAACGAACTGAACAGCACCAGGGTTTCGTCCACCCGCAGCCGTTCGGGCAGCTTCGCGTCCTGCAGGCAGGTGCCCAGGCGCCCGCGGATGCGGGTCGCGTGGTGCTTCCAATCCAATCCCTCCACCAGGACCTCGCCCTCGTCGGGATGGATCAGCCCTTCGATCATCTCCACCAAGGTGGTCTTGCCGGCGCCGTTGGGGCCCAAAAGGGCCACGCCTTCGCCCGGGGCGATCGAAAGATCCACCCCGCCCACGGCCACGAGGCTCCCGTAGCGCTTGACCACCGCGCGGGTCTGGATCGCCGTAGTCGTCATGGTTGCTCCTTCTCCACGTGCAACAAAGTAGTGCCGGGGGCGACGATTCCCGTTGGCCCGGGGACCAGCACGATATCGCCTTCGGGGAACGACAAGGTATCAGGAACCGCGGCGCACAGGTAGCCATCGAACGGGGCGACATTTCCCGACGGCCTTTGCGATCGATCGGTCGCTCCCCTCTCTCGCCAGTCCTGGTAGGCCGGGCAGGTGCCGGAAATCGACAGCAACGTCCGCGTTCCTGTGCTCGAACTGGCCGGAGCCGCCTCGGCGGAAAGCAGGAACACGAATCCCTTTCCGGATTCGGCATCGGTGCTCCAAGCACCGACTTGCCAACTGTTGGGATCGGAATACCGACCGGACCTGTTGCCCAGCCTGGATACGACCTCGTGCAGGCCTCGTGGTCCGGTCGTCCCGGTCAGGGTCGCGTAGATCGCGGATCTTCTCCCCAGCGGCAACCAGATCGAATCTCCAGAAGAAAAGACCGCCTGCGCCAGGGCGACTCCCGCCATCACCTCGCGGATATCGGATGTATCTGGATCGCGCCAGCGATAGGCGTCATGCACGATCCCATCCAGCTTCAGGAAACGATTGGTCGTGGAACCGCGCAGGGAACAGATCCGACCCCAGTCCTTGGCGAAGGCCACGACCGATTCGGGAACCGCCGCCCACGATTCGAGCGAGTCCGATGACGAACGCGCCAGCTTGGGCCATCGCAGTTCCAAGTTTCCCCGAACAGCGCGCCCCAGCCGAAGGGAATCCGTGGATTGAGGGAGGATGTCGAATTCTTCCGAGACGAACCGGTCGTCGGCGGCCACCAGGGGCGTGGATCCATTCCAACGCACGGTTCCTCGCAACCGGCAATCGGATCCCTCGCGAAACGGCCCGATCGCCAATTCGGAAACGGTTCCGTTCCACTGGAACGAGACGACCGGAAGCCCCGTGTCGCCTTCTCCGCAGGTGATCCCGGCCCGCGAGGCCTTCGGATCGATCCAGAACTCGGGAGACAATTTCCGTTCGCTCGCCAGGAACGGACGGACGAACCTGATTTTCGCAGGCCATCCCGGAACGACGAACCCGGTCATGATGCCGCGGATCGGTGCCGGCGGCGACTCGGGAACCGGAACCCGCATGGCGTCGCACGCGACGAGAACGGCAAGAAGGACAAACGCCGTGGCCGGGATTTCAAATTTCGATCTGGGCACCGAACACCACCGGCAGGAACGGAATCTGGGAGATCGGCTCGGCGCGCGCATCCTGGCGATCGTCGGCCCAACCCAGAAGATTCGTTTCGTTCGTCACGTTCACCAAGGTCCACCAGAACGACCAGCGTCCTTCGCGCCCGATCCGCACCGGCGTGAGATCCAACCGGAAATACGGCGTACGGTGTCGCGCGAAGACATCGTTTGCCTTGATGATGCCGGACGAATTGGCGGGCTGGTCCAGATGGACGATCCCTCCGCTCGCCAGCTTGCTCCGCAGGACTCCGCTGGAGATCCTGTAGACGAGGTCCGAATTCCAGGAAAAGACTCCCGGCTTTCCCGCGACGGATCCGATCCAGCTCCACGAACCGCGCAATTCGGTCCTCCATCTCTGGTCCCACGGGGCCCATCGGGACGGATACGACCATCCGTCCTGCGGGCGCCTTCGCAGGACATCCATGGACAAGATCTGCCTTGCTTGCAGATCCAGGCGCATCGAAGAGATCCCGCCCCCGATTTCGAGGCCCGCGCTCCATCCGTCGGAGCGCGACACCTCCCAGCGGTCCTGGACGGATGTCCGATCCTCCACCAGCTCCCAGTCCCATGCGCCTTCGTGGATCCGAACCCATCCCGATGCCCGTAAGTCGGCGTTCCATCCTTCCGCGCCGATCGCCGATCGGCGGGAAGCTCCCCCATGGATCCCCGTCGTTCGCGACGCGTCGCCCGGCACCAGGATCCAAGCCGGAGAAACGGCCTCCAGCTGCCTTCGCGACTGGTCCAGCGTCGACAGCGGAACGATCCTCCGCTCCCCCGAAACCTCCAGCACCCAGTCTCCCGTTTCCCTGGAGGCCGCGAACCCGACCTGCGGGGCGAAGATCTCGCGCGAAGTCTTCGCCCCTCCCGCCCAGATGGAACACTCCCAATCGGCGCCTCGTTGACGGATTCCGACATGTTGCTGGAGAACCAACGCCTCGGAATCTCCAAACCAACCTTCGGTCCATTTCCCCTCGTCGACCCGATGCGTCGATTCGTAGGCATCCAAGCTCGCTCCGAATTCGAGCACCGCGCCTGCGCCGATGGCGTGACCGGCGTCGATCGACATCCGCTTCCGGACCAGGGTGTCCGCCGAAGGAAGATCGCTGTCGACGCGCCGATAGCGCGACCAGCTTCCCTTCATCCCGATCTTCCACGGACCTTCGCGCCAATCGATCCCGACCGGAATCGCGATGTTCCTCCAGGAGATCCCCAGCGGGTCGCTCCCCTCGGCAAGGCCGATTCCCAAAGAATCTTCCGACCCGAACCAACCCACCGAAGCCTTCCACGCCCCATGGCGCCAGGATCCGACCGCCGCCGCGTCCTGGAACCGAACATCCATTTCCTGCTCGGTCCATCCACGATCCCTTGCCAATCCGAGCGCGTAGTCCAACCAGGTGCGCCGCGCGCAGAACTGCCAACCCCAATCGCCGCGTCGCCCCCACGCGGCCGCGCCTCCGGCGACGAAGCCCAATCTCGCCGCCGCGTGGACCTGGTCCGAATCGCTCCACGCCCGGCTGCGGGTCTCCAGCCATCCACCGCCATGCGCCGGCGATGCCGCATCCGAGTTCGCCCGCCAGTCCACCTCCCCTACGGCCCAATCGTCGAGCACGCCGAACAATCCTCCGAAATGCCACGGCCACAGGATGGGGGCTCCATCCCATGTGACCGCGCTCCCTTCCATCGGCATCCCGAGTGCGGAAAAACGTCCCGACAGATCTCCGGAAAACGCCACGCCCGGTTGCTCGCGAAGCGCCTCCAGCGCACCGGGAAGCCCCATCGGAGCAGGCTTGGACCAGATCGTCCGATCGATCTCCTCTTCGCGCCGGAATCGGCGCTCGCCCTTGACGATGGTGGTGGCCATCCGCCGCACCTCGAGCGAATCCGGACTTCCGAGCGAATCCGAAGCGTCCGTCACGATCGTCGCCGAGTCGGACCACGGCCCCGGCATGGAGTCGGGATTTGTCACCGTGTCCCCGGTCGAATCCCCCGCCATCACGAACACCAGCGGCAACCAGATCAACCTCGGACCTCGATCCGGCTCGCGCCCTGGCCCAGCTTCGCCACTTCGATGCGCACCGGGATCTGTTCCTTCATCTCCTCCACGTGGGTGATCAGCCCCACCTTGCGGCCCTGGGAATGCAGGCTGGAAAGCGCCGCCATCACGCAACGCAAGGTGTCGGAATCCAACGTCCCGAACCCTTCGTCGATGAACAGCGATTCCACCGCGAGATCCCCGCCGGCCATGCGCGAGAGCCCCAACGCCAGCGAAAGCGAAACGATGAACGATTCGCCGCCCGACAGCGTGTGCACCGGCCGCAGCTCGCCGAACGAATCGTGGTCCACCACCCCGAAATGCATCGATTCTCCGAGCATCCGCAGCGAATAGCGCGGCGTGATGATCGACAATTCCCGGTTGGCCTCGGCCAGAAGCCCCTCGAGCGTGTACTGCTGGGCGATGGTGCGGAACGCCTTGCCGTCGGCCGACCCGATGGCCGCCGACAGATTCCCCCACCGTGTCGCGATCGCGGCCTGCGCCTCCAGGCGCGCCGCCAGATCGCCGACCTGCTCGCGGGCGCGGTCGTCGATGGACAGTTCGGTCCGGATCCGCACCTGGTCGTGGCGGCATTCCATGGCCCGCGCCTCGCAAACGCGGGACGCGGCGTCCGCCAAAGCCGCGACCCGGACAGGATCCGGCGCGCCTTCCACGATGCAGCCTTCCCAATCGGCATCCGCAAGCCCCGCCACCTCAGGCCCCTCTTGGGCGACCCTCGAATCCAATCCGGCGCGTTCCGCCGCGTTCCGTCGGGAGGCGCCTTCCAGACGCTGGATTTCCGCCGCCAATGCATCCGCCGCCGTTTGACGTTTTTCGAGCTCCGACGCGATCTCGTCCTTGCGCCGGGTCGCCTCCTCCTGAGCCTTCGCGACGCTCGCGCCTTCCAGCATCCCGGCGCGGACCCGGCAGGACTCCGCGGTGGCTTCGCGGAGCGCCTGCCATTCGCGCAGGACCTCGTCCAGCTCCGAAGCCTTGGCGTCGATCTGCGGACCAAGACTTTCCAGAAGCACGCGATCCTTGCCTTGGGCCACCTCCAGGTCGTTGCGTTCCTGGAGCTTGGCGCGGTAGTCCTGGACCTGTCGTTCCAGTGTCGCCAGGTTGGCCTCCGGCCCCGTCTCCCATTTCGAGCGCCAAAGATCGCCACCGAACTTCTCGTCGAGCCTGGCGGCGTGCGACCGGCCTTCGCCATCGGTTCTTTCGATCTCGAGCTCCGCCTGGCGCAGCCGGTTCCTGTCGGCGTCGAGGGTCCTCCCCAGCTCGTTCAAATCCTGTCGCAAGGCGCCAAGACGCGCGAATTCGCCCAGGCGCGCGTCGGCGACGGCCAACTCCGCGTTCGCCGCATCCAGACGTTCCGCCACGACCGACACCCGATCGTCCTGGGGAATCCGCTCGATCTCCTGGCGGAACGGCTCGGCAAGTTCGCCTTTCTTGAGTCGATCCGCGGCGATCCGCGCCAGGTCCTTGGCGATCTGGACGGATTCCGCCTCCATCGCGGCGACCGCCAGCGATGCCGTCTTCAGATCGGCTTCGGCATCCGCGACCATCCCGGCCTGTTCCAGGACCAACTCGTGGAAGCGGTGGTTGTCTCCAGCCCCGAAGCGATGTTCCTGCGATCCGCAAACCGGACAGGGCTCGCCTCGGACCAGGCTCGCCCGCAGCGAATCGACGCTTTCCGAAGCCGCAAGCCGGGTGGCGTCCAGCATCCGGCGCACCACCACCAACCCTTGTTCCAGAGAGGAAACCCGCTCGCGACCGGCGGCCAACGCCCGCTCCAGATCACGGCTCCGCGCCTGGATCGCACGTTCGTCCGAATCCAGTGCCAACAGTTCCCGCGCCGACATCCAGGCTTCGAGACTGGATTGCGCGACGCGACGCCCGGCCTCCAAAGATTCGTACGTGGCGTTCCCGAGCTCGACCTCGCGACGCGCCACCTCGCGCGACAGTTCCTCTTCCTTGGGGGCCAGCCGCTCGACCTCCCGCTTGGCTTCCTGCGCCATGGTCGCCTGGCGCGAGGATTCCTCCCGCGCCTTTGCGCACAATTCCAACAACGTGCGGCATTGCTGCCAATCTTCGGCGACCGGCCCCAACCGCACCCTGGATTCCAGGAATCGTTCGACTTCGGCCAACGCCGCCTCGCGCGCCCGCATCCTGGTCTCGACATCCGAGCATTCGGCTCGCAGCGCATCGAGGCCGCGCGAAACGTCGGCATGGCGCTTTTCCGCTTCCTTCTCCCGCGACCGCGACAGATCGATCCTGGAATCCAGGACCATCGCTTCGCGGATCTCGGTCTCGCGGAGAGCCATCCACGCCTGGAAATCCGTCCACTCGCGCCTGGAACCCTCCAGCGCCTCGGTCGCCGCCTTGGAACCCGGTCGGGCGGTTTCCAGCGCGCGCGCGATCGCCCCCGATTCGATGACGGATTCCGTCCACTTCGAGGCGGTCTCCCGGAACGTCCGCGACGCCGTCTCCTGCGAGATCCGCTCCGGCAGGGCCTGTTCGATCCGCGCGAGCTCGGCTTCCTTCGCCGAACGGTCCGCATCGGAAAGCGATGCGATCCCCTGAAGGCGGGATTCGATCTCCTTGCGGCCAGATTCCTCCAGAACTTTCCGGTCGTAGACTGCCTTGGAAATCCGGGAATAGATGTCGGTTCCCGTCAGTTTTTCCAGGAGTTCGGCGCGTTCGCCTTCGCGCGAGCGCAGGAATTCCGCGAACCGGCCTTGGGCCAGAAGCACGGTCCGTGAAAACTGTTCGTAGGTGAGCCCCACCAGAGCGCAGATCCGATCCCGACAGTCGGTCTTCTTGTTTTCCAGGACCTGCGCATCGGAAAGCCGCACCAGCGAAACCTCTTCCTGGGCCGCCGCGTTCGATCGTTTCCCGGCGCGATACCCCCATCGCGCCCTGTACCCCGCTCCGTCCATTCCCAGGAAATCGGTCTCGGCGAAACCCGTGGAGGCCCCCCGGCGGATCAGGTTGCGGATGTCGTCCTGCCCGATCTCCCCGAATCCGCTGGCCACCTTGGCTTCCTGCCCCGACACTCCCTCCAGGCGGGGCGCCTTGTGGTACAGCGCCAGGCACATCGCGTCCAGAAGGCTCGACTTTCCCGATCCGGTGGGCCCGGTGATCGCGAAGATGCCCGCCGACGCAAGGGGCTCTTTGCGGAAATCGACATCGAACGATTCCAGCGAGGCGATGTTCGCCCCACGGATGGCCAGGATCCGCATCTAGCGCTTCCCCTGCACGGCAAGACCGTCGAGGATCTCCGTGAAGCAGGCCACCATTTCCGGAGGCGGCGGGCTCCCGTTCCTGCGCGACCAATGCCGCGCGAACAGTTCCATGGGGACCTCGGCCGAACCCAGGTCGCGCGCTTGCGGCCGGGTCTGCCGATTTCCGTCCGCCAGGCCGGTGCCGAGCATCCTGGGAGCCCCCACCAGGCGGAACGGCCGGTCGGCGCAGAGCGCTTCGGTGCGCGATCGCAGGTCGGATTCGGATCCGTCGGGCGAAAACCGCATCTCCACCAGTGGCCGCAGGTCGCGCGCGACCTCGTTCCAGCGGGACCAGTCGAATTCCGTCACTTCCTTTTCCAGGTCGCTCCAGGATCCCGGCCGTTCGGGAAAGCGCAGCAAGGGGACGAATTCCGGCACGTCGACCGGCGTCGTCGCGGGGTCGGTTCCCGGCCCGTCGATCTCCACCAGCAGCACCCGGTGGGCATGCCGACGTTCGTCGAAGTCCATGGCCAGGGGCGAACCGCTGTACCTGACCTTGGGGCTCCCCACCGTCTGGCAGCGGTGGATGTGTCCCAAGGCCACGTAATCCGCGCCGTCGGCCAGCGACGACACCGCGACCGATTCCAGGCCGCCGATCAGGATCCGTTCCGATCCCGCCTTGTCCGACCCCGCCAGGGTGAGGTGCCCCATCGCCACCAGAGGTATCGACGGATTCCGTCGCCGGGCCAGCTCTTTGAGCGAGCGGTAGAATTCGCCCATAGCCCGCGAGAACGCCTGGTCCACCGTTTCCTGGGGACCTACCTTGCACTCGATGTCCCCGGGACGGACGAACGGCACGGCCAGGCACCATGCGGCGTCGGCTCCGTCCTTTCCCGCGAGCGCCACCAGATGCCGTTCCAAACCGGCCTCTCCGCCGCCCACTCCCCCCACCAGATGGATCCTTCCCAACACCTTCGCGAACGGCGATGGCAGTTCCAGCCGGGCGCCGGAATCGTGGTTGCCCGCCACCACCACCACGGCCGCATCGGGCAGCGCCAGACGGAATTCGACCAGGAATTCGGCGAACAGCGATTGGGCGGCCACCGAAGGGTTCACCACGTCGTACACGTCGCCGGCCACGAGCAGCGCGTCGACCTGCCGGGCGACGCACTCGGCGCGCAACCAATCCAGGAACCGGCGCTGTTCTTCCAGGCGGTCGTGTCCACCCAGCTCGAGTCCCAGGTGCCAATCGGACGTGTGCAGAATCCGGATCACAGCACCACAGACTACCTAAGCGCGACCGAATTCCCAAGTCCGGACGGATCTACCTCCGCGCCGCCTCGACCGGCCGGGGAGTCCGGGTGGTGGCCCATTGCGACACGCGCCGCAATTCCCACAGCTGCGTGGACCACGGGAACCCGCGCACGTATTCGTCCACCTTGGAATGCCACGCGGCCAGATCGTTGCGCTGGAGCGCGGCCAGGGCGTGGAACAACGGGACATCGGCGGCGGGAACCGACTTGCCACGGTAGGACGCCCTCAGGGTCGACGAATCGATCTGCCCTCGCAGGAAGAGCGCCGCTTGTCTTTGGATCCAGGGCGCTCCGGTGCGGGAGAGCACCGCATCCCACCGGTTCTTGGCGTCGCGCCGGGCGAGCACGGTGGCCACGCCCCACTCGAACTGCGCGTTGGCCACGAGGTCGGAATCCGACGCGTCGTTTTCCGCCACCCGCTTGAACCACTTTTCGGCTTCGGCGAGCCGGCCTTCCCAGGCGTGGGTCCGGCCCAATTCGATCATGGCCTCCTGCCGGGCCCGGTTCGATCCGCTGTAGGCCTTCGATTCGACCACATCGGACAGCATCCGGATCGCCAGGTCGATCCTTCCCCCATCGCGTTCGTGGCGCGCCCCGATGATCTCCAGCCCCGCGGCGATCTCGGGAGATTCGCGGCGGTAGTAGCGCGAGAACTGCAACGCGGTGCGCAAAAATCCGGTGTCGGCGGCGATTCCCGCCCAGAGCCGCAAGGCCTCGGCGAAGCGCAGGTGCTGGGGCCCGAACTGCGCCTGGTGGGATGGCACGGCCCTGGCCAGCGAACGCAACACGGTTTCGCCATCGCTGGCGCACCCGAAGTACATGGGCTGCGAGAGATCCAGGCAAGGCTCCATGCGATCCAGCTGCAGCTGGATGCCCGCGATGACCGCGGGATGCCGGGGCACGTCTTCCGCCAGCGATTGCAGCGATTTGAGCGAGGCCACGCCGTCGCCGGCCTTCTGTTCGACCATGCTGCGCAGAAGCAGCGCCCGAGCGTGGAGGTCCGTGTTGGCCGGCTGCCTGGCCACCTCCACGAACAGGTCTCGCGCCTGCGCGAGCTGGTTGCGCGCGAACAGCACGGTGCCCAGTCGCAAACGCGCCTCCTGGGCGGCCGGGTGCGACGGATAGGCCTGGGCCACCAGCCGGTAGGCGTCCATGGCCCGGTCCAGCTCCCCGATGTCCAGCAGCGCGTCGGCGACCACGGTCGGCTCCGGGCGTAGCGGCACGGCGCGCCGGCGGATCCGGATATTGTCGATCGAAAGCTGGCCGTTCCAGTTGAAGAACCCGACATGGCAGCCGCCTCGCGGCAACAAGGGCTGCACCAGCGGGCGTTCTTCCACGAGGTTTCCGTCCACCCACAACCGCAGCATGTCGCGATCGCGTTCCACCGCGACATGGTAGGTGCGCTCGGTCCCCAGCATCGCGCGCTGGGGCAACCAGCGCGATTCGCCTGCGGCTTCGATCCCGGCCTGGAGGGTTCCGCCGCGTCCCAGGTAGAACCGCGCCGCCTCGGCGGGGTGATCCCCGCAGACGAACGCGTTGAAGTCGTGGACTTCCCCCGCCATGGAGGTGACATCGAATTCCAGGCGCATGTCGCCGGGGAATTCCTGGCGGGTGCGGCAGATGGATGTACCCGCCGTGCGGCAGACCAGACGCCCGTTTTCCACACGCCAGTCGTTCGACGGGGTCGGAGCCGTGTCCGACGCGCTGGAAATCCGGTAGGACTGGAAATCCAACGCCGGCGTCGGGGAATCGAACGTTTCTTCCACCGCCACGGTCCAGCTGGAATTGGCCAGCCTGCTCTGGACGCGCCACCAGGCGTAACCGGAAGCCACGACCAGCGTCGCGGCCAACCCGACCCACAATTTGGCGGCGTGCGCCTTGGAGAAATTGCGGATCCTCTTGTCCAGTCCGGGGCGCCGCACCGACACCGGCCGACCGGCGAGCCAGGCGCGAAGATCGGAGGCGAAGGCGCCCATCGACGGATAGCGTTCGTCCTTGTCGCGGGCCATCGCCTTGTGGACCACCGCCGACAGATCCTGGTCCACCCACGGACACATCTGGCGCAGCGGCACCGGATCGGCGGCGATCACGTTCACCACGGTCTGGTGGAACGATCGGGGGTCCAGGTACGGATTCTTGAAGGAGATCAGCTCGTAGAGCAGGATCCCCAGCGAACAGATGTCGGTGGTGCGGTCGATCTCGCCGCCGCGCGCCTGCTCCGGGCTCATGTAGGCGGGCGATCCGATCATCTCGCCTTCGTTGGTGAGCCCAGCGCCGTTGGCCAGCGAGATGTCCTTGGACAGGCCGAAGTCGATCACCACCGGCTGGTCGTTGCGCATCAGCACGTTGGACGGCTTGAGGTCGCGGTGCATCACCCCGTGCTCGTGGGTGTAGGCGATCGCCTCGGCGATCTCGGCGGCGATCAGCACCGACTGTTCCAGCGCGGGCGTCTCGTCCTTCTGGTATTCGGCCAGATTCTGCCCGTGGATCATCTCCATGGAGATGTACCAGGCTCCGCGATCCTGCCCGATGTCGTGGACCTGCACGATGTTGGAGTGCGACAGGCGAGCCACCGTGCGGGCCTCGTGCAGGAATCTGGACACGAACCGGTCGTCGCGGGTGACCGATCCCGGCAGCACCTTCAGGGCGACGATCCGCTCCAGCTCGATGTCGCGAGCCCGGTAGACGGTGGCCATGCCGCCGTGTCCGATCTCGCCCAGGATCTCGTAGCGTCCCAGCTTCTGGCCGGGTGAAAGCTCCAACAACCGGTTGGGAGCCGGCTTCGGGCGGTTTTCCGGAGACTCCGGCGAATCCTGCTCGATCACGCGGAAGTCTCCAGCTTGTCCACGACCGCCTCCAGATCCTTGGGCAGCGGCGCCTCGAAGAACACCTGGCGGCCGTACAGCCGCAACCCGAGCCGGGCGGCGTGCAGGAACGGTCGCTTGAGACCTTGGAACTTGGCGGTCCCGTAGCGGTCGTCGCCGGCGATCGGATGCCCGATCGAAGCCATGTGGGCCCGGATCTGGTGAAGCCGCCCCGACAGGATCTGCACGTCCAGCAAGGCGTACCCGGCGAACTTCCTGCGGATCTTCCAGCGGGTTTCCGATTCCTGGCCCGCCTCGTCGGCGCGCACCACGATCGATTTCGCGCCGCGATCCCTGGAATCCACCCGCGCCAATTTTTCCTTGATCGACCCCGACGCCTTGGAAGGAACGCCTTCCACCAGCGCCAGGTACTCCTTGGGAGTGTCCTTGGCCTGGATCTGCCGTTGCACGTCCAGGAGCGCCTTGCGGGTCTTGGCGACCACCACCACCCCCGACGTTCCTCTGTCCAGTCGATGCGCCAAGGCCGGCTGGAACACGCTGTCCGACGCTCCCAACTCCTGCCACACGCGTTCGATGAGGGTGGTTCCCGGCGGAGTCCCGGTTCCTGGATGCACCGCCATGCCGGCGGGTTTGTCCAGCACCAGCAGGTCGTCGTCCTCGAAGACCACTCCCACGCGACCGCGGAACCCTCCGCCCGCGGCCCGCTCCGGCGGTGCCTGGCGCAATTCCTCCGAACCGACCTCGACCGAGATCTTGTCTTCCGCTTCCAGGCGCGATTCGCCCTTGGCTTTCCGACCGTTCACGCGTACCGCGCCTTTGCGCAGCAAGCGGAAGATCCTGGAAAGCGGGACCTCGGGCAGCACGCGCCTCAGATACCTGTCCAGCCTCTGACCCGCGTCTCCCTCCGGGACGGCGAACTCCGTCCTCGCTGCAACTGGTTCGGTCACCTATCCATTCTACCTGCCTCTGCGCCCGGGCTGCAAGTCAATTTCTGGTATATCCCATCGAGCACTCTCCGGATTGGGAACTCGTGCGGTCGGAAGCTGTTCCAAACCGCGGAATCCCTCTGGTTTTTTCGGAATGGATGGTCTAGCATATGGATATGCCGCGGATCCTCGTCGTCGACGACGAACCTGCCATCCTGTCCACCCTGCGCGAGATCCTCGTTCCGTTCGGACACGTCGTGTCCATGGCCGAGGACGGAATGGCGGGGCTGGAAAAAGCGAAGGCGGAACATTTCGACCTGGTCATTTCGGACATCTCCATGCCCCGGATGAACGGCATCGAATTCCTTTCCCAGCTCGAGCGGATCTCGCCCGACACCCATCGCGTGCTCCTCACGGCGCACACGCTGGAGGAATACATCGACCAACTGGTCACCCACGAGCTCTCGTGCGTCCTGACCAAATCGGTCCCGTTCCCGGTGGGCGAGGTCCTCAGCACCGTGGAAGCCCTCCTCTCGCGCCAGATCTTCGGGCTGGATCGCCACGTGTCCAACATCGCCACCCGGGAGTCGTTCCTGGTGCGCACCCACCAGGATCTGCTGAACGCGTGCGATCGCCTTGCCGGTTTCGCTCCCGACAAGCGCAAGAACCACCTGGCCACCATCCTCAACGAGATCCTGACCAACGCAGTCTACTACGGCACCCTCGATTTCCCGGGCGACCGCAAGGAGACCTGGAGCCACGATTTCGTCATCCCCGAAGACCGGGCGGTGCGGATCGACCTGGCCGTGGGCGACGACCGGCGCGGCATCTCCATCACGGATTTCGGGGGCAAGCTGGAACGAAGCACCGTGCTCCACTGGCTGCACCGCCAGATGGCCCACGACGACAACGGCCTGCCGCTGGGGATCTTCGACAACCACGGGCGCGGGTTCTTCATCTCGCGCAGCTTCAGCGACCGACTGCTGATCTCCATCGAACGCGACAAACGCTGCGAGGTCTCGCTGATCCTCTACGACAACGCGCCACCCGCCGGCGAAAAACCCCTGGTGATCCTGGAGATCTGACGATCGATTTCAGTCCCGTCCGCAACGAGGCTCGGGTTGAAACCCTCGCAGGATCCCCAAACACCACCGCCGTTGCCTCTCGTTCAGGAACCCTGCGAGGACTTTAGTCCGAAGCCCACATGGCACAACTCGGCCTTCACAACCACAACAACGCTCGGGTTGAAACCCTCGCATGCCCCCCGGAACTCCACGCCAGAACCCCTGCGTTCAGGAGCCCTGCGAGGACTTCAGTCCGAGCCTAAACGCCAGATTGTTACAATCATGCTGGTGTCTAGCGATGTACGGATGTTTGTCCATATCTGGTTTCACACCCACCGGAATGCCCCTTGGATCTCCGAGGAAATCGAAGGTCTTCTCATTCCGTATGTCGGCGGAATCGTCCGCAGCCTTGATTGTTCCCTGATCCAGGGTGGTTGCGCGGACAACCATGCGCACTTGTTGATCAAGTTGCACCCGAAGGTTGCGCTTGAAAGCTTGGTCAAGCATGTCAAAGGTGGAACATCTCGATGGCTTGGCGAAACGTGGCCTTCCCTGGCTGGGATCATCTGGCAGCACGGATACGGAGCGTTTAGCGTCAACCCAGAAGGTGTCGAATCGGTCGTGAACTACATCAAGGACCAGCGGAAGCATCACTCTCCGCTCGGGTAGAAACCCTCGCATGCCCCCCGGAACTCCACGCCAGAACCCCTGCGAGGACTTCAGTCCGAGCAAAAACCAACGTCGCGAAGCCATAATGCGAAAAAGCCCGGGAACGAGTTCCCGGGCCTTCGAATCGTTTCTGTCGGAATCCGCCTTTAAGGCAAGAGCGACTGGACCAGGGCCTGCACCGATTTTCCGTCGGCGCGACCTTTGACCATGGGCATCAGGGCGCCCAAAACCTTGCCCATTTCCTTCTTGGAAGCGGCACCGGTCTCGGCGATCACCTTCTTGACCAGGTCGGCCAATTCTTCCGGGGTCAACTGGGCCGGCTGGTAGGCGCGGATCCAGTCCACCTGGGCGCGTTCGCGCTCGGCCAGTTCCGGACGACCACCGGCTTCCATCTGGGCGGCGGAATCCTCGCGCTGCTTGATGGCCTTGGTGACGGCCGCGATGCAATCCTCGTCGGAAGGGTCGCGACGCCCCGCGTCGATGGCGATCTTCTTGATGTCGGCGGTGAGAGTACGCAGCGCCAGGAGTTTTTCCTGGTCCCGCGCCCTCATCGCCTCCTTGACGTCCTCCTGCAATTTCAGGAAGACGGACATCTCAATAGCCCCGGTTGCGGGCCGAATTTTCCTTCACGGCCTTGCGACGAGCTGCGTTTTCCTGGCGCTTGCGGCTCTCGGAAGGCTTTTCGTAGTACTGGTTCTTCTTGACGTCCGAGATGATGCCGGTCTTCTCGCAGGTCTTGGTAAAGCGGCGAAGAGCCTTTTCGAAAGACTCGTTGGCACGGACGATGACGCCGGTCATGGAATACTCCTGATACAGTGAGGGAGGGAAAAATCGTATTCATTCGCCAATCGGGCAAGGGTCGAAGACGACGAACCTTGTCGTTGGCCAAACCCCTGCCCCCCAAAATCCGCACACATAGGGGGTCTCGCAACCAGTTACATCCAAGGCTGGTTGATCATGACGGGAACGATCTTTTCCTGCTCCTGGCGGTCCCCCAAGAACGGAAAACGCGTTCTTTGGCGCCGCACGTTCTCCAGCGAGATCTCTTCCACGAACACGCCGGTCGCCGAACCCGCGTCGTGGACCACCATCCCGTTCGGGTCGACGATCGTCGACGCCCCCTGGTAATGGATCTGCGGTTCTTCGCCCACGCGATTGACGCCCGCCACGTAGAACTGGTTCTCGATCGCACGCGCCGCGAGCAGCGCCTTCCAGTGGGATTCCCTCGTCCCCGGCCAGCAAGCCGGGACCAGGGCCAGATCGACTTCGGCCGCATCCTCCCAGAAGTGGTAGGAGAACCGCAGGTCGTAGCAGATGGCCGGACGGATCTTCCAACCTTCGAACTCCCAGACGGGCGCGTCCAGTCCGGGTTTGTAACTGGATGGCTCTCCCCCAAGCCCGAACAGGTGCCGCTTGTCGTAGGTGCCTGCGCGTCCGCCGTCGCGTCCCAGCAGCACGATGCGGTTGTGGCCCTGTTCCACGCATCCGTAGACGATCCCCATGTCCCACGAGCGCGTAAGCCCCGCGAACCACGCGTGGTCGGCCTCTTCCAGATGCGCCTTGCCCGACTCCATGCAAAAACCTGTCAACGACATCTCGGGCAGCACCAGAAGGTCGCAGCCCGCCGAATCGTGGAGCATCGCTTCGATCCGGGCGCGATTGGCGGCGACGTCGCACCAGACGGGATCGTACTGCAGCATTCCCAGGCGTAGATTGTCCATGACCATCATTGTACCTATCTCGGGCCGTGTCTCGCCATGATTGCCGCGCGCGAGTCCTTGACAGGCCCCGAACCTGTCTTATCTTTACTCCCCTCATCGGGCTGTTAGCTCAGCTGGTTAGAGTACTACCTTGACATGGTAGGGGTCACTGGTTCGATTCCAGTACAGCCCACTCGATGCACAAACGCCTTCGGTTCCCACCGGAGGCGTTTGTCGTTTCAGGCCATCGCAACAAAAATGAATTGGGCGCCACCCCGGGTTCCCACACCACCCCATTGATTTTCCTCCCCCTTATCCGAAGGATGGCGGAGGGGGAGGCCGGGAGGGGGTGGAATGCGGGAAACCGGGGTCGGGGTCCTGCGGGCTACCCTCGCGGTCGGTGCCTTCCGTTGCAGGGTGGGGCATGCCCCACCCCTACGTTGGTGCGGCACCCGCCTGCGGCGGCCCTGCGGATCCCTGGCGCGGTGTGGCGACGGATTTTGGTGCCTTCCGATTTCGGGCGATTCGTGACTGGCATCTGAAGGTGCCCCGCCTGCCTTGTGATGCCGCAGCGGTCGCCCCTACACCGGGTTGGCACCCGGCCCAGCCGGGACATCTTGTCGCATCGCTTTCTACCTTGGGTGTTCTTCGCGCCGGCCTCGGTTGGTTCGCGCGATGCAATCACCAATACAATGGAGAACAGGCCATGGATACGCTCAAGCTCACACTGCCCGACGGTTCGGAAAAGCAGGTGACTGCGGGCACCACCGGCCTGGACATCGCCATGTCGATTTCGCCGCGCCTGGCCGACGCGGCTATCGCGGTGGTGGTCAACGGCAAGCAGTGGGACCTCAAACGCCCGCTGCCCGAATCCGGATCGTTCAAGATCCTGACCTCCAAGGACGCCGAATCGCTCGAGATCGTGCGCCACTCCAGCGCCCACCTGATGGCCCAGGCCATCGTGGAACTGTTCCCGGGCACCAAGCTCGCGATCGGGCCGGTGATCGAAAACGGCTTCTACTACGACATCGACAGCACCCACAAGTTCACGCCCGACGACTTCCCGGCCATCGAAGCCCGGATGTCGGAGCTTGCAGGTCAAAAGCTGTCCATCGACCGCACCGACATCGATCGGCTGGAAGCCATCGAGAAGTGGGGCGAGCAGGCCGAACCCTACAAGGTCGAGATGATGCGCGAGTGGACCGACCCCACGGTGAGCTACTACACGCAGGGGAACTTCTTCGACCTGTGCCGCGGCCCCCACGTGCCGCACACCGGATTCCTGAAGTTCGTGAAGCTGCTTTCCGTGGCGGGCGCCTACTGGCGCGGCGACGAGAAGCGCCCCATGTTGCAACGGCTGTACGCCACCGCCTTCCACGACAAGAAGGCTCTGGACGCCCACATGACGGCCCTGGAAGAAGCCAAGAAGCGCGACCACCGCGTGATCGGCAGGAAGCTGGAACTGTTCCACCTGCAGGACGACATGCCGGGCATGATCTTCTGGCACCCGCAGGGTTGGGCGCTGTACCGCACGCTGCAGAACTACGTGCGCGAAAAGATCGAGGCCGCGGGCTACGTGGAAGTCAACACCCCCAGCGTGGCCAGCAAGGTCATGTGGGAGAAGTCGGGCCACTGGGACAAGTACCAGGACAACATGTTCGTGACGGAATCCGAAAAGCGGATCTACGCGATCAAGCCCATGAACTGCCCAGGGCACATCCAGATCTTCAACCAGGGATTGCGATCGTACCGCGAGCTTCCGCTGCGCATGGCCGAATTCGGCTCGTGCGTGCGCAACGAGCCCTCGGGAACGCTGCACGGCATCATGCGCGTGCGCGCCTTCGTGCAGGACGACGCCCACATCTTCTGCACCGAGGAACAGATCGGACCCGAAGTCGCCGCGTTCTGCGAGTTGCTCAAGGAGGTCTACGCCGACTTCGGATTCCACGACGTCATCGTGAAGTTCAGCACGCGCCCGGAAAAGCGCGTGGGTTCCGACGAAAGCTGGGATCGCGTGGAGAAGGCCTTGGCCGACGCCTGCGACTACGCCGGACTCAAGACCGAACTGAACCCCGGCGAAGGCGCCTTCTACGGCCCCAAGCTGGAATTCACGCTCAAGGACTGTATCGGGCGCCACTGGCAGTGCGGCACCATCCAGGTCGACCCGAACCTGCCCGAGCGCCTGGGTGCGGAATACGTGGGCGAAGACGGCCAGCGCCACCGGCCCATCATGCTCCACCGCGCCATCCTGGGTTCGCTGGAACGTTTCATCGGCATCCTGATCGAAAACTACGCGGGCGCCTTCCCCACCTGGCTTTCGCCGGTGCAGGCCGTGGTGATCCCGGTGTCGGAAAAGTATCTGGAAGCCGCCAACACCATGGTCGCCACCCTCAAGAAGTCGGGCGTGCGCGTGGTGGTGGACGACCAGAACCAGAAGCTGGGCTACAAGATCCGCGAAGCCGAGACCCGCCGCCTCCCGTACATCCTGGTGGTGGGCGAAAAGGAAGCCACCTCGGGCGCCGTTTCCGTTCGCCAGCGCGGCGGCGCCGACCTCGGCACCATGTCCGTCCCCGACTTCGCCTCCCGCGTCGCCGAAGACGTCAAGCTCAAGCGCTGACAGCTCCGACGGAATCCGTCCAATCCGACGCCTCCTCCGGGGATCCCGGGGGAGGCGTTATCTGTTGTGCTCCACCCAGATCAGCGCAGTCGTGTCGAAGCCCTGGCCGTTGGCTTCGATACAGCGGCGATTCGCCGCCACTCAGCCAACGGCGCGCTCCAACCACATTGCGCAACTCCGCCTCCGACAGATTTCAGACCGGAACAACAACGCCGCCGCGGCCTGAGTGGTGACCGAAGGTCATTGTATCGAACGCGCCAGCCACCCGCAGGGCCTACGGCCATCGCCGTAGGGGCGAGGCATGCCTCGCCCGAGCCGAACAGGCGAGCCCGCAGGACGGCGGCCCCGGGTTCCCGCACAATCCCCCCTCAGCCACCATAAGGGTAAATGGGGAAGGGAGCATTCTGGTGGGAACCCGGGGAGGCGCCCTGAAAAGTTCAAACGCATGGCATCCCAGCCAAAAAAGCGGTAAAATCCTGCCAATCAAGGCGTTACGGTTGAAGGTCGTCGATTTGGTGGAGCCGCGGGTAAGAGAATCTCTTGCGACCCCCCTCAAATCTTGACAAACCTTTTTCTATAATTCGCCCCTCTCTCTAGACTCTGCGTCCGTTCGCAACGACGCGGGTCATGGAACATCACCAGCCCAGGAGCCAGATT